>NZ_BAGM01000118.1 GCF_000308855.1 Nocardia veterana NBRC 100344 | reverse complement strand
AGGTGGTCGGCCCTGCGAATTATCACTGCGCGATGTCTTCGCTCGGGCCCATGAGCTGGGGAGCCTGGCCGGGGAAATTCCGACGCAATCGTTCGCCGTGCTGCGTCTTCTGCTTGCAGTATTACTGCGGACTTGCGACGACCGTTCTCGACCGGCCGCCGAGGCGTGGGGAGCGCTGTGGCGTCCGGGGGGCGAGGCGAAAAAGCTACCAGTCGAGCAAATAGACGGGTATTTGGTTCGCTATCGGCATCGCTTTTCGCTGCTGGATACGGTTGAGCCGTTCATGCAGGTAGCCGGCCTGCGGGCGGAAAATGAAACGGTCAGCGGACTGGACAGGATTATCGCGGACGTTCCGAATGGAGAGAAATACTTCACCACGCGAGCCGGATCCTCGATTGCCCGGATGAGTTTCGCCGAAGCTGCGCGATGGCTCGTGCACACCCATGCGTTCGATTCGTCGGGCATCAAGACCGGCGCGGCCGACGATCCGCGGGTCAAAAAGGGCAAGGGTTACCCGATCGGTGTTGCGTGGGCAGGGTGTCTCGGCGGAGTTGTCGTCGAGGGCGCCACCTTGGCGGAGACCTTGCTACTCAACCTCGTTCTGCATGACGGCAACGGCGAGCGTTGGGATCTCGATGACCGGCCGGTCTGGGAACGAGACCGCGACAGCGGTCGGGCAAGGCTTCATTCGGTGCCGGCCGGGCCTGCGGATCTGTTCACTTGGCAGAGTCGCCGAATCCGGCTTGTCCACGACGGCCATCACGTAACAGGCGTCCTGTTGTGCAATGGCGACGCGCTCGAGCCTTTCAACCGACAACGGATAGAGCCCATGACGGCGTGGCGGTTCAGCAGTGTGCAGTCGAAGAAGGCCGGCCAGCCCCGCCACTACCCAGTACAGCACGATCCGGACCGGACGCTGTGGCGCGGGTTGACAGCGATGCTCGGCGAACTGGGCAGCCGCGGCTCTCAGCAGGGGCGACCGTTCGCGCCGGGCGTGATGGAATGGGTTCGCTACCTGATCGATGAGGAGGAGTTGGACTCGGCATATCCACTGCGACTACGCGCCATCGGAATGCACTACATAAACAATCAGTCGGTCGTCGGCGACATCGTTGATGACGCCCTGGGATTCCGCGCCGCCCTGCTGACTACCGATCCAGCGCTCCGGGTGTGCGCACTGCGAGCTGTGGAAATCGCCGACAACGCCGTCGGTGCGCTCGACAACCTCGCCGGCACTCTCGCCCGCGTCGGTGGGGGTGATCCAACCGGTGCCCGTCACCGCGCCCGTGAGCAAGGCTTTATCGCCTTGGATTCGCCGTATCGCCAGTGGCTTTCGAAACTCTCTTCATCTGACGACGTACCCGTGTACGAGACCGAGTGGCAGATCACCGTGCGTGAGGTCATCGAGTCAGCGGCCTCACAGATCGTGGCTGCGGCAGGACCGAAGGCGTGGATCGGCCGCCTCATCGATGGCAGACATGTCGATGCCGGATTGGCCGAAATCTGGTTCCACCACCGAATCCGCAAGATCCTGCCTGCCCTATTCCCTCGCCTGTCCGAGGAGCACGCAAAGCAGAACAAGGACACTGCAGCAGCATGACCACTACTTCGAATACTCGGCGTGACAGCAGTTTTGCTGCACGGGATCGCGAATTGGAATCGTTCGTAGGTCGACAGGTCAGCCGTCGCCAACGCGAAGGACTGGCCGATAACCCCGCCGCTGTCTCAGCCCTCGCGCGCCTGCGCCGCGGGCTCGGGGCGCCGCTCGGCTGTGATCCCGCGCTGTGGGCCTTGGTGATGACAGGCTTGCCGGAACTCTTGGCAGATCCCAGCTTGTACTCGGTGGCCGAGCGGGATGGCATCGCCACACCTTGGGAGCAGGCAGCCTACGACGCCGTCACGCTGCACGCATGGCATCAGCAATCGCGCAAAGAACCCATGCACGTCCAGGGATGTACGTTCGGTGCCGCAGTGTGGACGCTGGGGCGGCGGTCGGATGCAGAGGAAGCCGTGCGTCGGCGGTTCCACGCGGTCGGCAGCGCGCGTGAACGGCGCACTCGCATGGTGTATTTGCGCGCTTTGATCACCCAGTTACGTGACTATCGCATTCCCATCGACTACGGCCGGCTCGCGCGTGACCTACGCCGCCTCCAGCAACCCGATCTCGCACCGCGGATACGTCTGCAATGGAGCCGCGACTACCACCGGCCCAGTGCCGCCGCCGACGAGAGCGACGACAACCTCGTTAACCAGACCTCAGGAGACAACCAATGACCCGAATGTTCGTCGATGTGCACATCCTGCAGACCGTGCCGCCGAGCAACATCAACCGCGACGACACGGGAAGCCCGAAAACTGCTGTATACGGCGGAGTGCCACGAGCACGCGTCTCGAGTCAGGCATGGAAACGCGCTGCCCGCCTGATGTTTCGTCGTGACCTCGATCCAGGTTCTCTCGGTGTGCGCACCAAGCGCGTAGTCGAACTGGTATCGGAGGCCATCATTGCTCTCGATGAGACTCTCACCGATTGCGATGACCTGGCCATCAGCGTCCTCAAAGCAGCGGGGATAAAAGAACTCGAGAAGCCGACCCGCAAAACGAAAACAGACAAAGCTTCCACCGAGGGCGACGAACGTGCGCAGTCCAAGTACTTGGTCTTCCTCAGCGCCACCCAAATCCAACGACTCGCCCAACTCGCGGTCGACTCGGCCCGCGGCGGAAAGGCCGTCGACAAGGCTGAGGCCCGCGCCGCAGCGCAGACCGGCAACAGTGTCGACGTGGCATTGTTCGGTCGCATGATCGCCGACGCCGCTGACCTGAATGTCGATGCCGCCGCGCAAGTTGCTCACGCGATCAGTGTTCACGCCGTGGACACCGAATTCGATTACTACACTGCGGTCGACGATCTGTCCCCTGATGACAACCGTGGTGCCGGAATGATCGGCACTGTCGAATTCAACTCGTCCACGCTGTACCGGTACGCTACGGTCGACGTCGCACACCTGCGTAGGAATCTCGGCGACGACGCCGCCACCGTTCGTGCGGTCGAAGTCTTTCTGAACGCCATCGTCACGAGCATGCCCACTGGCAAGCAGAATACGTTCGCCAACAGGACCCTGCCCGATGCCGTGGTGATCAGCCTGCGAACCGATCAGCCGGTCAACCTGGTCACGGCCTTCGAGGAACCAGTCAACGCAGCAGGCGCCGCCCGTGCCGTCGCAGCGGCTAAGGCCCTCGTCGCCCGCCAGCGCTCGATTGAAGAGGCATTCGGTGATGGAACGACCGAGAACTTCGTTGTCGCCGCGGGCGAGGGCATCGAGGAGCTTGCGGCGCTGGCTCCTCCGGCCTCTTTCGCATCTGTCCTCGCGAGCATAAGTGCGCGAGTCGAAGCGGCCCTCGGGTCCCGATCATGAGCGTGCTGGTTCTTCGGCTGGCTGCCCCGTTGCAATCCTGGGGAGTCGCCAGCCGGTTCGCACGACGCGAAACACAGCAGTACCCATCGAAGAGCGGAATCCTAGGCCTGATCAGCGCTGCGCGTGGTCACCGGCGCATCGACCCCATCGAGGACGAACTCACCGGCTTGGCGTTCGGCACACGCATCGACCAGCAGGGAAGTCTCGTCCGCGATTTTCAAGTCGCAGTCAGCCTCGACGGACGCAACCAGTATCCGCTGTCGCAGCGCTACTACATCGCCGACGCGGTATTCACCGCCTATATCCAGGGTGATCGAAACCTGCTCGACGGAATCCGGGAGGCCTTGCGCCGCCCTTCATTTCCGCTGTATCTGGGCCGCCGATCGTGCCCGGTGACCGAACCGCTTGTCCTCGGCGATATTCGAGAGATGACACTGATTCAGGCGCTACAAGAGGTCCCCTGGGAAGCGAGCGAGCGGTACCGTCGCCGACAGCCGACAACGGTACACCTGCCGATATATCGCGATCGGTTGCCCGGGGATCCTGTGGATCCGATGGATGACCGTGTTCGGGATGTCCCGATCAGCTTTGATCCGGAACGACGTGAATACGGTTGGCGTGCGGTCGTGGCCGACCATGTCCGCGTCGGCAATCCCGCATCGCGAGTTCAGGGCCACGATCCGATGAGTGTGTTCGGAGGCGCATGATGTATCTGTCGCGGATACCGCTCAACCCCGCACGGCGTGATACAGCCAAGCTCATTACCTCGCCACATGCCACACACGGTGCGGTCATGAAGTCCTTTCCACCGGAAGCGCTCGAACAGCACACCGGCGACGGGCGCGTGCTGTGGCGAATGGATCGAGTCGGGCACGCGATTCATCTGTATGTCGTCAGCCCGATCGAACCTGACTTCACCCACGTCGTCGAGCAAGCCGGATGGCCGACCACAACAGCGTGGGTAACACGCAAGTACGGTGAGCTTCTCGACATCTTGCAGCCAGGTCAGTCCTGGCATTTCCGGCTGACCGCCAACCCCGTACGTGGCGTTCCGAAACCGTTCCCCACCAGCACAGCCGCCCAGGGCGCGACTGTGGGCAAAGGTCGCGGAGCTCCCAGAGGCCTCAATTCCGCTCAACAACTGGACTGGTTCCATCGTCAAGCATCCCGCTATGGATTCATCACCTGCGAATGCGGGCCCAACGACGACCGCCAGCCCGACGTCGCCATCGTCGACCGTCACACCGCACGCTTTCGACGCGGCAACGGCACCGCGAACAACGTCACACTGTCGATGGCCACATTCGAAGGCACACTGATCGTGACCGATGCCACGCTTCTCAAATCCGCACTGATCAATGGCATCGGTCGCGGAAAGGGTTACGGCTGTGGACTGCTGACCCTTGCCGCAGTCGGATGAATGACCTTCCAGGGGTACGGCCCCCACGCATTAGTGAACTCGTACGCGCACAGGACCGGCTGTCGTTCATCTACCTCGAACGCGCCACCGTGCACCGCGATGCAAATGCAATTACCGCAACCGACGAACGTGGCGTCGTCCACATCCCTGCCGCGACACTGGGTGCGCTGCTGCTGGGGCCAGGCACCCGAGTAACACATCAGGCAATGATGCTGTTGGCCGAAAGTGGCTCAACTGCGGTATGGGTAGGAGAGCGCGGTGTCCGGTACTACGCACACGGACGGTCTCTCGCCCGTACCTCGCGCCTACTTGAAGCACAAGCAGCAGCCGTGTCGAATCAAACGGCCCGGCTCGCTGTTGCCCGGGCAATGTATGCGATGCGGTTCCCGGGCGAGGACGTCAGCGCCCTGTCCATGCAGCAATTGCGTGGACGCGAGGGAGCACGTGTTCGTCGGCTCTACCGCGAACACGCCGAACGCACGGGAATCGACTGGAAGAGAAGGAGTTTCGACCCAAACGACTACACCGCCAGTGACGCTGTCAACCAAGCGCTTTCGGCCGCAACCACCTGCCTGTACGGCATTGTCCACGCCGTCGTGGTAGCCCTGGGATGCTCGCCGGGCCTGGGATTCGTCCACACCGGCCACGAGAGATCGTTCGTCTTCGACATCGCCGACCTCTATAAAGCCGAATTTGCCATACCCGTGGCATTCGACGTAGTCGCGGAAGCGACAGATGACATCCCCAGCGTCACCCGTCGCTCCGTTCGAGACACTGTCTACGCGGGAAATTGCTCGAACGATGCTGCAGAGATATCCATGCGCTGTTGCTTCCCGACAATCCCGAGGCCGGCGACGAGTGGGACACCGACATCGTCGAATTGTGGGACCGCAAAGGTAATGTCGCTGCCGGTATCTCGTACGACGACGAGGAAGTTCCGTGGTAGTCCTCGTCCTCAGTGCCTGCCCGGCAGGCCTGCGTGGTCACCTCACCAGATGGTTGCTCGAGATCAGTCCCGGTGTATTCGTTGGAATCCTCACTACCCGCGTCCGCGACCTGGCCTGGCAACGTGTCGTCGAACTGTCGAAAGACGGGCGCGCCATCATGATCTACTCCACCCGCTCGGAACAAAGACTGGCGTTCAAGGTGCACCGCCACGAGTGGGAACCCGTAGAAACCGACGGTGTCCACCTCATCCGCCGACCGCACCCAGGAAACCAGAAGACCGTGGGCCCTCGAGCGGGTTGGAGCAAGGCCAGCCGATACAGGAAGGCTGGCCGCAACCGACAGACCCGACGGGAAACTGAATGAAAAACCGCCAGGTTCAATGCAAACCTGCATGTCAACAAGTGTGCTCCCCGCGCACGCGGGGATGAGCCGAACCCGGTTGCGCGGTACGGGCCGCCATCGAGAGTGCTCCCCGCGCACGCGGGGATGAGCCCCCAGCCGACGAGTCCGGCTGGTTCGTCCACATGTGCTCCCCGCGCACGCGGGGATGAGCCCGCCTTGTTGTACGGATTCGACCCAGACAGCACGTGCTCCCCGCGCACGCGGGGATGAGCCCCGCGTCCGCAAACTGAACAACCCTGAGCGCCTGTGCTCCCCGCGCACGCGGGGATTAGCCCCGGCCGGACCCGGGTGAGAGCTTGCGGCTGGCGTGCTCCCCGCGCACGCGGGGATGAGCCCGTCCAGCACAACATGTTCCCGGATCCGGCGTTGTGCTCCCCGCGCACGCGGGGATGAGCCCTCGCCGGAACCGATCGGGCATCGTCCGTCACCGTGCTCCCCGCGCACGCGGGGATTAGCCCCTGCTGGCCCGCACCTACGGGAGACCGCAGATGTGCTCCCCGCGCACGCGGGGATGGGCCCTTCCCGGACACGATCATCCGGACCAGGGTCAGTTGCTCCCCGCGCATGCGGGGATGAGCCCTGCTGCTGTGCAGCGCTCACGCGCTGGCGTGGTGCTCCCCGCGTATGCGGGGGTGATCCCGAGCTGGTTGGTGCCGGCGGGGGCGGCCGCATGCGCTCCCCACGTCCGCGGGGATGATCCCTCCTTTTCGCCCGTGTTCATGCGGGATGTGATACTCACCCACACTCCGCGTTACGAACGTCGCTACCCGCCACAACCAGAACTCGGGGCCGTCGGTTTCGGCGGATGCGGTGGCGTCCAGGGCGGTTTGCTGCAGGGCGGGCCAGCTTTGGATTCCGTGTTCGCGGTTGGCCCGCTGTGTCTCCTCAGCGGTGGATTGTTCAGGTGTGAGATCGGCGCGGCGTGAGTTCAGCCTCGAGCTCGGTGAGTTCGTCTTCCAGCCAGGCGGTATCCGTCGAGTCTCCTGCGTTGGTGATGCTGGGTGCGGGGCCGTAGATGGTGGAGTGGTCGTCGGCGAGGTGAATGCGGAGTTCGAGGGTGCTGATCGCTTGGACGAGTTCGGTATGGGTGAGCCATGTGAGGCGGATCGGGCGGATCGAACCCACTGTCGCCGTTGGGATGCTGCGGTGAATGGCCTTCGCCCACTGGGTTTTCGGCTGTCATCAGTGCGTCCGCGAAGGTTTCGATGGTGGCACGGGCGGCTGGGTTTCGCGTGTGGCGCCAGTCTTTCCGTAGCGGGACAGTGCCGCGCCGGACAGTTGCTGGGTGGTGATGAATGTGCATCGGGCGGCGATGTGATCGGCGGGGGTGTGGTCGGGGATGCCGGGTTGGTTGTCGCCGCGGCAGCTGCTGCAGAGTCCGTCGTCGCAGTGCAAGTGTCGGTGTCGGGGCGGGCACGCTCGAGCCCACGGGCCAGGCACGGGAGTTTGTGGTGGTCGGGCACGGCCTGCCGGTCATTGTCGACGTCGTGGTCGGTGCCGGGGAGGAAGGTGGTGCTGTCCGCGTGCTCCGATGTCCTGCGGCCCGTTCGGTGTCGGGTGGTGCCGGCGCCTTCGGGACGGGTGGGTGGGGGTCGGGGCGAGCTGGGTGCCGACGTGCGGGTCCACATATTCGCGGTGATCGCATGCTGCATCTCGCCGGTCGCGGTTGGGCCGCGGGTCGAGTGGTTGATGGAGGTGGTGGTCGACTGCCGTTGGTTCGGTGGACCGCGTATTTCGCGCCCGCAGTGCAGTCGCGTGAAGCTCCCGCTGGGTGGCCGAATCACGCCCGTGACCGCGATGGTGCCTCGGCCGGAATGTGTGTTGTGTATTCTTGCTGCGGCCGTTGCCCTGGTCGCGGCTATTCGGCGGCGAACGGCGCATTCGATGCGTCGCGGCGATGAGGACGTCACCGGCGACCCGGTATTCGCCTGACGGCTGGTACAGCTCTCCCGGACAATCGAAAATCGCGGGCTCCCGCGGATCGACGTCTGCTGAAATCTGTCGGTCCCGAGCCGCCCATGCGCATTCGCCGATCGGTTGCGGAACCGGTTGCCGTGCACTGCGGGTCCGGCCGTTCTCGGCGGACTTCCCCCGCTCCGACCCGCAGTTTGCGGTGAATTAGCTGTCTGAATGCATTCCGTGCCGACGGTGTTCGAGGCCAAACATCACGACATCGTTACCAGTCCGGCTGCATGGGTGCTCCGAATCATAGGGCGTGGATCACGTCCTACCCGCTGGCGCGCGCTTTTCCGCCGCGGGACGGGGACCGGGGAGTTGCGTCAACAGCGGCAGAACGGAGTGATTGATGAGTTCATTGGCCACCGATCGCGTCGACCAATGTGCTTCCGGCGAATTTTCAGCACAGCCCTTCGCTCTGTCACCGGCGCAAACCGCCCTCTGGTACGCGCAGCGAATCCGGCCCGATGTTCCGTTGACCATCGCGCAGTACGTCGAGATCCACGGCGATCTGGATGTCGGGCGGTTGCTGTATTCGATCGAACGCTTCGGTGCCGAATCGCAGGTGGGCCAGGTGCGCGTCGTCGAGATCGACGGCGTGCCGCATCAGGTGGTCGACGGCGCGCATCGGCCGGGCTGGGCCCGGATCGATCTGCGGCAGGAGCCGGACCCGCACGCGGCCGCGCTGCGGTGGATGAACGAGCACGCCAGCAGCCCGATCGATATCGAGAACGATCCGCTCACCATCAACGTCGTGCTGCGCACCGGCGACCACGACTACATCTGGTACTCGCGCGGACACCACATCGTCATCGACGGGTACGGCGCGATGAACGCCCTCACCCGCACCGCCGAGATCTACACCGCGCTCGAGAACCACACCGAACCCCCGGTCTCGCGCGCGACGCCGCTGGCCGAGATCTACGCCGGTGAATCGCAGTACCGCGAGTCCAGCCGCTACCGGGCCGACCGGGAGTACTGGCGCGAGCAACTCGAAGGGGTCGGCGCCCCGCTGACGCTGTCGTCGAGCGGGATCGCCGCCTCGGTACCCGACCCGGGCCGGCGGATCGCGGCCGCGGTGCTCGATCCGGAGACCGAGGCCCAACTGTCCACGGCCGCAACCGCATTCGATTCCCAGAACTCGGCTCTGGTGGTGGCCGCACTGGCCGGCTACGTGCGGGCGGCCACCGGCAACTCCGATGTGGTGCTGAGCCTGCCCATGTCCGCGCGGACCACGGTGGCGCTACGCCGGTCGGCGGGGGTGGTGTCGAATGTGGTGCCGATCCGGGTGCGCTTCGGCGCCGACACCACGGTCGCCGACGTGATCAAGGCCACCGAACTCCAGATCACGGGCGCGCTGCGGCATCAGCGCTACCGCCACGACGACATCAGACGCGACTGCGGCTACTCGCGCGACGCCCGTGGCTTCTTCGGGCCCATGGTCAACCTCATGCTGTTCCACAGCGAGCTGAATTTCGGCAGTCTGGTCGGATCGCTGAACGTGCTGTCCACCGGACCGGTGGAGGACCTGTCGATCAACCTCTACAACGGCGCCGGCGGGCGGATCCACGTCGACTTCGAGGCCAATCCGCAGCTGTACGGCAGCGCCGAGCTGGCCCGCCATCATCAGCGGTTCCTCGACTATCTGACCCGCTTCCTGACCGCTGATCCGGCGGACCGGATCGCCGATGTCCCGGTGATCACCGCCGCCGAACGCGAGCAGGTCCTGCGGCACTGGAACGCCACCGAGGCGCCGACCCGGCCGGGTACTCTCGCCGATCTGTTCGACGCCCAGGCCCGGGCCACGCCGGACGCCGTCGCCGTCGAATTCGACGATGCCACACTGACTTACGAACAGCTGCGGGCCCGTGCCGATCGGCTCGCCCGGATACTGATCGAGCGCGGAGCGGGTCCGGACACCGTCGTGGGTCTGGCCATGCGCCGCAGCCTCGAACTCGTCGTGGGCATGTACGCGATCGTGCGCGCGGGCGCGGTCTATCTGCCGATCGACCCGGATCACCCGGCCGAACGCACCGGCCACATCCTCGAGCAGGCGGCGCCGCTGTGTGTGCTGACCACGACCCGCGACGAGGTGACGCTGCCGGCGGATCTCGCCGTGATCGATGTCCGGGCACTCGAGGCGGTCGCACCGGACGGTGCTGTCGAACCCGTGACCGATGCCGATCGCCGTGCCCCGCTGCGCGGCGATCACCTCGCCTACGTGATCTTCACCTCCGGTTCCACCGGTAAGCCCAAGGGTGTGGGCGTCTCCCATGCCGCGATCGTGAACCGGCTGGCCTGGATGCAGGCTCGCTATCGGCTCGACGACACAGATGCCGTCCTGCAGAAGACGCCGGCCACCTTCGACGTCTCGGTCTGGGAATTCTTCTGGCCGTTGCAGGTCGGTGCCCGCCTGGTGATCGCCGCTCCGGACGGTCACCGGGACCCGGCGTATCTGGCCCGCGTCATCGCCGAAAAGCACGTCACCACAGCGCATTTCGTTCCGTCGATGCTGTCGGTGTTCGTGACCGACACCGACGTGCGCGGCTGCGGTGGCCTGCGGCGGGTGTTCTGCAGTGGTGAGGCGCTGCCGGCGGCGACGGTGCGCGACTTCCACGCCGTCGTACCGGGGGCCCGGCGCATCGGTGCGACGGCGTCGGCGGGTGGGCCACAGCTGCACAATCTGTACGGCCCGACCGAGGCGGCGGTCGACGTCACCGCCTGGGCCTGCGACCCGGAGAACGAGATCGTTCCGATCGGTGCGCCGATCTGGAACACCCAGGTCTACGTCCTCGACGAGATGCTGCGGCCGGTGCCGCCGGGCGTGATCGGCGAACTCTATCTGGCGGGCGTGCAGCTGGCGCGGGGATATCTCGGCCGTCCGGGCCTGACCGCCGATCGCTTCGTCGCGAACCCGTTCACCCCGGGCACGCGGATGTACCGTACCGGCGATCTGGTCCGGTGGCGGGTGGACCCGATCACGGGCGCCGACTCGGCCGAGCAGCCGTCCGCTGTCCTGGAGTACTTGGGGCGCAGTGACTTTCAGGTCAAGATTCGCGGGCAGCGGATCGAGCTCGGCGAGGTCGAGGCGGCGCTGCTCGACGACGAACGGATCAGCCGCGCGGTGTGCATCGCACACGGCGGTCCCGCCGGTGACGAACTGGTGGCGTATGTGGTGGCAGCACCCGGACACACCGTCGACAGCGCCGCGCTGATCGGGGACCTGCGCGGCGTTCTGCCGAGCTATATGGTGCCGGCTGTCGTGGTCGTGCTGGACGAACTGCCGTTGAGCCCGAACGGCAAGATCGATCGCAAGGCGCTGCCCGCGCCCGAGGCGCCCGTGCGCCGCGGTGACGGCGAGATCGTCGCGCCGCGCACGGCGACCGAACGGCATCTGGCGGCCATCGTCACCGAGGTGCTCGGGTGTGAGACGCTCGGCGTGGACGACAGCTTCTTCGATCTGGGCGGCAACTCGCTGTCGGCCGCCAGGGCGGTGGCCCGGATCAACGCCGCGTTCGGGGCCGGGCTGACCATCCGGGATCTGTTCGAATCGCCGACCGTCGCGGCGCTGGCCGGACGGATCGGCACCGGGGGCGACGACCAGGCGTCGCCGAAACTGGTCGCCGGCCCACGGCCACAACGGATTCCGCTGTCCCTGGCCCAGCAGCGGCTGTGGATCCTGAATCGGTTCGCCGAACACGCGGGCGCCTACAACATGCCGCTGGCGGTCGAGCTGACCGGCCCGCTCGAGGTCGGTGTGCTGCGCGCGGCCCTGCTCGATGTCCTGGAGCGGCACGAGAGCCTGCGCACCACCTTCCCGGATTCGCCGACCGGCCCGGTGCAGGTGATCCATCCGGCCGACGAGATTCCGCTGTCGTTGGATCCCATCGACGCTTCGGGCGCGGATGTGCTGGCCCTAGCGACCGAGTACGCCGGCTACGGTTTCGACCTGCGCAGCCAAGCGCCGATCCGGGTGGCGCTGTACGCCACCGGCCCCGACCGTCACGTTTTCCTGGTGGTACTGCACCACATCTGTGGTGACGGCTGGTCGGTGGCACCGCTGGCCCGGGATCTGATGAGTGCCGTGGCCGCGCGGACCGCGGGTGACGCGCCGCAGTGGACGCCGCTGCCGGTGCAATACGCCGATTTCGCGTTGTGGCAGCGTGAACTGCTCGGCGACGAAACCGACCCCACCAGCGCGCTGGCCCGCCAGCTGGCCTACTGGCGGACCGCGCTGGCCGATCTGCCCGATCAGCTCGACCTGCCGTTGGACCGGCCCCGGCCGCGGGAACGCGACACCACCGGCGGCCGTGTCGAATTCACGATTCCGGCCGAGACCCGGCGCGCGGTCGCCGCGCTGGCGGCCGAACGCGGCGTGAGCACGTTCATGATCCTGCACGCCGCGCTCGCGAGCCTGCTCGCGCGGCTGTGCAACACCAGCGATATCGCCATCGGCACGCCCATCGCCGGGCGATCCGATCCGGCGCTCGACGATCTGGTCGGCATGTTCGTCAACACCCTGGTGCTGCGGACCGAGGTCGACCCGGCCGGCGGATTCGACCGCATGCTCGACCGGGTCCGGGAAACCGATCTGGACGCCTTCGCCAATTCGGATGTGCCGTTCGAGCGGCTCGTCGAGGTGGTCAATCCCTCCCGCGACGCCGGCCGGCATCCGCTGTTCCAGGTGATGCTGTCCTACGAGAATTCCCCGGAACTGCGGGTGGAGCTGCCCGGACTGAGCGCGCGGGTGCTGCCGATGGATGTCGGGGTCGCGAAGTTCGATCTGCAACTGATCGTCCACGACTCCGACACCGACACCGAGGACGGTCCGTTGACCGCCGAATTCGGTTACGCCGCCGACGTTTTCGATCGGGGCACGGTGCAGCGCATGGCCGGGCGTTTCGTTCGGCTGCTGGATGCGGCCGTTGCCGCGCCGGCGACCCCGGTGGGCGATCTGCCGATCCTCGACGCGCGCGAAATCGGGAACCTGGTGCCGATCACCGGTGCGCCCGGCGTGCCACCGGTCAGTCTCGCCCGGCTGCTCAGTGAGACCGCCGAACGGGTACCGGATGCGGTGGCGGTCCGGTATCAGGGCCGCGACACCACCTACCGGCAACTCGACGAGGCGTCGAACCGGCTGGCCCGCGTGCTGATCGAACACGGCGCCGGACCGGAGGTGGTGGTGGCGATCGCGCTGCCGCGCGGCCTGGCCTCGATCACCGCCATCTGGGCGGTCGCGAAATCCGGGGCGGCCTACGTCCCGATCGACCCCGACTATCCCGCCGAACGCATCGCCCACATGCTCGACGATTCGGGCGCGATGCTCGGCCTCACCGACGCCCGCAGTCGCGCCGCGATGCCGGACCGGCCGATGCGGCGCGGGCGGCACCGCAAACAGGGCGCCGATTGGCTGCTGATGGGTTCCGAGGCGCTCGCCGACGCCCTCGCCCGAGTATCGCCGGCGCCGGTCACCGATACCGACCGGCATCTGCCGCTGCGGATCTCGCATCCGGCCTATCTCATCTACACCTCCGGATCGACCGGCAAACCGAAGGCGGTCGTGGTCACCCACGGCGGGATCGCGTCGCTGGCCCACGAGCAGATGCAGCGGTTCCGGGTGTCCGATGCGGCGCGAACGCTGCACTTCTCCTCGCCCTCGTTCGACGCCTCGGTGCTCGAACTGCTGCTCGGCTTCGCCGCGGGCGCGACGATCGTGGTGGCCCCGCCGGGGCTTTTCGGCGGCGCCGAACTGGCTCGGTTACTGCGCACCGAGGGGATCACCCACGCATTCGTCACACCGGCCGCGCTGGCGACCGTCACCCCGGAGGGGCTGAACGAACTGGAGGCCGTCATCGTCGGTGGCGACGCCTGCCCGGAGGATCTGGTCCGCACCTGGACCGCGGGCGGTCGGCGCATGCACAACATGTACGGCCCGTCCGAGGCCACGGTCGCCGCCACCGTCACCGATCCCATGGTGGCGGGCGCACCGGTGCCGATCGGCAGGCCCGTCCGCGGGATGCGGCTGTTCATCCTGGATTCCCGGCTGCATCCGGTTCCGCCCGGCGTGGCCGGCGAGTTGTACCTGTCCGGCCCGGGGCTGGCCCGGGGCTACCTCGGCCGTCACGGCCTCACCGCGGCCCGGTTCCCGGCCAATCCGCACGGCCGGCGCGGCGAACGCATGTACCGCACCGGCGATCTGGTGATGACCGACGCCTCCGGCGTGCTGCGGTTCCTCGGGCGCGCCGACGATCAGGTGAAGATCCGCGGATTCCGGATCGAACTGCGCGAAATCGACCACGTGCTGCGCGAACACCCGGGTGTGCGATTCGCGATGACCGTGGTGCACACCGGAGAGCACGGTGCCGCGCGACTGGCCTCGTATCTGGCTGCCGACACCGAACTCGACCCCGCCGATGTGCTCGAGACCGCGCGCCGCCGGCTGCCGGCGTATATGGTTCCGGCCGCGATCACGATCCTGGACCGGGTGCCGGTGACCCCTGCCGGCAAGGTCGACCGCAAGGCCCTGCCCGCGCCGGTCTTCACCACCGGCGGCCCCACGCGCGCGCCGGAATCCGGTCTGGAACAGCGGGTCGCGGAGGTGTTCGCCGCGGTGCTGGGTCATGCCGTGCGGGGCGCCGAGGACAGTTTCTTCGACGCCGGCGGTAATTCGCTGCTGGCCACCCGCCTCACCGCCGCGCTGCATGCCGAATTCGGGGTGGAACTGCCGGTCCGTGCGATCTTCGAAACTCCCACGGTCGCCGGTGTGGCCGCCCACCTCGCGCACGCGCCCCGCACCCGGCGGGCGCCGCTGGCGAGGTATTCGCCGCGACCCGGCCGGGTCCCGCTGTCGCTGCCGCAGCAGCGGATGTGGTTCCTCAATCGCTATGCGCCCGAATCCAGCGCGTACAACATCGCGTTCGCGTTGCGCATCGAGGGCGAGCCGAATGTGCCGGCCCTGCGCGCGGCGCTCACCGACCTGGTCGAGCGGCACGAGGTGCTGCGCACGATCTTCCCGGAGGACCAGGCCGGTCCGTACCAGCTGGTGCTGGATGCGCACCGGTGCCTGCCGGTGCTGGAACCCGTGGTGACCGACGAACGCGGCGCCCGGCTCGCGCTGCGGACGCTGGCGCAGCGCGGGTTCGACCTCACCCATGAGATTCCGTTGCGAATGGTGTTGCTGCGCACCGGAGCTCGCAGCTATCGGCTCGGGATCGTGGTGCATCACATCGCGGCCGACGGCTGGTCGCTGGGCCCGCTGACGAACGATCTGATGGTTGCCTACACCGCGCGCCGCGAGGGGGTCGCCCCGGCGTGGACACCGCTGCCGGTGCAGTACGCGGATTTCAGCCTGTGGCAGCGCGATTGCCTCGGCGACGAATCCGATCCCGCCAGCGCCGCGGCACTTCAGCTGCGGTTCTGGCGCGAGACCCTGGCGGGTCTGCCCGAAGAACTGCCGCTGCCCTACGACCGGCCGCGCCCGGCGGACCCGACCAACCGGGCCGGAACCGTCCGCATCGAGGTTCCCCAGCAGCTGCGCGAGCGCCTCGACGAGTTGGCGCGCACGCAGAATGCGAGCCCGTTCATGGTGCTGCGGTCCGCGCTGGCGGTGATGCTGCGCATCATCACCGGGGGACGTGACATCGTCATCGGCACCCCGATCGCCGGCCGCTCCGACACCCGGCTCGACGATCTGGTCGGCATGTTCGTCAACACCTTGATGCTGCGCTCCGACGTCGATCTCGACCAGAGTTTCGCCGAGCAGTTGCGGGCCGACCGCGACGGTGAACTGTCGGCCATGTCGCATGCGGAACTGCCCTTCGAACGGATCGTCGAGGAACTCGGCCGCGGGCCGGGCGGGCTGCGGCCGTTGCTGCAGGTCGCGCTCACCGTGCAGGACACCACCCCGCCGGCGCTGGAACTTCCGGGGCTGCGGCTGCAGGCGGAGGAACTCGACATCGCGGTCGCGAAGTTCGATCTGGAACTGCGCGTACCCGCCGATGCCCGGGTTTTCGAACTCGTCTACGCCGCAGAGCTTTTCGACGAGGACACGGTGCGAACCCTGGCCGAGCGGCTGCTGATGGTGTTGGCGACGGTGAGCGAGGATCCGCGAATTCCGGTGCGCGACATCGACGCTCGCACCGCATTCGAGCGGGCGCAGTTCACGCCCGGCCGCGGTCCGGCCGCCACCCCGCAGTGCAGTCTGGCCAACTACTTCACCGCGACCGCCCACCTGCATCCGCACCGCCCCGCGATCCGCAGCGGCGAAACCGAATTGACCTACGCCGAACTCGACCGCTACTCCAACCGGATCGCGCGCGCACTCATCGCCCGCGGCGTCGGCAGTGGCGACCGGGTCGCCCTGGGATTGACCCGATCGGTGGAATCGGTGGCCGCCGCCCTCGCGGTCGCCAAGTCGGGCGCCGCCTTCGTGCCGGTCGATCCGAACTATCCGGCCGACCGGATCCGGCACATGCTCACCGATTCCGGGTGCGCCCTCGGGCTCACCGTCACCGCCCAGGTGGGCCGGCTGCGGCAGGCCGCCACCGGCGGGAACGGGTCGGACCGTGGCGCGAGCACCCGGTGGCTGCTGCTCGACGACGAGGCGTTTCGCGCCGAACTGACGGCCCAGGACGAGCGCACCATCACCGATGCCGAACGCGTGCGCACGGTGTGGACCTCCGATCTGGCGTACCTGATCTACACCTCCGGCTCGACCGGTAAGCCCAAGGGCGTCGCCGTCACTCACGCCGGTCTGTCGAATTTCGCCGACGAGATCCGCGATCGGATGCGGGTGGATCGCGAATCACGCACCCTGCATTTCGCCAGCCCGAGTTTCGATGCGGCGGTGCTGGATCTGCTGCTCGCGATCGGCGCGGGCGCGACCATGGTGGTGTGCCCGCCCGACATCTACGGCGGCGACGAATTGGCGGCCCTGCTCGAGCGGGAACGCATCAGCCACACCTTCATGACGCCGGCCGCCCTGGCGACCATCGATCATCGGCGCTGGCCGCTGCCACACCTGCGTTCGATCATGGTCGGCGGCGAGGCGCTCGGCGCCGATCTGGTGGAGCGGTGGGCACCGGGACGGGCGATGTTCAACGGATACGGCCCGACCGAGACCACGATCGTCGTGTCGATCGCCGGCCCGCTCGCGGTCGGTGCGCCGGTGACCATCGGCTCGCTGGTCCGTGGAGCGCGCGCCCTGGTCCTCGACGAACGGCTGCGGCCGGTGCCGGTCGGCGTCCCGGGCGAGCTGTACCTGGGTGGCCAGTCCGTCGCACGCGGGTACTTCGACCGGTTCGGGTTGACCGCCTCCCGTTTCGTCGCCGACCCGTACGGGCCGCCCGGTTCGCGGATGTATCGCACCGGTGACGTGGTGCGCTGGCGGGCCGACGGCGAGATCGTCTACCTCGGCCGCAGCGACCATCAGGTCAAGGTGCGCGGATTCCGGATCGAACTCGGTGAGATCACCGAGGTGCTGGCCGCGCATCCCGCGCTTCGCTTCGCGCACACCGAGGTTCGCGAGATCGCGGGTACCGCCCGGATCGTGTCCTATGTGCAAGCAGCCGAAGCCGGTGCGGTCGTCGACCTCGACGCCCTGCGCGGACATGTGGCGGCACATCTGCCCGCGCACATGGTGCCGAGCAGCATCACCGTGCTCGACCGGATCCCGCTGACCCCGGTCGGCAAACTCGATCGCGACGCGCTGCCCGAACCGCAGCCGCCGACCACCGCGGCGCGGGAACCGGAAACCGACAGCGAACGCCTGGTCGCGCGGGTGATGGCGGAACTGGTCGGCGCCGAATCGGTCGGCGCGGACGACAACTTCTTCGAAATCGGCGGAAACTCGCTGCTGGCAACGCAATTGGTTGCCCGGCTGAGCGCCGCCACCGGGGTCCGGGTCGCGGTCCGTTCGGTCTTCGGCGCCCCCACGGTCGCCGAACTGGCGGCCCTGCTGGACGGCGGTGACCACAGCGGCGAGCACCCCGCGCTGGTGCGGCGCGAACGGCCCCGCCGGGTGCCGCTGTCGGCAGCGCAACGCCGGCTGTGGTTCCTCGAGCGGTTCAACGCCTCGGCCGGCGCACAGGTAGCGGGCGTGTACAACGTGCCGGTGGCCCTGCGGATGCGTGGCGCACTGGATGTGACGGCCCTGCGCTCGGCACTGCACGCGGTGCAGCGGCGCCACGAAACGCTGCGGACGGTGTTCCCGGAAGTAGACGGCGAACCGTACCAGAGGGTGCTGGACGCCGGTGAGGCCGCGGTGGAGTTGCCGGTGCGGGAGGTGGCCGACCACGAGATCGACGCCGCCGTCCGGGAATTCGCGACCCCCGGCTTCGATCTCGCGACCACCGCGCCACTGCGCGGGCAACTGCTGCGGATCGGGGCCGAGGACCATGTGCTGGTGCTGGTCGTCCATCACATCGCGATGGACGGCTGGTCCCTCGAGCCGCTGGCCGCCGATATCGCGGACGCCTACCGCTCCTATGCCGCGGGGTCGGCGCCGGACTGGACGGAACTGCCCGTCCAGTACGCCGATTACACCCTGTGGCTGCAGGAGACGCTCGGCTCGGAGGACGATCCGGAATCGCCGATCAGCCGTCAGCTCGACTACTGGCGCGGTGCGCTCGACGGTATTCCGGAGCTGCTGGGCCTGCCGACCGACCGGCCGCGCCCGCCGCTGCCGAGTTATCGCGGCGGCACGGTCGAATGTGTGCTCGACGCGGCCGTTCACCGCGATCTGCAGACCGTCGCGGCCCGGCACGGCGTCACCATGTTCATGGTGCTGCACGCCGCGCTGGCCACCCTGCTGCACCGGATCAGCGGCGAATCCGACATCACCGTCGGCACCCCGATCGCCGGCCGGGGCGACCAGGCCCTCGATGCCATGGTCGGCATGTTCGTCGGCACCCTGGTACTGCGGACCCCGGTGACGGGCGGACGGTCGTTCGCCGAGCTGTTGAACGCGGTGCGCGACACCGACCTCGAGGCCTTCGCCCACGCCGATGTGCCGTTCGAGCGGCTCGTCGAGGTGCTCAATCCGGCACGCTCGCAATCGCACCACCCGATGTTCCAGGTCATGCTCTCGGTGCGGAACGAACCCGTGCGGACTGTGGAGCTGCCGGGCCTGCGCATCGACGCCCGCGACGCCGATCCCGGCATCGCCAAATTCGATCTGCAGTTCACGCTCACCGAATCCTGGACCGCGCGGCGCGAGCCGGCGGGCATCACGGTCTCGGTGAACTACGCCCGCGACCTGTTCGACGAGGACACCGCCGCACACCTCGGTTCCCGCTTCGCGCGGCTGCTGCGGGCGGCGGCCTCGGATCCGGACCGGCCGGTGGGCGATCTGGAACTGCTCGACCCGATCGAATGGACGAGCCTGGCGCCGGTGCGCGGGGCGAACGCGGATCGGCCCCGGACGCTACCGGAGGTTTTCGCCGCGGCCGTGGCCGTCGATCCGAGCGCGGTGGCGCTGCGCAGCGCGGGCACCGAGATCACCTACGAATCTCTCGACCGCTGGACGAACCGCTTGGCCAGGGTGCTGATCTCCCTCGGTGTCGGCCCGGAAACCCTGGTGGCACTGGGCATTCCGCGTTCGGTGGAATCGGTCGCCGCCACCCTGGCGGTGGCCAAGACCGGGGCGGCGTTCGTGCCGGTCGACCCGAACTATCCGGCACACCGCATCGCCCACATGCTCACCGATTCCGGTGCCGCCCTGGGCATTACGCTGGCCGCCCATCGTGACCGGATGCCCGGTGACGTCGAGTGGTCGCTTCTGGATGCGCCGCTGATGCGGGAGCGGGTGCTGAGCACCTCCGATGCGCCGATCACGGCCGCCGAGCGACCGGGCCGGTTGCGGATCGAGAACCCGGCCTACGTGATCTACACGTCGGGATCCACCGGCACACCCAAGGGGGTGGTGGTCACCCACGGCGGGCTGTCCAATTTCGCCGCCGAAACCGCCGAGCGTTTCGCGGTCGGGCCCCACAGCCGGGTCCTGCACTTCGCCACGCCGAGTTTCGACGCGGCGATGCTTGATCTGCTGCTGGCCCTGGGTGGCGCGGCGACGCTCGTCATCACCCCGCCCGGGGTGTACGGCGGCGCCGATCTGGCTCGGGTGCTGACCGAGGAACGCATCACGCACGCGTTCATCACCACCTCCGCGCTCGGCACGGTCGACCCGACGGGTATCGACACCTTCCAGCACGTGCTGGTCGGCGGTGAGGCCCTGCCGCCGGAACTGGTGGCACGCTGGGCGCCCGGCCGCCATCTGCACAACGTGTACGGCCCGACCGAGACCACCATCGTCACGGTCATCTCGGAACCGACCGCGCCCGGTGCGCCCATCACCATCGGCGGACCGATCCGTGGCGTCTGCGCCGTGGTGCTGGACCCGCGGCTGCATCCGACGCCGGCCGGGGTCGTGGGCGAGCTGTACCTGTCCGGTCCGGCGCTGGCGCGTGGCTATCACGAACGGCCGGGGTTGAGCTCTCAGCGGTTCGTCGCCAATCCCTTCGGCAAACCGGGGGAGCGGATGTACCGCACCGGCGACCTGGTGCGATGGGTGCATCGGGACGGCCGGCCGGAGCTCGAGTACGTGGGCCGGACCGACCATCAGGTGAAGATCCGCGGCTTCCGCATCGAACTCGGCGAGATCGACGCCGCCCTGCATCGGCATCCGGACGTCGAATTCGCCACCACGATCGGCCACCGCACCGCCGCGGGCGCCACCGCACTCGTGTCGTATGTCAAGCCGCGCACGGGTACCGGCCCGACCCCGGGGCAACTGCGTGATCACGTGGCGGCGCTGGTGCCGAGTTACATGGTGCCGCAATCGATCATGCTGCTCGATCGGGTGCCGCTGAGCCCGGTCGGCAAGTTGGATCGAAAAGCGTTGCCGGAACCGGTCTTCGGCGCCGAGCGCGGCTACCGCGCACCGTCGGGTCCGGTCGAGACGGCCATCTGCGCCGCCTTCGCGGATGTGCTCGGGGCGGAACGGGTCGGCGCCGACGACGGATTCTTCGATCTGGGCGGCAATTCGCTGCTGGCGACCAAGGTGGTCGCCCAGTTGCGCGCCGCCGGGATCGAGATGCCGGTGCAGCTGATGTTCGGCGAATCCACCCCGGCCGGGATCGCGCGCCGGCTCGAGGCCTCCGGTGAGGACGCGCTCGCGGTGGCCATGCAGCCGCTGCTGCCGATCCGCGCGGCGGGCGATTCCGGAGTGCCGCCGCTGTTCTGCGTCCATCCGGCGATCGGGTTGTCCTGGTGCTATGCCGGACTGCTGGCACATCTGCCCGGCGACCGTCCGGTCTACGGCCTGCAGGCCCCGCACATCACCGGTGGCGAGAGCCACGATTCGATCCGGGCGGCCGCGCAGGACTACGTGGCCCATATCCGGTCGGTGCAGCCGGAGGGGCCCTACCATCTGCTGGGCTGGTCGCTGGGTGGTCTGATCGCCCACGAGATCGCGGTCCAGCTGCAGGAGGCCGGGCAGCAGGTGGCATTGCTGGCGATGATGGACAGCTATCGGCTCGGCGACCGCTGGCTCGATCAGGCGATGCCCGATGTGGCGGATATCCTCGGCGAATTCGGCAGCGATGTGCTCGGCGGGGAACACGGCGTGGACCGGGAACTGACCCTGAGCGAGGCGGCCGAGTTGCTGCGCAACCGGCCCGGACCGTTCGCGGCGCTGACCATGGATCACCTGGAGCGTCTCTACACCGGCTACGCCGCCGGCACGGTGCAGGCCAACAGCTTCCGGCCCCGGGTCTTCGACGGTGACCTGCTGTTCTTCACCGCCGCCGACGACGAGGTCAACCTCGCCGATCCGGCTCGCCGCGCCCAGGCCTGGCAACCGTATGTGACGGGCGCGATCGACGATCGTGCCCTGCGCTGCCGGCACTCCGGCATGACGACACCGGAAGCGCTGGCCGTCATCGGGCCGGTGCTGCGGGAATACCTCGAGGCCGCGCACGGCCGCGACACGAAGGAGTCACTGTGAGTCTGGCAGTGGAAATCGGAGGTCTGGTCAAGACCTACGGCCGGGTCCGCGTCCTCGACGGCATCGATCTGGAGATCCCGTCCGGCACGGTCATGGGGCTGCTCGGTCCCAACGGTGCCGGCAAGACCACCACGGTGCGGATCGTCACCACCTTGCTGAAACCGACCGCCGGCACGGTCCGGGTCGCGGGGGTGGACGTGGTCCACCATCCGGCGCGGGTGCGCACCCGGATCGGGCTGTCGGGACAGTACGCCGCGGTGGACGAGAACCTGTCCGGGTTCGAGAACCTGCGCATGGTCGCCCGGCTGTACGGAATGGACCACAAGAAATCCGCCGAGCGCGCGACCGAGCTGCTCTCGGCGCTGGGCCTCGAGCATGCGGCGGGCCGGCGGGCGGGCACCTATTCCGGTGGTATGGCGCGGCGCCTGGATCTCGCCGGGGCGCTGGTGGCCCGGCCGACGGTGGTGGTGCTGGACGAGCCCACCACCGGACTCGATCCACGCGGCCGGTTGGACATGTGGAAGGTCATCGGCGATCTGGTCGACGACGGCACGACGGTCCTGCTCACCACGCAGTATCTGGAGGAGGCCGACCAACTGGCCGACCGGATCACGGTCATCGACAAGGGCCGGGTGATCGCCCGCGGATCGACCGACGAACTGAAGACCTCGATCGGTGGTGATCGGCTCACCGTCACCCTCGCCGAGGGTCAGGATCCGGGCCCGGCGAAATCGGTGCTGAGCGAGGTCGGCCTCGGCGAGCCGATCCACGAACCCGGCGCCGACCACGTGTCGATCGTTGTCGGCGACGGCACCCGCACCATGGTCGAGGCGTTGCGCCGCCTGGACGACGCGGGGGTGTGCGTGGTGGACGCGGTGGTCACCCGGCCCAGCCTCGACGATGTGTTCCTGTCGCTGACCGGTACCCCCGCGGCGCCGGTCGAGGAGTCCGAAACCGAAGACGTAGCAGAGGAGATCATGTCGTGAGTACCGCGGAAGTGGCGGTCGCCGAACAGGATTCGGCGGCCGAGGCCGCCGAGCAGGCCGACGCGGCCGGGACGCGGCCGGATATCGACAGCGACGTCCGCGCGATCGCCGCGCCGGTCCGGGTCTTCCGCGACAGCGCCATCATCGCCTATCGCAATCTGCTGACCATCCTGCGGGTGCCGACCCTGCTGGTGACCGCCACCATTCAGCCGCTGATGTTCGTGTTCCTGTTCGCCTACATCTTCGGCGCCTCGCTGGGCGGCGGACAGTATCGCGAATTCCTGCTGGCCGGTATCTTCACGCAGACGGTGGCGTTCAACGCCGCGTTCACCACCGTCGGGCTGGCCAACGACCTGCAGAAGGGCATCATCGACCGGATGCGGACGCTGCCCATGTCGCGGATGGCGGTGCTGATGGGCCGCACCCTGTCCGACACCGTGGTCAACGTCGTGGCGCTGGCCGTGATGGTCGGCTGCGGCTATCTGGTCGGCTGGCGGATCAACGGCTCGATCGCCGATGCGGCCCTGGCGTTCGCGATCCTGCTGCTGTTCGCCTTCGCGATGTCGTGGGTGGGGGCGCTGACCGGGCTGATCGCGCCGAATGTCGAGGTCGCCCAGAGCGCCGGGTTGATCTGGCTGTTCCCGGTCACGTTCATTTCCTCGGCGTTCATCTCCGCCGAAACGTTGCCCGGGCCGCTGCGCTCGATCGCGGAGTGGAATCCGATCACCGCGGTGTCGGCGTCGGGTCGCAAGTTGTTCGCCAACAGCTCCCCGCCGACCTTCGCCGCCCCGCACGGCTGGCCGGTCGATCACTGCGTCGAATACGCGGTGGCCTGTTCGGTCGCGATCCTGCTCGTCGCCGTCCCGCTGGCGCTGCTGCAGTACCGCAAGGTGGCGAGCAACTGACAGCAGGCGCCGCGGCGCCCGACCAGACAGTCACCGAACGACGATGTCCCCCTCGCATTCGGGTGCGAGGGGGACATCGTCGTATTCGTGGATGCCGCTATTCCTGGGATCAGCGTCCGCGGCGGGTCTTGAGCAGTTCGAGGCGCTCCTGCAGCAGTTCCTCGAGCTCCTCCTTGGAGCGGCGCTCCAGCAGCATGTCCCAGTGCGTGCGCGGAGGCTTCACCTTCTTCGGTTCCTGGGTGGTGCCCTCGATCAGGATGCCCTCCTGACCGTTACGGCACAGCCAGGTCGGCGGGATCTCGGCGTCGTCGGCGAACGGGACGTCGAACTCCTCACCGTTGTCGGTCCGGTACCGCGCCACTCGACGTGGTGCCAGGTCGTGGTCGCGGTCGGTCTCGTAGCTCACCGCTCCGAGCCGGCTACCTCGGAGTACGCGATCTGCCATGGTGTGCGGTCCTCTCTGGCCTGTCGGCAACGTTCTACTGGACTATCAACGCGCCAGCGGCCCGATCGGTTCCCGGTGACGGTCAACCGGTGTATTTTACGGTCTCCACCGGGGCGCGAGTTCCCCGACCCGGCCGAGTCGCGGTGATCGGACGAATTCGGCGTGCCCCCCGGGCGGGGCGCGGGGCGGAGGCTAAGGTGTCGGGTCATGTCGCGCCGTCTGCTGTCGTGTCTGTGGTGCGGGCGGGAGATCGCCGATACCGACATCGGTCGCCGCCGCCGGTATTGTCGGCAATCGTGCCGTCAGCGTGCCTACGAGCACCGGAAGGGCTTGGAGGGCACCGGGATTCCCGAGGATTCGGTGGTGCTGAGCGCTCAGGAAGCGGCGGATCTGGCCGATCGCTGGTTCGCGGCGCGCTGCGCGGCCGAGGATGTGGCCACCGCTGTCGCCGAGGGCGCCGACCGGGCCGAACTGGCCGAGCTGACCGCGAATCTGGTGGCGTTGGCCAAGGACGCCGAACGACTCCGATAGCCGTGGACCAGCACGCCGACGAGGCGGCCGCGGACGCGCTCGTCCAGCCAGGGACGCCGGCGCGCCACCCACGCCGTGGCGACCGCGATCGCGATCAGGATCTGAATGCCGTGCAGCCCGGCGAAGTGGGGGATACGCAGATCGCCGCCGAGCGTGCTCCAGTGGACGATCGGCATCTCGCCGACACCGTCGCGGACCGTAAGCACCGGATCGGTGACGGTGTGTCCGGCCGCCAGCCGCACCGGATGTCCGGCCGCGTCCCGGACCGTCTGCTCGCCGGTGAAACCCATCAGATAGCCCAGCGCCATTCCCGCCACCGCGATCGCCAGCCCGGCGTGTACGGCCCGGCCGGTCGGGCGGTCGAGGATGCGCTGCCACGAAAGGTTCACGGCCACCACGAGATTCGCGACGAACAGGCCGGGAACACCGGAGGTGAAGATCACCTGTCCGACGGAGTTCACCACATCGGTCTCGGTGTCGAAGTGGCTGAAGGTGCCGCGCGCGGCCTGGACGACGATGAAGCCGACATCGACGATTCCGGTGACGGCGAACAGGGTGCCCATCCACCGGCTCAGCCGCGCACCGCGATGGGGTTGCGAGACCAGCCAGGCCAGGGTGAGGGTGTACATCGCGAAGGCCACGCCGAATTTCGCGGGTTTGAGCCAGACCGATTCGCCCAGGATCCGGCGATCGTCGACGAACATCGCCACCAGCGACACCACGGTGAGTGTGGCCATGACGGCCGCGGTCACCGTCAACGGGCGATGCCAGTGCCGCGGCGAGAACAGCTGGGCGGGGGCGGGGAGGGTGGTCATGCGGCGACGCTAGGTCCGGAAGATCGGTGCCCGCGTCCCCCGGCGGTGCCGTCCGCCCCTCATACCCCGGTATCAGGGCACGGTCATCCCACGCGCCGGTAGTTCGTGCCGCGCCGGTCCGCTTCGGCCCAGCGCCGCCTGCTGAGCTGGGTGTCCACCGCCTCCATGACATCCGCGGCGGTCAGTTGCAGCAGTCCGGGGTCCGGGGTGTGGCCGTCACGGTCGCCGGTCCGGCCCGCCCACAACGCGATGTGCCGGCCCGACAGATGCGGCGGCGGCCCGCTGTGGCTGGGGGCGGTGGGCCCGAACAGCACCACCGTGCGGGTGCCGAACGCGGTCGCCAGATGGGCGACACCGGTATCGCCACAGACCACCAGCGCGGCCTCGGCCACCGTCGCCGACAGTTCGATGAGATTCTGCTGTCCGGCCAGGACATGGTCGTGCGAGAGGCCGGCCCGCGCGGCGATGGCCAGCGCGATCTCGCGCTCGAACTCGTCGCCGGTCACCACGACCTCGCGCCCCTGCACCAGCAGATGGCGGATCACCGCGGCGAAACGTTCCACGGGCCAGCGGCGGGCGGGCGCTCCGGCGCCTACGTGCACTACCACACAGTCGCGGTGGCTGGTGGTCGCCACCGGGGGAACGAGACCGAGATTGCGGCGGTCGGCACTCATCCCGGCCGACTCCAGCAGGTGGCACCAGCGATCGATGTCGTGCATCTCCGGCACCCACTGCGGCCCGTCGAGCTCGGGGAAGGCGGGGTTGCGATAGGTCAGAATCCGGGTGGGTTCGGTGCGGGCCAGCTCGACGATGGGTTCGGCGCCCGGTCCGTGCAGGTTCACCGCGAGCGCGGGGGCGGGGCCGTCCCAGCGCAGACTCTGCGGATCGGCCGCGGGCACCATGTCGTCGACCGAGGTGATCAGGTCGACGATGGGTTTGAGCCGGTGCGGTGCGGCCAGCACGATCTGATCGCGCGGCCTGGCCCGGCGCAGCGCACGGAGAGCCGGGACCGCGGTGAGGAGATCACCCAGTCCGCGTGCGCGCAGCACGAGTACAACCGCCACCCTCTTCTCCTAGCCATCACCGAGCGACCCAGCAGTCCCGACCCACTCGATTCCGCGCCGATGTCGCGGCACGGCCGAAGAGAGCCACCTGAGGATGACTACCCGACCCGCTCGGGCGTGAAACGCACGCATTTCCGCCCCGCCTCGGCACGGCTGTGCGGTGGCCGGCGTGAGAGTGCATGCAGCGCAGCGTGACCGGGCCACTCAGCTCTACTACATGCTGTCGTTGAATCGTCGTCGATGATCTACGCTGTGAGCCATGACAGTCGTCTACAACCTGGTGGTGATCACCCACCTGCTCGGTCTCGCCGCGGTGATCGGCGGATATGCGGCCGGTCGGCCGGCGGTGTCGCAGGTGATGCTGTGGGGCGCGCGAGCGCAGATCGTCACCGGCCTGATCCTGGTCGGCATGGCCGACGGCATCGATTCGCTGGACAAGAATCTCGACATGGCCAAGATCGTGGTCAAACTGGTGATCGCGGTCGCCGTGGCCGGGCTGGCCGAGGTCGCGCACGCGGACGCCAAGCGCGGCAAGACGATTGCCTGGATGGCCGACGCCGCCGGAGTGCTGGCGATCGCCAACGTGTTCGTGGCCGTGCTCTGGCACTGAGCGTCGAGGTCGCGACGGCGGGGCACTGTGTGCCTACCGGCATCGAGTGCCGGATCGCAGCGAGTGCCCCCGCCGTGCTCTCAGCCCTCCAATAGGGTCTGCCCGATATAGCCCTGCTTGTCGGCGATCCCCGGCGGGATCACGAACACCGCGGAACCGACAGGGGTGGTCCAGGTGTTCAGGGCGTCGAATTCGGCCAGGCGGCGCTGCACCGGCAGATACTGCGCCGCGATATCGCGCTGGTAGGCGGCGAACAACAGCCCCGAATTCGAGGTCGCACCCGGCGCGGGTGCGTCGTCGTAGTTGTAGCCGCGCCGCAGGAACCGTTCGCCGTCACTGGTGTGGTGTGCGCGAGCGATATGCGCCGAGGGCGGGATGACCGGAATGCCGTGAGCGTCGACCGCCGCGAAATCCGGATCGTCGGTTTCGCGGGTTCCGGTCAGCGGGGCACCGGTCGCGATGCGCCGGCCCACGGTCAATTCCCGGCCCTCGGGGTCGAGTTCGTCCCAGGTGTCCAGATTCATCGCGATCCGGCGCAGCACCATCGAGGTTCCGCCCTGCAGCCACGGCCGGGCCCGGCCGTCGTCCCAGACCAGTCGATCGAAGTCGGCGCCGGCGGCGATATTGACGGTGCCGTCGATCTGACCCATCAGATTGCGCATCGTCTGCCCGGCAGCAGCGTTGCGGAATCCGCGTTGGGTCCAGCGCACGGTGACCAGTGAGCTCACGCTGCGGGTCAGAGCCCGCACCGCATGCGCGACCGTCGTCGCCTCGTCCGCGCAGACCTGCAGCAGCAGATCCCCCTCACAGAATGCGGAGTCGAGGCGATCGATGGAAAACGGCGGCAGTTGCGCCAGCCAGTCCGGCCGCGCGGCGTCGAGTCCGGCGACCGTGAACAGGCGGGGTCCGAAGCCGATCGTGACGGTGAGCCGGGCCGGTCGGGCGGCCAGTTCCGGTTCGGTGTCGGCGAGCGCCGGCTCACCCTGGGTGAGCCGCGCCGCGTCCCCGGACCAGATCCGCAGCAGGCCCGCGATATCCGCCCGGGTGGTTCCCGGCCGCAGGTCGAAGGCGACGAATGCCGCGTGCAGTTGCGGTGCGGTCGCCACGCCGGCCTGGTGCGGCCCGTAGAAGGGCTCGCATGCCGTTCCCGGGTCGGGCGTGTTGTCGCGGCGTGACCAGCGATCGGCGCCGAGCGTCAGCCCCGCGACACCGGCGGCGCCCGCGGCCGCCGCGCCGCCGCTGAGCAACCGGCGGCGCGAGAGCCGCTCAGCCACCGTGCGCGGGGGTCGAGCCGTCGCCGGGGGAGTAGTTCTCCTGATTACCGGCGAAATCCCGCACCTGCGCGGTGAACGTGGTGCTGGTGCCGTCGGCGTATTTCACCGTGACCGGGGTGTTCGCACCCGTGCGCAGCGGGGCCTTCAGATCGATGAACATCAGGTGGTCGGCCCCCGGCTTCAGGGTGGCGCTGCCGTGTGCCGGGATGACCAGGCCGCCGGCCTTGGGTCGCATGGTGGTGCCACCGGCGGCCGACACGAGCTCGTGGATCTCCATTCGGGCCGAGGCGGGGCTGGTGGCGTCGACGATGCGGATCTCGTGATCGCTGCGGTTGGTGAATTCGGCGAACGCCGCCGACATCCCCGCATCGGCCGCCTTGATCCACTGATTGCTCACCGCGATCGAATCGGCGTCGGCGGTGGTGGTACCGCCGGAGGAGCACCCGGCGAGCGCCAGCAGGACGACTGCAGCGGCTGCCACGGCGAGCCGGCGCAGCGGTCGGGTGTTCGCGCGGAGGCCGCGCCGGGCCAGGGTGGCCGGGCGGCCGGAGGACGCCGACGGCATCGGTGTGGCGTCGGCGCGTTGGGTACGGGGGACCGAGAACATGATTCGAACTCCATTGCGGTAGAGGGCTTTTCACTCCCGGTGTGGGTAGGCCGGGAGCGCGCTGATGCGCCCCGGGACCGGGAGGACACATATCTCGAACGGGTTCGTAACAGCTGCAGGTGCTGTCCGCGATGTGGCAGCGCGATTCGCCCGGGCAGGGCGTGGTGCGGTAGCCGAGTCGGCTTCCTCGGCGCGACCGATGCCGCGCCCGAGCGCACCGGCCGAACCTGCGGTGACACGCCAGGTCGTCCGCGCGTGCCGCGATGCGGCGGCCGCGGTCCGATCGTTGGATCGGCAGTACGCACCGCGCCGTCACGCAAGATGGCCCGGCACAAACGGCTGCCACCTTCGACGGCTACTCGCGTGTCCCGCGAGACCGCGCGGGTCGCCGACAGTGTGCTCGACGAGTGCAGCCTGGGTGCCTCGGATCTGCCGCGGTCCTCAGACCGAGCAGCGGACAGCGTACGAACCCGCGTACGCCGGCGGACCCCGTCGGCCCGTCCCCGAGGCCAGGACCAGCCGATGCGGCCGGCCGGGCGTATCCGGGGTCACGATCACGACCGGATCACCGGAGACGAGGAGAGCATGGACCGCGGCGACGGCGCGGCGGATACGTGAAATCGCTCGCAGCAGCGTGGATTCCGCGGCGCGGATGAGTCCGGCGCCCACCACGATCGCCACGACGTGCGCGATCAGCATCGGCGCGGTGAGCAGCATGTCGTGACAGTGCGGCGCGAGCGACAGCGCCGCGTGTCCGGCCACCTGGCCGACGGCGAGCAGAGCCATCAGGCGCAGCGCGCCCGTGCGGGCGTGCGCGGCGAGCGAGCCGATCACAGTACTGGTCGCCAGCAACAGCATGATGCCGGCCGATCCGGGGGCCGGGGCGCCACCGCCGAGAGCGTGGGCCGCGACACTCACCGTCGCCGACGCGGCACCGACGCAGCTACCCCGCAGCCGCATGGCCGGATCCGCCGTCGCTCGCACCCGGTCATGGTATCGGTGCTCCGCGCCGACCGGCCGCGCCGGTCCGCCCACCGCCGACCGCGGTGACCGCGGTCACGCCCGGCGAATTCTCCGATCACCACAGCCGCGCCGGGCGATCGGTGCTCGTCCGGAATCGGCTGCGCCGGTGGCCGTTCGAGCTCGCGAACGAACCGCGCGACCGCTCAACGCACGCCGTCCAGCACCCGCCGGGCCAGGTCGGCCGCCTGCTCCACCGTCGCCGCCACATACATCAGATCGACGAAATAGTCCTGAAAGCCGGTCTCCGCCGTCGCCGTCCGCAGGGCCGCGACGATCTCGTCCACGGTGGTGCCCCGCCCGGCATTGAGCCGGACGATCGTCTCGATCGCGGCCGGATCGCGCCCCGCCGCTCGTGCCGCTGTATCCACCGCCGCCCGCGCCTGCCGCAGCAGCTCACCCTGACCCGGCGGTCCCGCTACCCGCCACACCGGCAGCCAGCCGTCCGCACGCCGGCCGACGCGGGCCAGCCCGGCCGGCGAATACGCGCCGAGATGGATGGGTGGATGCGGACGCTGGACCGGGCCGAGCTCACGTCGGTGTTCGGGTACCGAGACATAACGACCGCGATAGCCCGCCGGATCCGAGGTCCAGATCGCCTGCAGGGCGTCGAGCGTCTCCTCCAGCCGCGCGCCGCGCCGATCGAACGGCACTCCGGCGGCGGCATATTCCTCCGGTGACCAACCGATACCCAGCCCGACCAGCAACCGGCCACCGCTGACGACGTCGATACTGGTCAGCGACCGGGCCAGCAGCGCGGGCGGATAGAGCGGCGCGATCAGCACATCGGTTCCCAGGCGCACCCGCGAGGTCGCCGCGCCCGCGACCCCGAGGGTCACGAAAGGATCGAGGACGGAGTGGAATTCCCGGGGGAACGAATCGGTACCGGCGTAGCCCACGGTGGGATTCGTCGCCGCGAACACCCGGTCGCCGACCCAGAGGCTGTCCGCCCCGGCGTCCTCGACGCGCCGCGCGAACCAGGCGATCCGGTGGCCCTCGTGTGCCTGCGGACCCAGCTGCGGCAGGGCGAATCCGACCCGCGGGTTCACAGGATCTCCAGTTCGGCCTCGCGCAGATCCTGCGGAAAGACGAAGCGGCGCAATGCCCAGAACCGGAACGCCATCGCCAGCAGCACGCCGAGGATCTGCCCGGTGACGAAATTCGACACCGCCTGGGTGAACGGGCTGACATGCGGCACCCGGATGTCGAAGACGTACAGCGAGACCGCCTGCGGGATCACCGTCACCCCGACCGCCAGGGCACTCACCGCGAAGAACAGCGCCGCCTCGTGATGCCGCTGGCGCCCGCCGCGGGTGTTGAACGACCACTCACGGTTGAGGATGTAGGACACGATCGTCGCGATCAGCACACCGAAGGCGCGCGCGGTCAGCGGCTTGTCCTGCAACACGGTCAGCTTCAGCGCGTACACCACCCCGGTGTCCACGAACCAGGTGATCGCGCCGACAACGGCGAATTTCATCAGCTCCCGATGGGCGAGCAGCAGTGCTCGCCACCGTTCGGGCAGCCGGTCCAGTCCAGCCTGCACCAACGACACGCATCCCACCCTAACCGTGCCCTGCCTCGGGGGCATCCGGGCAGCGATCATGACCTCCCGGGTAATCGTGGCGCCCACCCGCGCCGCCTACCATCGGGCGGGTGCCCACCCATACCGCCGGGGACCTGCTGCGCCACTGGCGCCGCACCCGCCGCCTGAGCCAGCTCGAACTGGCCGGTCGTGCCGAGACCTCGACCCGCCACCTGAGCTTCATCGAAACCGGTCGTTCCACCCCCAGCCGTCAGCTCATCCTGCACCTGAGCGAGGAGCTGGAAATCCCGCTGCGCGAACGCAATCGCATGCTGCTGGCGGCCGGCTACGCCCCCGTCTACGCCGAACCCGGATTGGACATCCCCACCATGGCCCCGGTTCGTACCGCGATGCGGCAGATCCTCACCGGTTACGAGCCCTATCCCGCGCTGGCGGTGGACGCACAGTGGAACATGGTCGACGCCAATTCCGGTGTGGCCCTGTTCCTCGACGGCATTCCCGCCGAGCTGCTCACCCCGCCGGTCAACGCGCTGCGGCTGAGTCTGCACCCGGACGGCCTCGCCCCGCGCATCGTCAATCTGGCGCAGTGGCGCGGACATCTGTTCGAACGCATCGAACGCCAGATCGAGGCGACCGGCTCGACGGAGCTGGCCGAACTACGCACCGAACTCCTCGGCTATCCCGGCGGGCGCGACGACCCGGGCCTGCCCGAACCCGATCAGGCAGTGGTCCCGCTGCGCCTGCGCCGGCGCGACCCCGAACACGGTGACGTCGAACTCGATTTCATCAGCACCATGACCATCTTCGGCAGTCCGATGAACGTCACCGTCGCCGAACTCGCGATCGAATCGTTTCTGCCCGCGACCCCGGCCACCGCCGAATTCCTGCGCCGCCGTTCACATGTCGAGTAGATGCGGCAGTCCGGCCCGGTAGCGGTCGGCGTCGAGACGCTTCAACGGCTCCAGTTCGGGCGGTGCGTACAACGCGAACACCGCCGCCCGCGGCGACGGATCACCGGCCGCGTCCAGCACCCCGTTGGCGGCCTTGCGCCCGGCCTCACACGCGCCCTCCATCGTGGCCAGATCGATGCCGGTGCGGACATGGTCGCCGCAGAAGAACAGGTTGCCGATCGCCGATCGAGCCTCCGGCCGGTGATCCCACGATCCGACCGTATTCACCAGCAGCGGAGTGTCGTTGGTATTGCCGCCCTCCTCGAAAAGCACCCCGGGATCGACGAACCAGGACCGCAGATCCTCATCGCGCAACCATCCGGTGCCGGTGTTGAGCCAGCGTTTCAGCTGCGCCCAGACCTCTTGCACCACCTCGTCCTTCGAGCACTGCCGGGCGGGTTTGCCGAACAGGATTCCGGGAGTGTCCCAATCCGACACATCCGCCGACAGACATTCGACCACGGTGCCGTCGCCGTAGCGGGCCGCGAAATCGCCCCGCCACATGGGCGCCTGCCGCAGGGCCGTGATCGCCCACGGCGAGCCGAGCGCCGCGATATGGCCATCGGGAACCCCCGTGGGTTGCCGGAGGTAGAACTGCACACCCACCATCCAGTCGAGCACCAGCTCCCGCATCCCGGCCAGCGCCGGATCGGCGGTGAGTACCGCGTCGTCGAGAACGGTCGCCGCGCGGTCGGCCGGCATCGCGCAGACGTACCAGTCCGCGCGCACGGTCCGGCCGCCCACATTCGCGCCGGTGATCCGATCGCCCGACACCCGCAATCCGGTCAGCCCGGCGCCGGTCACGAAGCGAACACCCAGTCCGGACAGGTACGCCACCCACGGATCGATCCACGCTTCGTTGGTGGGCCCGTTCAGAATGCGATCCACCCCGCCCCGATACTGTGGCGCGATGCCCGCCCCGGCGAAAACCAGTGCCTCCCCGATGGTTCCGATGGTCCGGGCCGAACTGGTCTCGGCCTTCGCCGCCACCGTGATCCGGGTGAGCGCCCGCGCCAGATACTCGCGATAGGCCCGCGACTTCCCCTCGGCCCGCACCGCATCGAGCCAGGAGCGATATTCCCACTCGCCGAAGCGGCGTTCGGTCGACGTGGTGAACCACATGAGCATCCGGTCGCCGAAGAAGGCCAGTTCCTGCGGTGGCAGGCGGGGAATGAAACCGAGGCCGGCGAGCAGCGCATTGCGCAGGCGATCCGGATTCAGTTCCCGCAGCCCCGCGATCTCGGTCGGCACCGTGACCGGCGGCAGGTCCGCGAAGCCCGCTACCGTCGACTCCACCCGGACCAAGTTGCCGGCGACGCCGTTCACGTTGCCGGGGAACGGGATTCGCGCCATCGTATCGGGCACGTGCTGATAGCAGCCGGGGAAGAACCGGAAGCCGTGCTCGCCGGGCAGATCCGCCCGCCCGCCCGTGCCGGTGCCCGGCACCCCCATGCTGCGCGCCTTACCGCCCGGGGCGGTCGGCTCGTAGACGGTCACCGCGTATCCGCGTTCGGCCAGTTCGTGGGCGGCCGTCAGCCCGGATACCCCGCCGCCGAACACCGCGACCTCGCGGCCCGGCCGTACCTGTCGGCGCACCGGATTGGCCCGCGCGTGCGCGGACCACATCCCGCCGGCCGCCCACGCCGCACCCGCCACCGCCGCGCCGCGTAACAGGTGTCGCCTGTCGAACGTCCCCGTGCCTCGACCACCCATGTCCACTCCTCGATCCAGCGAGCGGGACCGGCGCTGGGTCGACCCCCGACTCGAATTACCTTGACCGCCAGTCGCTCTCGACGCAGCCCGGCGGTGCACCGGGCACGGCCGGGCTGCTCGTCATCTCGAGGCCGAAGCCCGCCGCGGCAGGGCCGGACCCCACTGCGCCAGCCGGCGCTCACGCCAGTCCTCCGCGCCATCGCGCAACTCGCGAATCACGGTCTCCACCACCGCGGCCGGCGGCGCGTGCCACAGCGCCTGCACCGCGAACTTCGCTGCCCGCACCGGAGTCAGCAGCTGGTCCGGAGTCCGGGCGCGCGTCATCACATCGAGCGCCAGCCCGGCGAGGTGCGGATCGGTCGCCCCCGACCGGTACAGCTGGACCTCGAGTGGTGACATCTCCGTACCGCGGGCCAGTCGGTTGGTCCACTGGTACATGGGCAGGCAGTCACGTTCGCGCCCGCGCTCCCAGCGGGCGAGTGCCCGGTCCAGCGCGGCGGCGTCGTCGAGGACCGGGGCGGCCGATTCGCCGAGCAATCGCCCGTAGCGCATGGCGTCGCGCATCCCCTGCGCGGTGACCGGGTCCTTGAAATGCCCGGCGTCACCGGGCAGCGCCCACCCCGGTCCAGTGGAGCGCCGGAAGTAGGAGACGATGTCGGTGGCCGATCGGACCCGGCCGAGTAGTTCGCAATCGGCCAGGCGCGCAGCCAGTTCCGGGATCGCCTCGATCATCTCGCGGTAATGCCGCTCGGTCCGGCCATCGCCGCGGCGGACGCGCTCCACCGGCGGTTGGATCAGGGACAGTACCGTCCCGTTCTCGCACGGGAATGCGGTGCCCAGCAGATTTCCGGCCCGCCACTGGGCGGCGGTCGAACGCCATTCCGGGCGCTCGTCGCGCCAGTATCCGAAATAGCAGGCCCGCCCACTGGGTTTACTGCGATACGGGTCGAGGGCGCCGGTCAGTCGCGCCACGGTGGAGCGCCGACCGTCGGCCCCGACTACCAGCCGGGCTCGAATCCGGTGGGTCGCTCCCGTGCGGTCGACGGCCCGCACCCCGGTGACCCGCTCGCCGTCGCGGAGCAGTTCGGTCACCCGCATCGACTCGTACACCGTCGCGCCCGCCGCACGGGCGGTCTCCACCAGAGCCGCGTCGAACCCGGTGCGCCGCACACACATCGCGTAGTCGATGCCCTCGATCATCGTGAAGGGCGCTCGCACGACCTGTCCGGCGCCGGCCGCGAAGGCCACCCGCAGCCGGGGCGCGCCGAGCGCGAGGACCCGTTCCAGCGCGCCCAGCGCCGCGACCTCGGCAACACCGGCGGGCCACAGCAGGTGAGTCGACAGCGTGTCGGACGGGAAGCGGGCCGAGTCCAGGACGAGCACTCGGCGTCCGGCGCGGGCGAAGGCGACGGCGGCAGCCGAACCGGCGCAGCGCGCACCGACGACGACCACGTCGGTGGAAACCGTTGCCGGACAGGATGTTCCGTCCGCATCGTGCGGAATGGCGACGTGCCGCCCAATCGCGGTGTTCCCGGCGCTCGTCGACGCGGCGGCGGGCTCGGTCTCGGTGGGCATCGGCTCGTCGGTAGGCATCGGCGCCGCCCTTCCGGGTCACTCTGTTCGGACACTGTGTCCTATTGAGAGAATGAAGTGACTCGCCTCACATTGTCAATGGGTGGCTCGAATTTCTTCCCGCTGCGCGCCACGACCCGCGGGGTGCGGGCTCGTCATCGGCGCTGCGGTGGTCGATGGGCCACAATGTGCGCATGGCCGACCTCCACGAAACCCCGGCATGGCCTCGCTGACCCGCCCCGGCTCCCGGTCCCGGCAGCGGGACGAGCGGCGCGAGGCGGTGGAGCGGCGCGTGCTCGCGGCCGTGGACCGACTGCTGGATACCGGGGTGACCTATACCGAACTGCCGGTGGCCCGGATCGCCACCGAGGCCGAGATCGCCCGCTCGACCTTCTACCGCTATTTCCCGGACAAGAGCCGGTTGCTGATCCGGATGGCGGACCTTGCCACCGACGAGCAGTTCCGCACGGCCGAACAATGGTGGGCCGCAGACCATCTCGACGGTGAGGACGGCGTCGTCGCCGCGATGCGGCTGATGATCGCCGGCACCCGGGCGCATCATCGGGTGCTGCGCGCACTGACCGAGGTGGCCGGATACGACCGCGACGTAGGGCGCTACTGGCAGGATCGGGTGCGGCGCTTCACCGAACTGGTCCGCCTGCGGCTGGACCGGGAGCGGGCTGCGGGCCGCGTCCCCGCCGACCTCGAGGTCGACGCCACCGCTATCGCCCTGACCTGCATGGTCGAGCGCGCGATCGACTTCACCTTCGCGACCGGAAATCCGGTCGGCGACGAGCAGTTGGCGCGGGCGCTGGGCCGTGCGATCTGGCAGACGGTGTACGGGTCGTGAGCGCGCCGGATCTCGCGCCGTATCTGGCCTCGATGCTGGGCGCGGCGGTGGTGACGCAGAGCCGCGTCGGCACCGGGCACGCCTGGACCCTGCATCGGGCCGTACTCGCCGACGGCCGCGCGGTCTTCGTGAAAAGAGCCGCGGGCGAATCGGATTCGGTGACACTGCGCGCCTTTCGTGCCGAGGCCGACGGACTGCGCTGGCTGCGCGAGGCCGACGCCGCCGATCTCGTACCGCCGGTGCTGGCCGCCGACGATCGAACGCTGGTACTGCCGTGGGCGGATTCGGTGCCGCCCACCCGCGCCGCCGCCGAACGCTTCGGTGTCGCGCTCGCCGAACTCCACACCCATGCCGTCGATCGCTACGGCGCACCCTGGGCGGGATGTATCGCCACACTGCCGCAGGACAACACGATGGTCGCGGGGGAGTGGGGCTCGTGGTATGCCCGCCACCGCCTGCTTCCGCTACTTCCCGCCGCCGCAGCGCACTTGGGGCGCAGGGGAATCCGGCTCGTCGAGCGCGTCATCGCCGGGATCGGCGAGCTGGCCGGACCGCCGGAACCGGCCTGCCGGATCCACGGTGACCTGTGGTCGGGCAATGTGCTGTGGACCGAGTCGGGCGTCCGGCTCGTCGACCCGGCAGCCCACGGCGGTCATCGCGAGACCGATCTGGCCATGCTCCGACTGTTCGGCGCGCCGCATCTCGATCGCATTCTCGGAGCGTATCGAGAGCGTTTTCCACCGGCGCCCGGAGCGGAGGAGCGAGTGGCGCTGCATCAGCTGTATCCGCTGCTCGTGCACGTCGTTCTGTTCGGTGCGGGATACCGGGAGCAGGCCGTCCGGGCTGCGGAGAAGGCGCTCGCCGGCTCCTCGTAAATGGACCCTTCGGGAGTCACTCGCGTTGACGGCTGCGCGGAAAATTTAAGGATACCGGTATGACATTATGCGCATCTACGCATTAGTTGGTGAGGCGTCCTGGAGCGGCGCCACACGCCGCCCCGCTGCTGAACAGCAGCAGGGGAGAGGCGATACCGTCGGGCGATGGAGTTGCGGCGGATTCACCACGTGGCGATCATCGCGTCGGACTATGCGCGGTCGAAGGTGTTCTATACCGAGGTGCTGGGATTGCGGGTGCTGGCCGAGCACTATCGGGCCGAGCGGCGTTCCTACAAACTCGATCTGGCGCTGCCGGACGGGGCGCAGCTGGAGTTGTTCTCGTTCCCGGACCCGCCGGCGCGGCCGTCACGGCCGGAGGCGTGCGGGTTACGGCATCTGGCATTCGCTGTCGATGATGTCGCCGCGGCCCTGGCGGAACTGTGGGGGAGGGGAGTACCGATCGAGGAGACCCGCATCGACGAATTCACCGGCCGCCGTTTCGGTTTCTTCTTCGATCCGGACGACCTGCCGATCGAGCTCTACGAAGCGTGAGCGGGAAGGGCTCGGCGCTCGAATCCTGAGCGACTCGTTCAGGGGGAAATGGAGATATGCGCATCTAAACATGTGTCTCGCCTATGCCCGCGTCTCCCATCCTCGACACCACTCACGACAAGCTCAAAAGCCCCGACGACGAAGCAGTCGCCGCTGGACGGGTGAGGGGGGTCCGATGGGTGTAGGCGGCTGCCATACGATGGCCGGATGACCACAGTGTTGCTCAACACATCAGCCGGGGACATCACCCTCGAACTCGACGAGGAGAAGGCGCCGCAGACGGTTGCCAACTTCGTGGACTACGTGAAGTCCGGTCATTACGAGGGCACGATCTTCCACCGCGTGATTCCGGGCTTCATGGTGCAGGGCGGCGGGCTGACCGCCGATATGCAGCAGAAGCATGCGCCCAACCGGGTGCAGAACGAGGCCAAGAACGGTCTGCGCAACGACAAGTACACCGTTGCGATGGCGCGTACGTCGGACCCCCATTCGGCGTCGGCGCAGTTCTTCATCAATACTGCCGACAACGACTTCTTGAACTACCCGGGCCAGGACGGTTGGGGCTACGCGGTGTTCGGTCGGGTGGTGGACGGCAGTGCCGTCGTCGACGCAATCGAGGGCGTGCGTACCGGTTCGAAGGCCGGCCATCAGGATGTGCCGGTGGAGCCGATCACCATCGTGTCCGCGTCGGTGGCCTGACCCGCCGTCGCGCACCCGCCCCGGATTCGGCGCCGAGTTTCCGCGCCGGATGCGGGGCTTTGTGCGTTTTTCGGGTGCGTGTGCCCTGACGTCAGACGAGGCGGTGGCCGCCCTCGACGTGCAGGACCGTTCCGGTGATGAATTCGTTGTCGATGACGGCGTGGAACGCGGCCGCGATATCGGCGGGCCGGCCGACCCGGCCGGCGGGCAGGCGTTCGGCCATGGCGGCGAGCCGGTGATGTTTGTCCGCGCCGGCGAATTCGTCCCAGATGGGGGTGTCCACCCATCCGGGGGAGACGGCGTTGACCCGGATCGGCGCCAGTTCGAGGGCGAGTGCGCGGACCATGCCTTCCAGGGCGGCATTGGCCGTGGCGACGACGGAACCGCCGGGTGCGGGCCGGTAGGCGGCGATCCCGGAGGTGAGGGTCAGTGAGCCGCGCAGCTGTTCGGCCGCGTACTTGGCGACCAGCCAGGGGCCGAGGATCTTGATGTCGAAGACGGTGCGGGCGTCGGTGGTGGGCAGTTCGGTGAGGGCGCCGTAGCCGTGGCGCATGTCGGCGGCGGTGACGACGACATGATCGAGGGGCCCCACGACGTCGAACAGGGCGGCGACGGACTGTTCTCGGGCGATGTCGACGCGATGGGTGCGTACCCGCTCGCGGCCCAGGCGCTCGGCGGCGTCGGCGAGCCCGCGTTCGTCCCGGGCGGCGATGTCGACGTGGTGGCCGGCGGCGAGGAGCCGTTCGGCGAGGGCGTAGCCCATGCCGGAGCTGCCGCCGATGACGAGGGTTCGGACCTGGTCGGTGTTGTCGGTCATGGTTTTACGGTGCGGCTGCGCGGCGGCGGTGGGGAGACCGGCTGTGGCCTGGTCCCGGCAGGGCCACCCCGCGACGGCGTGGGAGCGGGCACACTGGATGTGTGAGTGATCGTCGTGCCCTGGGGGATTTCCTGCGTGCCCGCCGTGCGCGGCTGCAACCGTCGCAGGTGGGTTTGCCGCCGGGCACGCGGCGGCGGCAGACGGCGGGGCTGCGTCGGGAGGAAGTGGCGGCGTTGGCGGGGCTGAGCGTCGACTACTACATCCGGTTGGAGCAGGGGCGCGATCGGAATCCGAGCCGGGAGGTGCTGGCGGCGCTGGCGTCGGCGCTGCTGCTGGATGCGGAGGAGGCGGCGCATCTGGAGCAGGTGGCGCGGTTGGCGGGTGCGCGGACGCCGGCGGCGTCGGCGCCGATCGAACGGGCGGGTGCGGGGCTGGTGTCGCTGCTCGAATCGGTGCGTCCGACACCGGCTTTCGTCCTCGATCAGGTGAGCAATCTGCTGGCCGCGAATCCGGAGGGGTTGCGGCTGCTGTGGGGTATCGAGCAGTGGGAGCCGGTGCGGCGCAACCTGATCCGGTATGTGTTCACGCACCCGGCGGCGCGTACGGTGTTCGAGGACTGGACGGGCATGGCGCGCGATTGTGTGGCCCATCTGCGGGTCGTGCAAGGTGCGGGTTCGCATCCGGGTGAGCTGGCCGCGCTGACGGGTGAATTGTGTGCGGCGAGTGCGGATTTCGCGGCGCTGTGGGCGCATTACGATGTGCGGACCAAGCGCGGCACGCGCCGGATGTTCCGGCATCCGGCGGTGGGGCGGATGGAGTTGACGTCGGAGATTCTGACGGCGCCGGACGGTCAGCGGTTCGTCGCGTTCCAGGCCGAGCCGGGCAGCCCGGATCGCGACGCGGTGACACTGTTAGGGCTGGTGGGTGATGACGTACCAGAGCGCGGCGAGGGTGCCGAGCACGAACAGCGGTGAGATGACCCAGGTTTCGACCTTGTTGCCGGTGCGGTCGATGATCGGGATCCGGGTGCGGATGTCGAGGGGCCAGAACAGCCGGCAGCCGCGGTCGGTGAGGCAGTCGCCGATGAGGTGGGCCAGCGCGCCGAGTCCGACGGAGAACGGCAGCCACGCCGGTTTGTCGGAGATCCACTGGTCCATGGCGAAGGTGCCGGCGACGGCGAGGACGGTGATGGTGGCGTAGGAGCGGAATCCTTCGCCGGGCGGGCACAGGTTCAGCGCGCGGACGGCGAGGGCGAGCAGGAAGAAGACCAGGCCGAGGGTGAACCAGCGGCCGATCCAGTGTTCGCCGGCCCAGGTGCCGTAGGCGACGGCGGCGACGAAGGCCAGGGAGTGGGTGGCGTGGCGGTGTCCGCCGGAGACGGTGGAGATGATTTTGCAGGCGGTGTGTGTGATCGGACCGAGTGCATGCGAGATGGTGCCGCTGGGGTGGTCGGCGTCGGGGAGCAGTGCGGCGCCGGCGGTGAGGAAGGTGCCCATCAGCAGGTCGACGGTGCCGAGGTGGCCGATCTGCGCGGCGGGGAAGGTGAGAATCGAAAGTGGTAGCGCGGCAGCGGCTCCCGCCCACGCGAGCGCACCACTGGTCGCATGTGAATGTCCTAGCACCGCCTCGAGGTTAGCCGATCTTGGTCGTTCGTCCGTAGCCGGTCAGGAGTGGGATGGGGGGTCGAGGACGCGGTCGAGGGCGTTGAGGTCGGATTCGAGTGCGTAGAAGGTGCGCAGGGTGATGAGGAAGGCGAAAACGCCTCCGACGCAGAGGCCGACGATGGGGCCGATGACGATTTGCTGTTGGTCGGGGGTGAGGAACACCAGTCCGGCGGGGACGCCGACGAGTGGGACGCAGGCGGCGACGCCGAGGTAGATGCGGCTGCGGTGGACCATGCGGCGCAGCATGGCGGCATCGGCGGGGGTGGTGGTGCCGGCGGCGACCAATCCCGGGTAGTACCAGCGCAGGACGAAGTAGGTGACGGGGAAGTAGGTGTAGACGACGGCGACGCAGGCGGCGACGAGGTTGCTGGCGATGAGGCTGGTGGTGAGTCCGGCCGGTAGACCGCCGAGGGTGTGCAGTTTGATCAGGAAGATGCCCAGTGCGGCAAGCCATCCCACGAAGGTGGCGATGGCGATGCGGTCGCCGCAGGCGAGGGTGTCGGCGCGGGCGCGGGCCAGGGTGGCGGCGTCGAATTGCCGGCCGCGGCGTAATCCGTTGGGGACGACGAAGACCGAGCGGCACCAGTAGACGAGTGCGGCGATGCCGACGGGGTAGGCGATGAGGATGACGAGCAGGCCGAGGCGGATCATCTGCTGGGCGGCGTCGAGGCCGAGCGCGTCGCGGATGAGTCGCAGGTTGTGGGAGCCGAGGTAGAGCCCGGCGAGGAGATGGCCGAGCAGGCTGGACAGGGTGACCACGGGCATGGGTCGCATGCGCAGGCGGGCGCGCAGGCTGTTGGCGGGTGGGTCGACGAGGTCGCGGGCGGCGCGGTCCTGGCTGAGGTCGAGGTGCTGGGCGAGTTCGGCGCCGCTGGTGTAGCGGTCGTCGGGGTCGGGGGACAGGCAGGTGAGCAGGGCGTGGCGGAGGAGTGCGGGGGTGTCGGGTGGGAGGTCGGCTTCGAAGCGGCGGGCGATGGGGTTGCGGCGCCGGTCGATCATGGCTTGCAGGGATTCTTCGGTTTCGCCGGCGTCGTGGCCGTCGTCGAAGGGGATGTGGCCGGTGAGCAGTTCCCACAGCACGACGGCGAGGGCGTAGAGGTCGGCGCGGGTATCCAGATCCGCTGCGGTCGTGGCCGATTCGGGGTGGCAGGCCTCGAGTTGTTCGGGGGCCATGTAGGGCAGGGAGCCGCCGAAGTAGGCGACGGGGTTGGCGCCGGGGAGGTGGCGGCTGAAGCTGATGTTGAAGTCGGCGAGTTTGGGTTGGCCGTCGGCGGTGAGCAGGACGTTGGCGGGTTTGATGTCGCGGTGCAGGATGCCGCGGCGGTTGGCGTAGTCGAGGGCGGTGGCGAGTCGGCTGCCGAGCCAGGCGACGGTTTCGGGCCAGGTGAGGCGGGCGAGTTCGGTGCGGGTGGGGGAGGGTTGGGGTTCGAGGACGCCGCCGGTGGTGGTGGCGGCGTCGATGGCTTCCAGGAGGAGTCGGCCGTTGCGTTGGTCGGGGGTGGTGCGGCGCAGCAGGCGCAGGACACCGAGCAGGGTGCCGCCGGGCACGTACTGCATGTACATGAGTTTGAGGTGCTGGTCGGTGATCTGGCGCTGGTCGAAGACGCGGACGATGTGGTCGTGGTCGAGTTGGGCGAGGGTTTGTGGTTCGCTGCCGCGGTCGTGGGAGATCTTGACCGCGACGAGTCGTCCCATGGAGCGTTGGCGGGCGAGGAAGACGCGGGCGAAGGCGCCTTGGCCGAGGGGGAGGAGCAGGTCGAAGTCCTCGACGGTGGCGCCGGGGTTGATGGTGTCGAGGGCGTCGAGTGCGGTGGGGTCGGCGAGCATGGTGGTGCGCAGTCCGGGTGCCGAGGGCGGTAGGTCCTCGAATCGTTCGGTGATGCGGGCCATCTGGGTGGGGTAGTCCTGTTCGTATTCGCGGAGGTCGACGGTGTGGTCGTGGCGGCGACTGCGGGCGTTGATCTCTTCGAAGACGAGGTCGGGGGGCAGGGGTGCGGCGGCGAGTTCGGGGAAGCGGTCGCGGTAGTCGGCCAGGCGTGGGGCTTCGGCGTCGCGTTGCCAGCGTTCGTGCAGGTCGATTTTGATCAGTTCGATGAGTGCGGAGCGGCGCAGCGTGGGTTCGGCGGGGAGGTGCGCGGACAGGTCGGGTGGTTTGCCGGCTATTTGCCATTGTTGGGCGAAGCGGGCGACGAGAGACGTCAGCGCGGCCTGTGTCGCGGTGGCGCGGTCGGCACCGGGGTCGGGTGCGGTCGCGCCGAGGTTGTCGGTCATCCTCGCTCGCTTCGAGATCGTGGTACCCGGGCCCGGTCCCGAGGATAGGTGAATCCTCCCATGAATATTCGGGAATGTGCCGATACCGTTACGTTATACGGGATTTCGCGGCGGCGGGTGTGCTGCGGGTGTGTGCAGTGGGTTAGCTCGGTGTTGTCGGCGGATTGCGGTCAGGGGCTGGCGTTAGTGGACCGTAGCGAGATAGGCTGCGGTCGATTTGTCGGAGTGTCCGAGCGGCCGCCGTGGCCGCTCTCGTCGAAAGGGGTCCGCCGTGTCGGTGCCGGCCGCGGTGAAGTCCGAGATCCAGAACATCGGGGGCGCGTTCATGTTCTCCCGGGAGGCGAAGGCGTTCGGTGCCGCCACCGGAGTGGACGGGTTCATCGGGCCCTACACCCGCGGGCGCGGCAGTGTGCTGGGTGAGGTCGACGCCGATGTGGTGGCCGCGGCGTTCGGGTTCTTCCAGCCCGATACCGTGCGCGCGGCGTGGGAATCGGTCTCGATGCCGGTGGCGGAGGCGGCGGCCGGATATCTGGCGGCCTGCCAGGATTTCGGTCGCCGTAAGCTGGCCGGCTTCGAGTCCGCCGAGCGGCTGGCCGAGTTGCTGCAGGTGGTCGTCGACGCCGCGGAGGTGGCGGGGGTGAGCCTGTTCGCGGGCTGGCGCGCCATGCCGCTCGCCGCGGATGCGCCCGGGCGGGTGCTGCAGTTGATTCACTGTCTGCGCGAATTGCGTGGTGGGCTGCATCTGATGGCGGTGCGGGCGAGTGGCTTGTCGCCGTTCGAGGCGGTGCTGATCGGTGGCTCGCCGCGCGCGGACGGCCCGACTCAGGCGAGGTTGTTCGGCTGGGGCGATCGGGTCGATGCCACGGAGGTGACGGCCGCGCTGCGGGAACGCTGGGCCGCGGCCGAGGCGCTGACCGACGTACTGATCGCGCCGGCGTTCGCCGGGCTGGACGAGCAGTCGGCCAAGGAGCTGGTCACCGGGCTGCAGGAGGCGCACGCGACGGTCTTCGGCCGCTGACCCCGAGGCGATAGCGTTGCCGCGCAACGATGTTCGCGTCTGTGGTGGCGAGCGTCGGGCGCGGCGGCGGTCTCTCCGGTGTCGGGGGCTTGCCATACTGTCGTAAGCTGATGGTATGGCGGAGACGAAGAAGGTGACGATCTCGGTCCCGAAGGATGATGTGTCCACCCTCGAGCGGTGGAAGGCCGCCGGGCGCATCGACAACCTGTCCGCCTATGTCTCGGCCGCCTTGCGGGATCGGATGAACCGCGATATCTCCCTGGATGCGATCGAGTCGGCCTTCGGTGGTGTGCCGCCGTTGGAGTTGGTGAATCGGGCCCGCGCTCAGCAGGGGTTGCCGCCGCTGTCGGCGGATGAGCTGGATCGTCCGAGCGCCGGCGCCGCGTGAGCCCGGCCGCACTCGGCGGCGTGGTGTTCGACACCGCCGCGGTGGTCGGCTGGACGCGGCGGCTGCCGTATGTGCATGCGGTGGCGTGGGCGACGGCCAATGCCGGCCATACGATCGTCGTTCCGGCCGCGGTGGCCGCGGCCGGGCAGGCGCTGATCAGCTCCGACCGGCTCGATATCCTCGCGGTGCTGCTGGAGTTGCCGCACACGGTGGTGACCGGTTTGGACACCGGAGCCGCGGTGCGGGTGGCGACCGCGCTCGCCGGTCGATCCGATGCCGACGCGCTGGTGGCCGCGGGACAGGCCGCGTGTGAGGCGGTCGCGCGCAATTGGCCCTGTTTGACCGCTCGGCCGGATATGTTACGGCGCATCGACCGCGCGGTGTTGGTCGATCCGCTGCCGTGACGATGCGGTTGCGGTGAACAACTGCGGCTGCTGCCGCCGTGTGACGACGAGGAGAGGACCGCGACGATGTCAACGGCCCTGAGCCCCAGGATTTCTCGGCTGCGCCAGTTGATCGACCATCCCGCGACCGGTGCGGCCGAACGGGAGGCGGCGCAGCGGATGCTCGACCGCATTCTGGCCAAACATCCCACCGCCGGGCAGCGCGGCGATCGCGACTACGGCCCCCGCTACCATCGCGTCGGCCGGCATGCCACGCTGGCCAGCATCGCCGAGATGATCAGCCAGGACATCGCTTTCGCGAAGATCTTCAGTATGCCGCAGCATCGTGCGGAGATCGTCGAGCGTTCGCCCATTCGCGATGCGCCGGTGGAGATCAGCTACTCGGTCGATGCGCCGTATGTCGGCAAGATCATCGTGACCATCGAGGGCGTCCCGCGCGAGTGGGGATGGGTCAGTGACTGCGGGATCGACAATCCGAGTCCGGCGCTGCAGGAACTGGCCGACGAGCTGGCCGAGATCATGAACGCCTACAACCACGACGGCAGCGATATCGGTAAGCGCTTCTTCGCCTGCGTGCGGGTTCCGGGCCGCACCCTGATCTGGTGATCGGCCGACCCGGGCGGATGGGTGGTCACCACTGCCCGGGCCGGTAATACACGGGTATTATGGTGGCTGCGTGGAGTACGCATGGTGGATCGGAATCCACTCGTTCCTGGCTCGCGCCGAGGTGGCGCCCTGGGAGGTGATGGAGGTGCTGTATTCGTCGCGGCGCTGGGCACGCCCGGCCCGCACCCGCGAAGGGCTGCCGGTCACCACTGTCTGGGGGCGGACCGAGGCGGGTCGTCCGCTGGTGGTGATGTTGCGGCCGCTGCCGTCGCCGCCGCGAGTGCCGGCGGCGGCGACCGACACCTGGGAGATCCTCATGGCCGCGCAGATGCGCCCGCACCAGCTCGAGGAATACACCGCATGGGAGGCGAACCGATGACCGACAAGGAGACATTCGAACCGGCGGCCGGCGCCGACCCGCAGGCGATCGTGGACGGGCTGGTCTTCGACGATGCCGCCGCCGCGCCGGCGCTGCCGCCGACGGGCGAGGAGGTCGAGCGGGGCATGGTGACCACCTCGCTGAAGCTGCCGAAGGATTTGCGCGACCGAGTCCGGGAGGCGGCCGCCGAGCACGGCATCACGCCGTCGATGCTGATCCGCCAGTACATCGAGATGGGTCTGCTGTCCGAACAACCCGGCCGGATGATTCCGCTGTCGGACGCGATCAGGGTGTTGAGCAGCCTGCGTCCCTCGGCGTGACCGGCGGGCTGCCGAAGACCTGCGCGAAGATGTCGTCGCCGTGGCCGCCGGGTTCGGGCGCGCCGGGCACGACGCGGTGCGTGCGCCGGCCCTCGGCGGTGCGTTCGGCGCGCAGAAACAGATCACCCGGGTGCGCGTCGGCGTGCCGGGCGCGGGCGTAGTCGTAGAGGTGGGTGACGAAGACGACCTTCACGCCGGACTCGGTGAGAGCGCGCAGCAGCGGCGCGGTGATCCGGGTGGCGTCGCGTTCGCCGGTGGAGGCGAAGGCCTCGTTGCACAGCAGCAGCCCGTGCGGGCCGATCCGGTCGACCATGGCATTCATCCGGACCAGTTCGTCGACGAGCTTGCCGTAGGACAGGGTGCGGTCCTCGTCGGCGACGAACTGGCTGAAGACGCCGTCGCGCAGGTCGGCGGCGAATTCCTCGGCGAGCACGAACATTCCGGCCTGCATCATCAGCTGCGCGGCGCCGAGGCTGCGCGCGAAGGTGGTTTTGCCGCCGTTGTTGGCGCCGGTGATCACCAGCAGGGACCGGCCGTCGGCGTCGAGGTCGTTGCCCTGCACCGCATTCGGTTCGCTTCCCAGGGCGAGGGTGAGATCACGCAATCCGCGGCATCGCAGCCGGAGCGCGCCGGCCGGGTACGGCCGGGGCAGGCAGTAGGGGATGCCCGCGCGGTCCAGCCGGTCCCGCAGGGCGAGACATCCGAGGTAGAACGCGGTGCTCTCGTGGAGCCGGAGGAAGAAGGTGTGCAGTTCGTCGGCGGCGGCGACCACGACATCGGCGAGCGCGGCCAGGGCTGTGTCCTTCAGCGCGACGACGGGATCGGAGTGGACGTCGCCGTCGTGGGCGGTGTCGAAAATGTCTGCGCTGCGGGCGAATCCGAATCGCTGCCGCCGCGCGCGGGGCTCGTGCACGACGATGTCGGCGATCTTGTTACCGGCCCCGAGACCGGCCTCGATCTCGAGGCCGCGGTCGAAGCGCAGCAGGCGCAGGTGTTCGTGCACCGCCGCCAGGTAGGTGTCGTCGAACTGCCGTGTGGTCGCGATCAGGTCGGTCCAGCCGGCGGCGGTGAGGTGGTGGGCTTCGCGGTCGAGCACCGTGCGCAGCCGGCGCAGCAGATCCAGCTGGTGTGCGAACGGTGTCAGGGCCAGTACCAGCTTGCCGTGGGCGCGGCGCCTGTTCCCGGTGGGCCAGCGGCGTACCGTGGTCGCCGCGGCGGCGATGGCGTGGATCTGGCGCAGCAGCCGCGGCCGGGCGCAGCTGTCGGTGAGGACGTCGTGGCGGTGGGCGATGACCGCCGGGTCGGCCGCGGTGGTGGTGAGGGCGGCGCGGATCGCGTCGACCACCCCGGGCGGGGTGTCCGCCAATGCCTCGAACAGGGCGGGCATTCCCAGATCCGCGACGACGGTGTCACCGTGGTTCGGCGGCGTGGGTTCGGCCCCGTCGGGGTGCAGCAGCCGAACCTTCATCGGGCCAGCCTCGCCAGCACGGTGTCGTAGCCGAGGCCGTAGTGTTCGGCCAGTTCGGTGGCGTAGGCGTTGCCGTCGGCGGGGCGGCGCACGATGCGGAAACTGCGCCGGGTGCGATCGTGCGGCTCGGTGAGCGCCACCATCGACACCACCTGGGGTCCGGCCTCGGCCAGTTCGTCGAAGAAGCTCACCCAGACCCCGCGGACACCGCGGCGGGTGAGGCGGTGCAGGACGTCGGCGGCGATGCGGACGCCGTCGTGGGTGGTGGTGGTGCTGAAACTCTCGTTGAGCACGATCACGGTGTCCGCGGTCGCGGCATCGAGGATGGCGCGCACGGCCCGGAGGTCGGTCAGCAGCCGCCCGTCCGGGTCGTCGGCGCGTTCGCCGTGTTCGAAATGGGTGCAGAGGCGATCCGGGAGCGGCAGCTGCGCGGCGCGGGCCGGGACCGGGCCGCCGAGCGCGGCGAAGTAGATCAGTTGTCCGACGGTGCGCGCGAAGGTGGTTTTGCCGCCCTGATTGGGGCCGGTCACCACCAGGATCCGTTCCGGATCGGTGAGCCGGAAGTCGTTGCACACCAACGGTTGTGATGTCCGCGCGGCCAGGGCGAAGTCGAAGGCCGCGGTGGCGTGGATCGGTTGTCCTCCGGTGGCGAGGGTGGGCAGGCAGATGGCGCGGTGCGCGCCGGCGGCGCGGTGGGCGAAGCGCCGATAACGCAGATAGAACTGCAGCTCGCGATCGAATTCCGAGATCTGCGCGGTGATGAAATCCCGGTGGCGGTGGGCGAATTCGGCCAGTCGCGCGAACGGTTCCGGATACCGGTCGGCGACGCGGTCGAGGATCTGTTCCTCCGTGTGATTCATATCCGGCCACTGCGGGACCGGGCGGGTGGTGCGGGGCTGCTCGGCGCCGAAGCGGGCCAGCAATTCGGTCACGGTGGCGGTGTAGTCGGGCGCCGGCCGGGCGGCGCTCACCTCGAGGCTGCGGTCGATCAGACGCACCCGGTAGCGCACCCGCGCGAGGTCGGCGCGCATCGCGTCGATGTCGCGGATCAGCGCGCGCACGGCGGGGCCGGCGCAGTAGCTGCCGAGGTGGTCGCGCCAGCGGCGCAGTGCGGGTGAGCGCAGCGGGAGCCGGGTGATCGCCGCGTGCAGGGCGGTGATCGTCGCGACGTAGGCGGCTGCGGCATCGAGCTGCCAGCGGTGGCGCTGGTGCGGGTGGTACAGGCCGGCGGCCACCTGTAGACGGTGCCGGACCTGCCACATGCCGACAGTGAATTCCTCTGCGGCTGCGCGGATCTCGTCGTCGTCGAGATCAGTGAACACCTGGTGGCGGAATCGGATGGTGTCGGGGTCGCGGACCGGGCGGCGCAGCAGGGGAGCGAGCCGGTAGTCGTCGCGGTCGCCGATGACGGCGGCGATCACCGCCTCGATCTCGAGGTCGCGGCGCGCCTGGTCCGCGATCTCGACGGCGGCGATGCGCTCGGGCGGCGCGGGCCACAGAATGCTGACGGTGTCCATCCCCACCCTTCCCGCACCCGCGGCGTATCGGCCGGTGGGGTGCTGTTCGGCCAGGTTAACGAGATAACTTACCGGCCGTCAAGTAATCAGCAGGGGTGGTGAGATATACAGCTAACTGTTCAGTTGGCTTGTCGAATGGTTCCCGGCCCGCCCACGGGTAGGGCCCCGGCTCACCGGTAGGTGTCGATCAGCGCCGCCACCCGCTGCTGCGGCCACGGGCAGCGGATCTCGCCCAGGACGGCGGCGAAGAACAGCTCCAGATGGACCTGCCAGGTGGCCAGCAGTTCGGCGCGGTGGGTGTCGAGGTCGCGGGGCAGGGTGTGGGTGAGGTCGACGCGGGTGCCCAGCTGTGGGTCGGCGACGATCTCCCACCGGACCCGGCCGGCGGGCCGGCCGGCGCGGCGCACCGGGTAGGTGAGCAGCCGCGGCGCGTCGAGTTCGCTGATCGGGTCCGGTTCGACGGCGGGGTTGGTCGCGCGCGCCGGTGGCCGTTCTCCGATGTGCAGGGCGGCGCCCTCGGTCAGCACATCCCATACCGCGTCGGCGGGCCGCCATACCAGGTCGCGCGAAAACCGCAGCGCCACTGCGGATTCCGGGCCTCCGGCGGGTTCGACGCGGCCGCGGCCGAGACCGAATTTCTCGACGTAGGCTTCGGCCCGGCTCAGCCATTGCGCCGGGACCGAGCCGGTGCCCGCGGGTGGCGGTGCGGCGTGGCCGCTGTCGAGGGCGGCGGCCAGGCTGG
>NZ_BAGM01000119.1 GCF_000308855.1 Nocardia veterana NBRC 100344 | reverse complement strand
ATCGGTGGCGCCCGGCCCGACGGCTGTCGCACCGGCACCCATGCAGCCGTACGCGGTCGCCGCGCCGGGACCGGCCGTCGCGCCACCGGTACCGGCTGCGGCACCACAACCGGCAGTCGTGCCGGTAGCGACCGGTGGTGCACCGGCACCCGTCGCGCCGGTGCCCGTGCCGGAGCCTCTCGTTCCGATGCCTGCGGCCGCCGCGTCGACTTGGGCAGCGCCGGTCGTCGCGCCCGTCGGGCCGCCCGTTCCGCCCGCGCGTCGCGCGCCGGCGCGTAACGCCGTTCGGCGTGATCCCGCGCGAACCGCCCCGGGGCGGCCGCCGGTGCGGCCCGCGCGGCAGCCGAGCTGGCGCATTGTGATTCCCGCGGACGAGGTTTCGGGCCGGCCCCGGGTATCGCGGGCAGAGCGTATCTCCGCCAACTAGGCCGGACGAGCGAGCCGGCCGACGGGCTCGGGTGCGCGATACTCTCCCCGTGGTCGATACGACGATGGCGTCCGAGCCCGTCCCGCGGGACGTGGGATGAGTACCGGATTCACCGCTGCCGAGGTGCGGCGCGCGGTCGATGCGGCGGCCGATCCCGAACGGGTGGCCGGGCTGCGCCGGTTCTTCAAGACGGGACCCGGTGAGTACGGCGAGGGCGACGTCTTCGTCGGGGTGACCGTGCCGCAGCTGCGGGCGATCGCCGGACGGTTTGCCGCGCTGCCCATTTCGGAGATCGAGGCCCTGCTCGACAGCCCGGTGCACGAGCATCGGTTCGCCGCCCTGGTGATCGCGAATTCCGCGATGGCGCGAGCCGTTAAGCCGCGCAGCTACGACGAGAGCGCGCAGCGCGACCTCGTCGAGATGTATCTGCGCGCGGTGCGTGGCGGCCGGGTGAACAACTGGGACCTGGTCGACGTATCGGCCGAGAACATCCTGGGTCCGTGGCTGCTGAACCGTTCGCGGAATCTGCTCGACGAACTGGCGCAGGCGGATTCGCTGTGGGAGCGTCGCGTGGCGGTGCTGACCACCTTCGCCTTCATCAAGGCCGGGGACCCGTCCACCACCATCGAACTGAGTGCCCGGCTGCTCGGCGACCGGCGCGATCTGATCCAGAAGGCGGTCGGCTGGATGCTGCGTGAGGTGGGTAAACGTATCGACCGCGCGCTACTGATCGACTTCCTGGACCGTCACGCTCCGGACATGGGCCGCACGGCGTTGAGCTATGCGACCGAGCAGCTGGAACCCGCGCTGCGGGCGGCGTATCGAGCTCGGCGCTGACACCGGCCGCCCGCGAGCTCAGAACTGGATCTTGAGATGGTCGGTGACCGGATGTGCCTGGCAGCCGAGGATGTAGCCGGCTTCGATGTCCTCCGGATCGAGAATCTCCGAATTGTCCATCTCCACTTTGCCTTCCAGCACCGTGCACGCGCAGGAACCGCATTCGCCCTCCTGACAGGAGTAGGGCACGTCCAGACCCTTCGCGAGCATGATGTCGACCAGGGTCTGCCGGCGCGGCCAGGCCAACGAATGGGTCTGTCCGTCGAGTTCGACCTCCACGGTGGCGGCGTCGGCGGCGTCCTCCTCGCTCACCTCGGCCGGTGCGTTGTCGGCGAACGGATCGCCGGACAGCGAGTTGAAGATCTCGGCGTGGGTGCGGCTGCGTGGCACGTCGAGCTGCCCGAGCGCGTCGTGCACCCGGTCCATGAACGCCTTCGGTCCGCACATGAACGCGCGGTAGCCGGTGTAGGGGACGCACAGGGTGGCCAGGCTGTCGGTGGTGGGCAGCCCCTGCAGCGTCTCCAGCCAGTGCACCACGACCAGCCGCTGCGGATTCTTGGCCGTGAGTTCGCGCAGCTCCTCGGCGAAGATCACCGATTCGGGATCGCGGTTGGCGTACACCAGCACGAGGCGACCGGTGCCGCGGGCCAGCGCCGACTTCAGGATCGACATCACCGGTGTGATGCCACTACCGGCCGCGAACAGCAGCAGATCCTCGTCCAGATCCTTCGGGGTGAAGACACCGGAGGGTGGCAGCACTTCGATCTCGTCGCCGGCTTTGACGTTGTCGCACACCCAGTTCGACGCGTACCCGTCGACCGTGCGCTTGACGGTGACCTTGGGCCGGTCGTCGGTGTGCGGTGAGCTGGCCAGCGAATAGCAGCGCGCGACCGAGCCGGTGAGCTCGCTCGGGATGCGCAGGGTGAGGAACTGCCCGGGCTGGTAGGCGAACCGCTCACGCAGCTGTTCGGGCACGTCGAAAACCAGCGAGCAGGCGTCGGCCGTCTCGGTGACGACCGCGGCGACCCGCAGCACGGCCGATCGTGAGCTGTGCGGTACGACGGGATCGACGGTGGTCATGGTGTCCTCTCGGGCCGAGCGTTCAGCGGTGTCACGGTGTCGCCGTGCCGGCACGGCGACCAAACTAGAACGTGTTCTAATTTATGATACGTGGCCGTCCCGCTGCCGGACAAGCTGGGCCTCGAGCCCGGCGATCAGCACATCCATGCCGAAGTCGTAGGAGTACTTTCCGCGCAGGTCGCTCATATGCTTGACGGCCCGCTCGACGGCTTCGGGAAGCGGCATGTCGACCAGGGCGGATCTATCCCGCGGATTGACCCGGGCCCGGCCGAACAGATAGGTGTGAATGGTCGCATAGGCGGCCAGCACATTGCGATCGTCGAACCCGGCATCGGACAGGATTTCCATCACAGCCGCGATCAGATCGAGCTGTTTACCCAGCGTCTGTTCGATCAGCACGTCACCCAGGCCGGGGTGTTTCCGCAGCTTCTCGTCGATCTGATCGATGAGCGCGCGCAGCCGCTGCTGCCAGGTCCCGAATTCCGGCGGTGGGGTGCGTACGCCGGTCAGGGCGGCGCTGGCCACCAGATCCAGGAGCTCCCGCTTGTCGGCGACGTAGTAGTAGGGCGCCATGGGGGAGACGCCGAGTTCGCGCGAGAGCCGGCGCATCGACAGCTTCTCCACCCCATCGGCGCGCACCACGCGCAATGCGGCCTCGACGATCTCGGCTTCCGAGAGTGTGTTGCCGCCCCCGCTCGTCTGCATTCGTCCGACTCCCATGCCACCTCGAGACCTGTCGCAGCCCGACGCGGACCCGTCACCTGCTGTTCAACATGCTTGCCATCCGCAGTCTAGAGTGCGCGCTCGCGGCGGCGGTTCGCTACAGGCAGGTGCGGGCCGCGGGTGGCCTCGCGCCCTCGAACTCGGAATTAGCCGAGGGTGAACTACCGCACCCCGTGCGACATCTCGGCTACCGCTCGACGAATGTTGCCGTGCGATAGCCGGTTAGCGTCGACGGCCATTGACAAGAGACGGCGCCGGAGCCGGTGGGTGGCGGGCGGATTCGTATCGAATTCGGTCCGTTTTTCGCGACACGGGATGCCCGGCGAGAGGTTAGCGCATAGCATTCCTGGAATGCGCCATGATCGACTGCCCAACGGGTTCGGGGTGCGAATCGATCCTCGGGTGCGCACCTACTCCGGTGGACGGCTCTTGGTCGGTGGCTCGCCGACGAGGTTGCTGAAGCTTGCTCCGGAGGCGGCCGCCCTGATCGGTGACGGGTATCTCGAAGTGACGGATCCCCAGTCCGCGGTGGTTGCCAGACGGCTGCTCGATTCCGGCGTGGCCAACCCGCGTCCGCGTCTGCTGCCGTCCCCCGAAGATGTCACGGTCGTGGTCCCGCACTGTAACGACGCCGCCGGGCTGCAGCGGTTGCTGTCCACGCTGCGCGGGCACAGCGTGGTGGTCGTGGACGACGGTTCCGACCGGCCGGTTCGAATTCCGCGCACCGGCGGCCGTTGCCGGGTCACGGTGCTGCGCCACGATTCGCGCCAGGGGGTGGTGGCCGCCCGCAATGCCGGATTGCGGGCCGCGGCAACCGAATTCGTCGCCTTCCTGGATTCCGATGTGGTGCCGCGGGCGGGGTGGCTCGAGGTGATGCTGGGGCATTTCAGCGATCCGGAGGTCGCGCTGGTCGCACCGCGCATCATCGCGCGCGAGCCGGACACCAGCGTCCTCGGCCGGTACGAGAGCACCCGGTCGACGCTGGACTTCGGCCGGCGGGAAACCGCGGTCAGCTCGCGAGGCGCGGTGTCCTATGCTCCCGGGGTCGCGCTGCTGGTCCGGCGGCAGGCGCTGCTGGCCGAGGGCGGCTTCGACGAACAGATGCGCTCGGCAGCCGACATCGATCTGTGCTGGCGGCTCGAACGGGCCGGCTGGCGGCTGCGTTACGAACCGGCCGCGCACGTCGCGCGCGACCATCCCGCCTCGTTCGGAAAGTGGTTCGCTCGCAAGGTTTCCCACGGGGCGGGGGCCGCACCGCTGGCACGGCGGCACGCCGGGATGGTGGCCCCGTTGTCGGTGCCGTTCTGGACGGTCGCGGCGACCGCGCTGCTGGCGACCGCGTCGCGTACCGGCGTCCTCGGTGGCCTGGCCACCCTGGCCGCCGCCCTGCTGCGGCTGCGGCGGGTGTTCGCCGAGCTCGACAACCCCACCCGGGTGGCCGCCATTCATCTGGCGCGTGGATTCTCGGCCGGGGTGTGGCGCATCGTCTCGGCACTGTGCCGCGACTATTGGCCGGTGACCGTGTTGGCGATGATCGCCTCCCGCCGAATTCGGCGGCTGGCGGTGGCCATGGCGATCGCCGACGGGCTCGCCGACTGGTTCACCCATCGCGAGGCCGGTGGTCTGGATCCGTTGCGATATCTACTGTGCAAGCGGCTCGACGACCTCGCCTACGGCACCGGGCTGTGGTCCGGGGCCATCCGCGCCCGTAATGTCGCCGCGCTGCGCCCGGCGGTGCCCAGGCACTGATGGCCCGCGTCACAACCCGCGCGGTTATGCCGTCTACCTCACATTTTGCCGGGGTCTGCACCCGGTGTGACGTGCCGGACAAACCGTAGCTTCACCCGTGCCGTTTCCGACCCGCCGGTACAGTGTGGAGCGGGAAAGAAAGGCAAATGGTCAGCAATCTTACAGGCGACAATCGTCCGGGGCACAGGGTCGAGCCCGGGACACAGCTCGGTGCGCTGGAAGCCTATGCCGCGCAGGCCCACGGCTATCTCGGTCTGGGCGGCGACCAGCTCAATCAGTTGCCCGGATTGCTGCGACCGCTGGTGCTGGAATCCTGGCTGCGCAGTCTGCGCGGGGGAGTCGATCCGCTGGATGCCGTCGACGGGCGCGGGTTGCGCGGCGCCGATCTGCAACGCTATCGCGACAGCCATCCGATCGCCGCGGTGATGCCGCTGGTCGACAAGTTACTGCTGCAGGATGCGACCGGGATCGGTCTGATCGTGGTGGTCGCCGACCAGTTCGGCCGGGTGCTTTCGGTCCACGGCAATCCGGACCGGGTGGCGGCCGCGGCGGAGGTCGGTCTGCGTGAGGGGGACGATCTGTCCGAGCGCCGGGTCGGCACCAATGCCGTGGGGTTGGTGGTTCGCACCGGCCGGGCCACCTGGATTCACGGCCCCGAGCATTTCCTGCATCGGATGCACCGGATCACGGGAGCCGCTGCGCCCGTTCATGATCCGGACGGCCGGCTGGTCGGGGTGCTGATGATCGCGGGCGGTGTCCGGGTGGCGCGCCCGGAGATTCTGGCCTTGGTGAAGGCCGCCGCGACGGCGGCCGAGATGGATCTGGTGCTGTCGGCCGTGCGCACCGAACAACGCGGCGCGGATCGCCGTGCGGTGGCGGCACATTCGGCGCCGGCGCGTTCGTCGGGACGGCTGGCGCTGGAGGTGCTGGGTCTGGGACAGCCCCAGTTGTCCGTCGACGGTGAGCGAATCGCCCTGTCGCAGCGGCATGCCGAGATCCTGCTGCTGCTCGCCGAACATGCCGAGGGATTGTCCGCCGATCATCTCGCCCTGCTCCTGGACGACACCGACCTGGACAACGCGACGATCCGGGCGGCGATGTCGCGGCTGCGGGCCGTCGTCGGCCCGGACGTCTTCGGCTCGCGGCCCTATCGGCTGCGCGTGCCGGTCGCCACGGATGTGGAGGCCCTGCGCGCCGCGCTGGATTCCGGCGATGTGCACAGCGCGGTCCGCCATTACACCGGACCGGTGCTGCCCCGCTCGACGGCTCCCGGAGTCATAGATATCCGCGATGAATTACGAGTGCGGTTACGCACCGCGGTGTTGCGTTCCGGTGATGCGGCGGTGCTGGGCCGCTGGACCTCCGGGGCGGAAGGGCGTGACGACGCCGCCGCATGGGTGGCCTACCGAGCCACCGCCGACCGCGATTCCGCGCTGTATGCCCAGATCGAGGCGAAGATCCGAGTGCTCGACCGGCGGATGGGCGCCGATGCAACGCAAATGCAACGTTTCGGCTCGTAGGCTCCGCGACTGAAAGTGTCCCGTCTCACACTGATAGGTCACAGTGTGGTTTCGGGCACATCTCTGCCCGGATATCGGTGAAGTTGGACGTTGGTCCGATTTTTTTTGAAGGATCTCGTTCCTTTTTATTACTCTTCCGCCTAGTGTTCGCTGCATGACCCGGTGCGCCCGTCGCCACCGGCCGATGCAGGAGACGAGGACGCGGAATTCGTGGTCCGCGACGTTGGAGGAAGTCGAGTTCGAGGATGAGTTGGTGACCGACTCGGTTCACCGAAGTTACTGAGACACAATCTATTTCGATCTTTCACACCTACGCCGACGCGCGTGAGGTGGATTCGCCGAACCAGCTGTGGCCGTGCCGCCGTCGCGCCTTCGTATCGCGTCCGGGGCCTGTTTCGTGCTGCCCGAAAGTGTTCGGTCGCTGGGTATTTCGTCAATCGAGGAGGCTCTGGTGCAGGGTTCGGAGTTGAGCGGTTTCGGTCCGGAGGAACGACGCGGCACCGAGAACACAGCGGATCCGTCGCCGTTCCCGTTGACGCCCGCACAGCTCGGCGTCTGGTACGCGCAACTGCTCGATCCGCAGACTCCGATCAATATCGCCCAGTACGTGGATGTGCACGGCGATCTCGACGTCGAAATCCTGCAAAAGGTGTCGATCGACGCCGCCCGGGAGTTCGGCTCCACCGTGGTGCGCCTGGGCGAGAACGCCGGTGAACCGTATCAATGTGTCGACCCGCGGCTGCCGGTCGACATCGTGCCGGTGGACCTGCGCGATGCCCCGGATCCGGTGGCCGCCGCGCACGAGTGGATGCGCGCGGACTACACCGCGCCGGTGGATCTGCTCACCGACCGGCTCTTCGCCGGGGCGGTGCTGCGGGTCGGTGACCGGCGCTGGTTCTGGTATCTGCGCGCTCACCACATCGTCCTCGACGGTTTCGGGGCGCTGACGAACACCGTGCGCGTCGCCGAGCGCTACACCGCCGAACTGCGCGGCGCCGAACCCGAACCGGTGAAACCCGGCAGTCTCGAATCCCTGGCGGCGGGTGAGCGCGGCTACCGTGACAGCACCCGTTTCGATGCCGATCGACAGTACTGGGCCGAGCGGGTCCGGGACCTGGACGGCGCGACCACGCTCAACGGTCGCAGCGCGCCCCGGGCGGCGGGCAATCTGGTCTACGGTCGCGGCCTGTCCGAACGGGTCGCCGCCCGGATGAACGACCTTGCGGCAGCGCATGATTCGTCCGCCGCGGTGGTGCTGCTGGCCGCCTTCGCGGCCTATCTGGCGCGAGTGACCGGACGCGACGAGGCGGTGCTGAGCCTGCCGGTCACCGCCCGCACCACCGCGGTGATGCGGCGGTCGGCGGGGATGCTGTCCAATATCGTGCCGCTGCGCCTGCGGATCGGCGACGCCACCTGGGCCCAGCTGCTGCAGCAGGCTCGGATCGAGGTCGCCGGTGCGCTGCGGCACCAGCGCTACCGGCACGAGGACATCCGCCGCGACGCCGGGATGGAAGGTCTGGCGACCCGCCGGGCACTGTTCGGTCCGCTGGCCAACATCATGCTGTTCCGCAGCGACCTGACCCTGGGCGATACCGTCGGCCGCTATCACGTGCTCTCGACCGGGCCGGTCGAGGATATGAGCCTCAACGTGTACTACGGCGACAGCGACCGCGTGCACGTGGATTTCGAAGCGAATCCGAATCTGTACCGGGCCGACGATCTCGCCCGGCATCACGCCCGCTTCCTTCGTTTCCTGGAACGGCTGGTGCATCTGGACCCCGAGCGGCCGCTGTCCTCGGTGCAGGTCACCACCGATCTGGAGCGCGAGGTCACGCTGCGGATCTGGAATGCCACCGAACTGGAGATCGCGAGTCCGGACGCCACCCTGGTCTCGATGTGGGAGCGTCAGGTGGCGCGGGCACCGCACACGCCGGCGCTGCGCGGACCCGGCGCGCGTAGCTACGGCCGGCTGGCCGAGCAGGTCAACCGGCTCGCCCGGGAACTGATCGAGCGCGGCGTCGGTCCGGAAACCACGGTGGCACTGCATATTCGGCGTTCTCCGGAGCTGGTGGTCGCGATGTACGCGGTGCTCGTCGCCGGTGCGGCCTACGTCCCGCTCGATCCCGACCATCCTGCCGGCCGAATCGATTACGTCCTCGACACGGCCCGCCCGGTGTGCGTGCTGACCACGAGCCGGGACCGCGGCGCAGGCGGTGCGGACTGGATCGATATCGACGAGCTGGAGCTGTCGGCACGGTCCACGGCCGCCGTGACCGACGCCGAACGGATCGCGCCGTTGCGGCCGCAGCATCCCGCCTACGTCATCTTCACCTCCGGTTCCACCGGTCGGCCGAAGGGCGTGGCGGTACCGCATGCCGCGATCGTCAACCGGCTGGCGTGGATGCAGCACGCCTACCCGCTCACCGCCGATGATGTGGTGTTGCAGAAGACCCCCGCCACCTTCGACGTCTCGGTCTGGGAGTTCTTCTGGCCCCTACAGGTCGGTGCGAGCCTGGTCCTGGCCGCACCCGACGGGCATCGCGATCCGGCGTATCTGCGTTCGGTCATCGCCGAATATCACGTCACGACAGTGCATTTCGTGCCGTCGATGCTGGCCGCCTTCCTCGGCGCGACCGCGGAAAACTCCCAACTGTCCACGCTGCGTCTGGTTTTCGCCTCCGGTGAGGAACTGCCGGGACCGCTCGCCCAGCGGTTGCTGACTGCCGCGCCGCAGGCCGGATTGCACAACCTCTACGGTCCCACCGAGGCCGCGGTCGATGTCACCGCGCACCGGGTCGGACCGCTCGATACCACCGGTGTGCCGATCGGCGCACCGGTCGCCAACACCCGGCTGTACGTGCTCGACGCGCGGTTGCGGCCGGTGCCGGTCGGCGTCCCGGGTGAGCTGTATCTGTCGGGGGTTCAGCTCGCCCGGGGCTACGTCGGGAGGCCGGAGCTGACCGCGGAACGGTTCGTCGCCGACCCGTTCGCGGGCAGTGCCTCCGATGCCCGCCCCGGGGGGCGGATGTATCGAACCGGCGATCTGGTCCGATGGACCGCCGACGGCGAACTGGAATATCTGGGCCGCAGCGACTTCCAGGTGAAACTGCGTGGGCTGCGCATCGAACTCGGCGAGATCGAGACGGTGCTCGGCGCGGTGCCGGGCGTCGCGCGCGCGGTCGTCGTGGTGCGCGACGATGCCGGGGCCGGCGCCCAACTGGTGGCCTATCTGGTCGAGACCGCGCCCGGCGCGGTCGACCTGGCGCGGGTACGTGGCGCCGCCGCCCGAGAACTGCCCGGTTATATGGTTCCGGCGGCCTACGTGCTGCTGGACGCGTTGCCGGTCAACGCCTCCGGCAAACTCGATCGCAGCGCACTGCCCGCGCCCGAGCGCAGCGCCGGCGCGCACCGCCCGCCGGTGACGGTTTCCGAGCGGGCCGTTGCCGCTATCTTCGGCGAGGTACTCGGCCGCGAGCGGATCGGCCTGGACGACGACTTCTTCGCTCTCGGTGGCAATTCGCTCGTCGCCACCCAGGTGGCCGCCCGTCTGAACGCCGATCTCGGATGTGCGCTCGGGGTGCGGGATCTCTTCGAAGCGACGACGGTCGAGGCGCTGGCCGCGCTGATCGACCGGTCCTTCGAATCCGACGACATGGTCGCGACCGGCGCACCGGCGACCCGTCCCCGCCCCGAGATCCTGCCGCTCTCGCCGGCCCAGCAGCGCATCTGGTTTCTGAACCGGTTCGAAGGTGACAGCGCCGGGTACAACATGCCGTTCGTGGTCCGGATGCGCGGACCCGTCGACACCGCCGCACTGCGGGCGGCGCTGGCCGACGTGGTGGCGCGACACGAGGTGCTGCGCACGATCTTCCCCGCCGCCGACGAGGTGGTGGCGCGCCAGTGCATCCTGCCGGCGGCGCAGGTGGGGCCCGACACCTTCGCCGTGGTCGCCGTCCCGGCCGAACGCCTCGAGCCGGAACTGCGCGCTCTGGCAGCGCGCAGTTTCGACCTGACCTGCGAAATACCTTTGCGGGCAACACTTTTCGACCTAGCCGGCGGCCCGGACGCGACTGCCGAGTACGCCTTGGCGATCGTGCTGCACCACATCGCCGCCGACGGTTTGTCGCTGCCGGTGCTGGCCCGGGACGTGGCCCTCGCCTACGCCGCCCGCCGCGACGGACACGCGCCCGAGTTCGCCCCGCTTCCGCTGCAGTACGCCGATTACGCCCTGTGGAAACGGGAACGGCTCGGCGAGGCGGTCGATCCCGATTCGACCGCGGCCCAGCAGCTCGAATACTGGACGCGGACATTGGCCGGTATCCCGGAACAGCTGGACCTGCCCGCCGATCGCCCGCGTCCCGCCCGCGCCACCGGCCGGGGCGCCACGCATCGCTTCGAGCTGCCCGCCGACCTGCATCGGGGCGTCGTCGAACTGGCCCGGGCGCACGGGATTTCGACCTTCATGGTGCTGCATGCCGCGCTGGCCGCGCTGCTGGCGCGCATCTCCGGCGGCACGGACATCGTGATCGGCACGCCGGTCGCCGGCCGTGGCCACCGCGAACTGGACGACCTCATCGGCATGTTCGTCAACACCCTGGTGCTGCGCACCCGGGTCGAATCCGACGCGCCGTTCACCACTGTGCTGGAACAGGTCCGAGATGTGGATCTGGGCGCCTTCGCCCATGCCGAGTTGCCGTTCGAGCAGCTGGTGGAGGCCCTGAATCCGGTTCGCTCGCAGGCACGCCACCCACTGTTCCAGGTCATGCTGGGGGTGGCCGACACTCAGGACATCACCGTCGAGTTACCCGGATTGTCCGTGCGGACGAGTACGCTGGACGCGGGAGTGACCAAGTTCGACCTTCAACTCACGGTCACCGAAAGCTTCGCCGGTGCCGGTCCCGGGGAAGGTCCGGCACCGGCGGGGATCACGGCGGAGTTCACCTACGCCACAGATCTTTTCGACCCCGACACCATCGCCGATTTCGCGCGCTGGTGGCGGTGTCTGCTGAGTGACGCCGTCGCCGACCCCACCCGGGTGGTGGGCGAGTTGACGCTGCTGGGTGCGGCCGAACTCGTCGCCTCGGTCGAAGCCGGACGTCGTCGCGCTGTCGCGCCCGCGCCCGAGGTATCGGCCGTCTTCGCCGATCGGGTGGCCGCGAACCCGGAGGCGGTGGCCCTCGTCGACGGCGATCGCCGACTCACCCGGGCCGAACTGGCGGGCCGGATCAACCGGCTGGCCCGCCACCTGATCGAGGCCGGAGTCGGCCCGGAATCGCTGGTGCTGCTGGGCATCCCGCGCGCGGCGGAGCTGGTGATCGCGGCCGCCGCGGTCCTGGCGGCGGGCGGTGCGTATGTGCCGATCGATCCGGAGCAACCCGTGGCCCGGTTGCGCCGGATCGTCGATGTCGCGCGGCCGGTCTGCCTGCTCACCGCCGGCCCGGCGCCGGATTTGGCGGTGCCCCGGATCGCGATCGACGCGCTCGACCTCGACCACGGGCCCGCCGACCCGGTCACCGATGCCGACCGGATCGCTCCGGTGCGGGCCGCGAACACCGCCTACGTCATCTTCACCTCCGGATCCACCGGCACACCGAAAGGCGTTGCCGTCCAGCGTGGCTCGCTGGACAACCAGATCGCCTGGATCGTCGACGAGTACGGAATCGGCGATCGCGACGTGGTGCTGTTCAAGACTCCGGCGACCTTCGACGTCTCGGTCTGGGAGCTGTTCGCCCCGTTGTACAGCGGGGCGCGCATGGTGGTGGCAATCCCGGACGGACACCGCGACAGCGCCTATCTCGCCGCGACGATCGCCCGGCACGGCGTCACCGCGACCTCCTTCGTCCCGTCTCAGCTGGCGACCTTCGCTGGCACCGTATCGGCCGCCGATATCCGCACGCTGCGTTGTGTATTCGTCGCCGGTGAGGCGCTCAACGGTGAAGTCGCCGCCGCCTTCGCCCGGGTGAGCGCGGCGACGCTGCACAATCTGTACGGTCCGACCGAATTCACCGTGCACGCCACGCACGCCCCGGTGGCGGTGGACCGGCCGGGTCCGGTCCCGATCGGCAAGCCCGTGCGGGACAGCCACGTCCTGGTGCTCGACCGGCATCTGCGTCCCGTCCCCGATCTGGTGGTCGGTGAGCTGTATCTGGCCGGCGCGCAGGTGGCTCGCGGTTATCAGCGGCGCACCGGTCCGACGGCGCAGCGCTTCGTCGCCAACCCCTACGGTTCGGTCGGATCGCGGATGTACCGCACCGGCGATCTGGTTCGCCGGCTGCGCACCGGTGACCTGGAATATCTGGGTCGCACCGACTTCCAGGTGAAGGTGCGCGGGCAGCGCATCGAACCGGGGGAGATCGAGGCCGCGTTGCTGTCGGCGCCGGGAATCGACGCCGCCGCGGTGCAGGTGTATCGGCATCACACCGGTGATCTGCTGGTGGCCTATCTGGTCTGTGCCGGCGATCCGCGGGCGCTGGCGGAGGAGCACCTGCGTGGCCGGCTGCCGTCCTATATGGTCCCCAGCCTCTATGTCGGTCTGTCGGCCATGCCGCTGACCGCCTCCGGCAAACTCGATCGCGCCGCACTTCCGGAGCCCGTGCTCGCCACGCGAACCTTCCGAGCCCCGGTCGGAACCGAGGAGCAGGCCGTGGCCGCCGTTTTCGCGCGGGTCCTCGGCGTGGACCGGGTGGGCCGCGACGACGACTTCTTCGCGCTGGGTGGCAATTCCCTGGTGGCGACCCAGATTTCGGCGCGCCTGGCCGAGACGCTGGACCGCGACGTTCCGGTTCGGCTGCTGTTCGAACATCCCGATGTCGCGAGTCTCGCTCGGCGACTGCGCGATTCGGCGCCGCGGCGGCAGCGGTCGCTCGTCGCCGGTCCGCGTCCGGACGTGCTGCCGCTGTCCTACGCGCAGCAACGCATGTGGTTTCGCAATCAGTTCGACAGCGACTCCGCGGTCGATAATCTGAGCACCGCCATCCGGTTGCGCGGCGACCTGGACATCCCGGCGCTCGCGGCGGCGCTGCGGGATGTGCTGGAGCGCCACGAGGCGCTGCGCACCCGCTACCCGGCCGTCGACGGCGTTCCGCATCAGCAGGTGCTGGCCGCGGACGAGGTGGAGCTGGACCTGGTTCCGCGGCCGGTGCGCGAGGCGGACCTGCCGCAGCGGTTGCGGACCGAGGCGACGGCGGGATTCGTCGTACGCGAGCAGGCGCCGATCCGCACGGCCCTGCTGCGCTGTGACTCCGATCAGCACGTGCTGGTGGTGTCGATTCACCACATCGCCGCCGACGGCTGGTCCATCGCACCGCTGACCCGCGATCTGATGCAGGCCTATGCCGCGCGCACGGCGGGCCGGGCGCCGCAGTGGGAGCCGCTGCCCGTGCAGTACGCGGATTACGCGCTGTGGCAACGATCCGCCCTGGGGTCCGAGGACGACCCGAATTCGCCCATCGCCGAACAGATCCGGTTCTGGCAGCGGGAGCTGGCCGGAGTGCCCGATGTGCTCGCGCTCCCGAGCGATCGGCCGCGGCCGGCGCAGGCGTCCGGGCACGGCGCCCGCTACCGGTTCACCGTCGCCGGGGACACTGTCGCCGCGCTGCGCGGCCGAGCCGAGCGGGCCGGCGGCACCTTCTTCATGGCGTTGCACGCCGCCTTCGCGGTGCTACTGGCCAAACTGTCCGGTCAGCGGGATATCGCGATCGGCACTCCGGTCGCCGGACGGGGTGAGGCCGCGCTGGACGAGCTCGTCGGCATGTTCGTCAACACCCTGGTACTGCGCACCGAGGTCGGCGCGGAGGTGTCGTTCGAGGACCTGCTGGCCGCGGTCCGCGCCGCCGATCTGCGCGCCTTCGCCCACCGCGACGTGCCGTTCGAACGGCTGGTGGAGGTGCTGAACCCGCCGCGCTCCACGGCGCGGCACCCGCTGTTCCAGGTGATGCTGGACCTGCGGCAGGCGGCGCCGGAGCACTCGGGCTTGCCCGGCCTGACCGCCACGACCATCGAACTCGACTCGGGCACGGCCAAATTCGATCTGCAGCTGACCGTCGAGGAACAGGCGGACGGAAGTGCGGTGGCGCTGTTCGAGTACGCGACCGATCTGTTCGACGAGTCGACCGTCGCGGCCTTCGCGCACCGGCTGATCACCGTATTGGAGGCCGTCGTCACCCGGCCCGATCGGCCGATCGGCGAGATCGATCTGCTGTCGCAGGCCCAGCGCACCCGGGTTCTGGTGGACTGGAACGACACCGACCGCGCGATCCCGGCCACGACCCTGGCCGCGCTGTTCGCGGACCAGGTGCGGCGCAGCCCGGAGGCCGTCGCCCTGCGTTACGAGGGCAGCGACTGGACCTACCGCGAATTCGCGGCGCGGGTGAACCGCCTGGCCCGCTTGCTGATCTCGATCGGTGTGGGGCCCGGCCGCACGGTCGCGGTGGGCATGCGACGCAGCGACGATCTCGTGGTCGCCGTGCACGCGGTGATCGCCGCGGGCGCGGCCTATGTGCCCCTGGATCCCGACCATCCCGCGCAGCGCACTGTCGACGTGTTGCGCACCGCCCGTCCCGCCTGCGTGCTGACCCGTTCCGTGGACGGACTCGATCTGGAGACCGACGGATTCGCCGACCACTGCGCCGTTCTCGATGTCGACCTGTTCGACACCGACGACTACTCGGCGGCACCGGTGACGGACGCGGATCGGTTGCGGCCGTTGGGTGGTGATCATGTGGCGTATGTGATTTTCACGTCGGGTTCGACGGGTCGTCCGAAGGGTGTGGCGGTGAGTCATCGGGCGATCGTGAATCGGTTGGTGTGGATGCAGTCGGAGTACGGGCTGTCGACCGATGATGTGGTGTTGCAGAAGACGCCGGTGACGTTCGATGTGTCGGTGTGGGAGTTGTTCTGGCCGTTGCAGGTGGGTGCGCGGTTGGTGGTGGCTCGGCCGGACGGGCACCGCGACCCCGGCTACCTGGCCGCCGTGATTCGCGCCGAGCGAGTCACTGTGGCGCATTTCGTACCGTCCATGCTGGCGGTATTTCTCACCCACGCCCAGCCCGGCTCGTTGCGGACGGTATTCGCCTCCGGCGAGGCGCTGCCGGTCGAGGTGGCGCACCGGCTGCGGGCGCTGACCGGGGCCCGGCTGCACAACCTGTACGGCCCGACCGAGGCCGCGGTCGATGTGACCTACCACGAGGTGGTCGACGCCGACACCGCGACCGTGCCGATCGGCCGGCCCGTCGCCAACACCCGCGTGTACGTGCTGGATGCCTGGCTGCGGCCGGTTCCGGTGGGTGTCGCGGGCGAGTTGTACCTGGCCGGAACGCAATTGGCCGACGGCTACGTGCGACGTCCGGATCTCACCGCCGAGCGTTTCGTCGCCGATCCCTTCGGCTCGGGTGCCCGGCTCTACCGCACCGGTGATCTGGTCCGTTGGAACCGCGCCGGAGAACTGGAGTATCTGGGCCGCACCGATTTCCAGGTGAAACTGCGCGGCCTGCGCATCGAGCTGGGCGAGATCGAATCTGCACTGCTCGCCCGCCCCGGAATCGCGCAGGCCGTGGTGGTGGTGCGTACCGATCCGCACACCGGTGACCGGCTGGTCGGCTACCTGGTGCCCGACGAGGACGACGATCTCGATCTCGACCGCGTGAAAATCGCGCTCGCCGAACGGCTTCCGGCCTACATGCTGCCCGCGGCGTACGTCGTGCTCGATTCCTTCCCGCTCAACGCGGCCGGCAAACTCGATCGCGCCGCCCTGCCGGACCCGGTCTGGCAGCGTCGCGAATATCGCGCGCCCGAGAGCCCGGCCGAGGCGCTGGTGGCCGCCGTCTTCGCCGAGGTGCTGGGCGTCGAGCGGGTCGGCCGCGACGACGACTTCTTCGATCTCGGCGGCAACTCCCTGCTGGCCACCCGGGTCCTCGCCCGGATCGGCGCGGCGCTGGACACGCAGCTGCCGGTCCGGGTCCTGTTCGAGGCGTCCACCGTGGCCGAGCTGACCGCGCGGGCCCAGCGCCGGGCGGGTACCGGGGCGCGGGCACCGCTCACCGCCCGCACCCATCCGGGACCGGTGCCGCTGGCGGCCGCCCAGCGCCGCATCTGGTTCCTCAACCGCTATCGTGCCGGCGAATCGGCCGAGCCCGCGGTCGACGTCATCCCGCTGGCGCTGCGGCTGCGCGGGGATCTGGATATCGCGGCCCTGCGCGCGGCGCTGGCCGATGTCGTCGCCCGGCACGAAACGCTGCGCACCCGCTATCCCGAAACCGCCGAGGGGCCGGTACAGATCGTGGAGCCGGCCGCCGACCACCGTCCGGCGCTGCATCCCGAGCCGATCGCGCCGGCGCAGTTGCCGGACCGGATCTCCGCACTGTCCACGACCTTCGACCTGACGGCCGAAACCGGTGTGCGTACCGCACTTTTCGAATTGGCACCCGACGAGCACGTCCTGCTGCTGGTACTGCATCACATCTGTGCCGACGGATTCTCGCTCGGGCCCTTGGCGGCCGATATCACCACGGCGTATGCGGCGCGGCGCGAGGGCCGCGAACCATGGTGGCCGCCATTGCCGGTGCAGTACCGGGACTACGCGGTGTGGCAGGCCGAGGTGCTCGGTGATCCCGCCGATCCCGGCTCCGAACTGTTCCGCCAGCGCGAGTACTGGCGAGACCGATTGAGCGGGCTGCCGGATCAGCTCGAGCTGCCCACCGATCGCCCGCGGCCCGCCACGCCCTCGTATCGGGCCGGGAGCTACCGGTTCCAGATCGACTCCGATCTGCACAGCGAACTCGGCGAACTCGCTCGCAAACACGAGACGACCCTGTTCAGCACCGTGCACGCCGCCCTGGCCGTGCTGCTGTCGCGGATGTCGGGCGCCGCCGACATCGCGATCGGCACACCGGTCGCGGGCCGGGGTGAATCCGCGTTGGACCCGATGGTCGGCATGTTCGTCAACACCATCGTGCTGCGCACCGAAGTCGACAGCCGCGAGCATTTCCACACCCTGCTGGACACGGTCCGGGCCCAGGACATCGCGGCGCTGTCGCAGGCCGACGTGCCGTTCGAGCAGATCGTGGAGCTGCTGGCCCCGGTCCGCACCGGCAATCGGCACCCGCTGTTCCAGGTGGCACTGACCTTCCAGAACTTCGCCCTGCCGGAGGTGGAACTGCCCGGCCTGCGCGTCGCCCCCGAGCAGCTCGACGCGGCGGCCGCGGAATTCGATCTGCAATTCACCCTGGTCGAGACGATCGACGCCGACGGACGGGCCGGCGGTATGGCCGTCGAGATCACCTATGCCACCGATCTTTTCGACGCCGGCACGATCGCGGAGCTCGCACGCCGGTTCGAGCAGGTGCTGGCCGCGGTGAGCCACGATCGGACCGTCGTGGTCGGCGACATCCAATTGCTCAGCGCCGAGGAACAGCATCGGGCGCTGTACGAGTGGTCGGTCACCGGTGCCGATCGGGCCGAGCGAGCCACCATCGCCGAGCGGTTCGAGATCGCCGCTCGCCGGAACCGTGCGGCCGTCGCGGTGCGAGCGGGCGAGATCACCCTCACCTACGGCGAACTCGAGGATCGGGCGAACCGGCTCGCCCGCCGCCTGATCGCGGCCGGCGCCGGCCCGGAAACGCTGGTCGCGGTGGCTTTGCCGCGGACCGCCGATCTGATCGTCGCGTTGCTCGCAGTTGTCGAATCCGGCGCCGGTTATCTGCCGATCGACCCGGGCTACCCCGCCGATCGCATCGAATACATCGTCGCCGACGCGCGCCCGGTCTGTGCCGTCACCGGCTCGGGCGGCCCGGCCCGGGGCTGGTTCGGCGGACCCGTGATCGACCTCGACACGGTGGCCTGGTCGGATCTGGATCCGGCTCCCGTCACCGACGCCGATCGTCGGGCACCCCTGCGTGCGGACGCCACCGCCTATGTCATCTACACCTCCGGCTCCACCGGCCGGCCCAAAGGTGTGCAGGTACCGCACGCGAATGTGATTCGGCTGCTGGACAATACCCGCGAGCGGTTCGACTTCGGCCCCGACGACGTGTGGACGATGTTCCACTCGGCAGCCTTCGATTTCTCGGTGTGGGAGCTGTGGGGTGCGCTGCTGCACGGCGGGCGGCTGGTGGTGGTCGACTACTTCACCTCCCGGTCGCCGCAGCAGTTCCGGGAACTGTTGGTCGAGGAGGGCGTCACTGTCCTGAACCAGACGCCCTCCGCGTTCTACCAGCTGGCGAGCGCCGACTCGGCCGAGGCGCCGGCCGAGTACCGGCTGCGGTATGTGATCTTCGGTGGTGAGGCGCTCGAGCCCGCCCGGCTGCGGGACTGGTTCGCGCGCTACCCGCAGGGGCCGCGGCTGATCAATATGTACGGCATCACCGAGACGACGGTGCATGTGTCCTATCGGCCGATCGACGCCGAGACCGGTGGCGCCAGCGTCATCGGTGCCGCCCTCCCGGGCCTGGCCGTGCGCCTGCTGGATTCGCGACTGCGGCCGGTTCCGGTGGGTGTCCCGGGCGAAATCTATGTCAGCGGTGGGCAATTGGCGCGCGGATATCTGCGGCGGCCGGAACTCACCGCCGCGCGGTTCGTCGCCGATCCCTACGGCGCGCCGGGCGCGTTGGCCTATCGGTCCGGCGACCTCGCCCGGTGGACCGCGACCGGCGAACTCGAATACCTCGGCCGCGCCGACCACCAGGTCAACCTGCGGGGGTTCCGGGTGGAGCTCGGCGAAATCGAGGCCGCTCTGCTGACCGTGGAGTCGGTCGAGCAGGCCGCGGTCGTGGTGCGCGCTGCCGGCGACGCTGGAGAGGCTCGCATCGTCGGCTACGTGGTCGGCAGCGCCGACACGGATATGCGGCGGGTGCGGCGCGCCGTCGCCGAGCTGCTGCCCGAGCACATGGTGCCCGCCGCGGTCGTGGCGGTCGAGCGAATTCCGTTGACCGTCAACGGGAAACTGGATATGCGCGCGCTGCCCGCGCCGGTGTTCGACACCGTCGCCTACCGCAAGCCGGTGACGCCGGCCGAGCAGATCGTGGCCGGAATCTTCGCCGAGGTGCTCACCGATCTCGATTCCGATCGCGCGGTCGGCGCCGACGACGACTTCTTCGATCTCGGTGGTAGTTCACTGTCGGCGGCCAAGGCGGTCGCCCGGATCGGCGCGGCGCTCGGCGTCACCGTCCCGGTGCGCACCCTGTTCGAGCACCCCCGGGTGGCGGATCTGGCGGTAGCGGCGCTGGCCGGTGGTGAGCGGCCCGCCCTGGTGGCCGGTGTTCGCCCCGATCGGCTCCCGCTGTCGCCCGCGCAGCAGCGGATGTGGTTCCTCAATCGGTTCGACCGGACCTCGTCCGCGTACCACATCCCACTGGTGCTGCGGCTGTCCGGCACGGCGGATCTGCCCGCCCTGGGCGACGCGCTGCACGATGTGGTGCGCCGGCACGAATCGCTGCGCACCGTGTATCCCGAGATCGACGGCCGGCCGGCCCAGGTGATTCTGCCCGCCGACCGGGTGCGGATCGACGCGGCCCCGATCGCCATCACGGAAACCGAACTGCCACAGCGGATTCACGAGCTGGTGGCGACCGGTTTCGACGTCACCGCGGACGTGCCGGTACGGGTGCGGGTGTTCCGGCTCGCCGAGCACGAATATGTGCTCGCCGCGGTGCTGCACCACATCTGCGCCGACGGCTCCTCGATGGTGCCCTTCGTCGCCGATCTGATGTGCGCCTACGAGGCACGAGTCCGCGGCGCCCGGCCGAGCTGGTCGCCACCGGCGGTCCAGTACGCCGATTACGCACTGTGGCAGCACCGGCTGCTGGGGGCCGAGGACGATCCCGAATCCGTGGCCGCACAGCAGATCGATTTCTGGCGCCGGACCCTGGCCGGGCTGCCCGACCAGCTCGATCTGCCCACCGACCGGCCACGCCCGGCCGTCCGGAGCCTGCGCGGGCAGCGGGTGGCCCGCACGATCGACGCCGCTGTGCACCGGCGGCTCAGCACACTCGGCCGGAGCGCCGGAGCCACCCTGTTCATGGTGGTGCACGCGGCCTTCGCGGCGGTACTGGCCCGGCTCTGCGATACCGGTGACATCGCGGTCGGGACCCCGGTGGCCGGGCGCAACGATGCCGCTCTGGACGAGGTCATCGGCATGTTCGTCAACACCGTGGTGTTGCGGACCGCGGTCGACACCGACGCGACGTTCGAGGCGTTGCTCGAGACGGTGCGCGCGGCCGACATCGCGGCGCTGTCCCATACCGATGTGCCGTTCGAGCGCCTGGTCGAGGTGCTGAATCCACGGCGGTCGACCGCGCGGCATCCGCTGGTACAGGTGGGCCTGTCCTTCCAGAACCACGACCGGGCCGAGCTGCGGTTGCCCGGGCTCACCGTGACCGAGGTCGAATCCGACACCACGACAGCGCAATTCGATCTGCACCTGTTCGCCGTCGATCGCTACACCGACTCCGGCGCCCCGGCCGGGATCGCGCTGGCGCTCGGCTACGCCACCGACCTGTTCACCGCCGAGACCGCCGAACGCATCGCCGGTCAGCTCACCCGGGTACTGGAAACCATCGTCGCCGAGCCCACGACCCGGATCCGGGATCTGGACCTGCTCGGCGAGGACCAGTACCGGTTCGTCGTCGAGGACTGCAACCGCACCCAGCGCGACCTGCCGGCCGCGACCCTGGTGGATCTGCTCGACGCGCAGGTCGCGGCGACCCCCGACGCGGTGGCCCTGATCGACGAGACGGCCGGCGGAACCCGGCTGAGCTACCGCGACGTCGACGCCCGGGCCAACCGGCTCGCCCGCCACCTGATCGGGCTGGGCGTCGGCCCGGAGGCGAACGTGGTGCTGGCACTGCGGCGTTCGGCCGATCTGGTGATCGCGATGTTCGCGGTCGCCAAGGCCGGGGGAGCGTACGTACCGGTCGATCTCGATCACCCGGCCGAGCGGATCGCCCGGATCGTGGAGACCGCTGACCCGGTCTGTGTGCTGACCACCGGCGACGAGCTGCCGGGACTCGGGGATGCGGTCGCGCTCGTCGATCCGCGGACGCGGCCGGCGTCCTACTCCAGGGCGCCGATCACGGCCGCCGAGCGCATCGCGCCGCTGCGCCCGGCGAACACCGCGTACGTGATCTTCACCTCCGGCTCCACCGGCCGGCCCAAGGGCGTCGCGATCTCCCATGCCGCGGTGGTCAACCAATTGCTGTGGCTGCGTGCCGAATTCGGTATCGGCGCCGCCGACCGCGCCCTGCTCAAGACCCCCGCGACCTTCGATCTGTCGGTATGGGAGTTCTGGTCGCTGCCGACCGCCGGCGGTGCGCTGGTCGTCACCGCGCCGGGCAGCGAACGCGATCCCGATCTGTTGCGCGAACTCATGGCACGCCATCGGGTCAGCCTGTTGTTCACCGTGCCCTCGCTGCTCGGCATGCTGCTGGCCGATACCGCGGGTCTGCCGGCGGAGCTGCGCGCGGTGCTAGCGATCGGCGAGGCACTGCCGCGGTCGATGGCCGAGCAGTTCGGAACCCGCAGCGGCGCCACGTTGTACAACCTCTACGGTCCGACCGAAACAGCGGTGTCGGTGACCGCGCACCGGGTGGGCGCGGCGCCGGATCCGGTGGTCCCGATCGGTACGCCGGTCTGGAACAGCCGCGGCTACGTTCTCGACCGGCGGTTGCGCCCCGTACCGGCCGGGGTGCCGGGCGAGTTGTATCTGGCGGGCGCCCAGCTGGCCCGTGGCTATCAAGCACAGCCGGAGCTGACGGCGAGCCGCTTCGTCGCCGACCCGTTCACCGGCGGCCGCATGTACCGGACCGGCGATATCGTGCGTCGGCGCCCGGACGGACTGCTGGAATATCTGGAACGCGCCGACTTCCAGGTCAAGATCGGCGGCTTCCGGATCGAGCTCGGCGAGGTGGAGGCGGCCCTGCTGCGGCAGCCCGGGGTGGATGCGGCGGTCGCGACGGCCCGCGTCGACGGCACGGCCGGGCCGCGGCTGATCGCCTACGCGGCGGTGCCCGGCGGGGGAGTCGACGCCTCCGGACTCCGTCGGGCATTGCACCGGGACCTGCCGAAATACATGGTCCCCGCCGCCGTGGTGGTGCTGGACGCATTGCCGCTCACCGCCAACGGCAAGGTCGATCGCGATCGGCTGCCCGCACCGGTGCTGTCGGACAACGAGTTTCGCGAGCCCGCCACCGCGACCGAACATCTGGTGGCGACCGAATTCGCCGACCTGGTCGGCGGCGCGGCCGAGACCGCGCTGCGAGTGGGCGTGGACACCGACTTCTTCGAACTGGGCGGCAATTCCCTGTCGGCGGCGCGTTTGGCGGCGCGGCTCGGCGCGGCGACGGGAGTGCGGATTCCGGTGGCGACCGTCTTCGCGGCGCCAACGGTCGCCGCGCTCGCCGAATGGATCGACACGGCAGAGCGGGACGGTCGGGCACCGCTGCGTCCTCGATCCGGTAGCGGCGCGGTTCCGCTGTCGCTCGCTCAGCAGCGCATGTGGGTGCTCCATCGGTTGATGCCGGATTCGGCGGCCTACCACGTGCCCGTCGCCCTGCGCCTGACCGGAGCCCTGGACCACGACGCCCTGCGGGCCGCGCTCGCGGATCTGGTGCAGCGGCACGACATCCTGCGCACCCGGTATCCGGAGACCGACCGCGGCCCCGTCCAGGAGGTGCTCGCGCCCTCGGCGCTGACGGTCGACGCGGATCCGGTGCCGGTGCCGCGCCACCGAATCGACGCGGAGATCGCCGCCGTCGTGGCCGAAGGCTTCGATATCACCGCCGCGCCGCCGGTGCGGGTGCGCCTGCTCCGGGTGGCCGACGACGAGCACATCCTGGTCGTGGTGGTGCACCACATCAGCGCGGACGGATACTCGATGGGACCGCTGACCCGCGACCTCGTCGCCGCGTATTCCGCGCGCCTGACCGGTGTCGCACCGCAGTGGTCGCCCCTGCCGGTGCAGTACGCGGACTACAGCGAATGGCTGCGTTCCGTCCTGGGCGCCGACACCGACCCCGGCAGCCTGCTGTCCCAGCAACTCGACTACTGGCGGGAGCGGTTGGCCGGCGCTCCGGAACAGTTGTCGTTGCCGACCGATCGGCCGCGCCCGGCCCGCCGCGAGATGCGCGGCGCCACCGTCGATTTCGCCTTCGATCAGCCATTGGTCGCCCAGTTGTCCGGTGTCGCCCGTGCCCACGGGACGACCCTGTTCTCCACCATGCACGCCGCCTTCGCGGTACTGCTGGCGAAGTTGTCGGGACAATCCGACATCGTCATCGGCGCTCCGGTCGCCGGTCGCGGGGAACGTGAGCTCGACGACCTGGTCGGCATGTTCGTCAACACCGTCGCGCTGCGCACCGAGGTCGACGCCCGGATGAGTTTCGCCGAACTGCTGCGGCGGGTCCGGGCGGATGATCTGGCCGCGCTCGGGCGTACCGAGGTGCCGTTCGAACGGGTGGTGGAGGCGCTGGGCCGGGTCCGAACCAGTTCCTATCCGCCGATCTTCCAGGTGCTGTTCACCTTCCAGAACCTGCCGGTCGATGCGGTGGCCCTGCCCGGTCTGCGGGTGGAGACGCTCGAACCCGAGCTGCCGGAGGCGAAATTCGACCTCCAGCTCACCGCCCTGGAGGAGTTCGATCACCGCGGCGATCTGCAGCGGCTGCGCATGCAGTTCTGTTATCCGACCGACATTTTCGACGAGCGCACGGTCCGGTTGTTCGCCGAACGGCTGGAACTGGTTCTGCGGGCCGTCGCGGCCGATCCGTCGATCGCGGTGCGCGCCATCGATATTCGCACCGCGGACGAACGCCGGCCCGCTGCCGCCCGGCCGGCGTCCACCGGCCGGCTGCCCGGCGATCTGCTCGAACTCATCGCCGCCGCCGCGGGCGCCGCGCCGGATTCGGTGGCAGTCGAATTCGACGGTCGCGCGGTCGCATTCGCCGAACTCCACCACAAGCTCACCGCCGTCGGCCGCGCCATGGGGGCCGGTGCCGGAACGGACGCGCTGCTCAACGTCGCGCTGGCCGGGCTGCTGCCCGGTGTGCTGACCGCCGGTGCCGGCGGGCTCGCGACCCTGCTCGAGGCCCTGCACCTGCGCGCACAGGGCGTGCTCACCACGGAAGGAACCCACTGATGACGCATGCAGAGTCGGTTACACCCGTCCGGTCCACCGCCCATCCGGCGTTGCGCGGCGCCTACGGAATCGCGGACCTGCCGTATCTGATCGAGGTCGTCGCCGAGCTGGAACCGCAGCGGGTCGCGGTCCGCCACGGCGAATCGTCGATCAGCTACACCGACCTGCACACCGAATTGAGCACCCTGACCACCGCGATGGGCGATGCCCTCACCCCGGACGCACTGGTGCAGGTGGTGGTCTCGGGCCGCTTCCCCGGGCTGCTGGACGGCGCGGAAGGGGCGCTGGCCGCGGCTGTCTCCGAGTTGCTCGACGACGCCTTGACCGCGGCGGCGGGCGTGCTGTCACCGGGCCTGGCTCCCGCCGACACCCTGGCGAGCCTGTTCGCCGAACAGGTGGCGCGCACGCCGGACGCGGTCGCGGTGGAGTTCGAGGGTCGGACGCTGACCTACGCCGAACTCGATGCCCGGGCGAACGCACTGGCCTGGCAGCTGATCCGAATGGGAGTGGGACCGGACAGCCGGGTGGGTCTGTCCCTGTATCGGTCCCTGGAGCTGGTGATCGGGATGTATGCCGTACACAAGGCCGGTGGCGCCTACGTGCCCATCGATCCCGACCATCCGGCCGAGCGCATCGCCTATGTGCTCGAGGTGGCCGCGCCGGTGGTCGTCCTCACCGCGGCCGACGCGCCGGCGCTCACCGGGGTTCCGGTGCTGCGCATCGACGAATTCGACTGGGACACCGGTGAACTGCCCTCCGCCCCGGAGGCCGAGGATCTGCCCCGCACGCATCCGGACGCCATCGCGTACGTCATCTTCACCTCGGGTTCCACCGGGCGGCCCAAGGGCGTGGCCGTCTCGCACCGGGCGATCGTGGCCAACCTGCGCTGGCGGCAGCGGTGCTACCGGATGCACGAGGGCGATGTGGTGCTGCAGAAGACCCCGTTCACGTTCGATGTCTCGGTGTGGGAGTTCTTCTGGCCGTTGCAGGTCGGCGCCCGGCTGGTGCTCGCCGCCCCGGACGGGCACCGCGACCCGGCCTATCTGATTCGGATGATCGCCGAAAAACGGGTCACCATCGCCCATTTCGTACCCTCGATGCTGGCCGTGTTCGCCGCCGCCGTGGCGGACGCGGGTGCGGCCGAGCGGATCGAATCGCTGCGCGCCGTATTCGCCTCCGGGGAGGCGTTGCCCGCCGCGACCGGCGCCGCCTTCCGCGATGTGAGCGGTGCGAGTCTGCACAACCTGTACGGACCCACCGAGGCCGCGGTCGACGTGACGGCGCACGAGGTCACGGGCGAGGACGCGGTCTCGGTGCCGATCGGCGCGGCCGCGGACGACACCGATCTGCTGGTGCTCGACGACAATCTGCAGCCGGTGCCCGACGGGGTGGTGGGCGAGCTGTACCTGTCCGGCGTGCAGCTGGCCCGCGGATACCTCGGCCGACCGGCGCTGAGCGCCGATCGGTTCGTCGCGGGCCCGCACGGGGCGCCCGGCGACCGCATGTATCGCACCGGCGACCTGGTCCGCTGGCGTCGTGGCGCGGACGGTGGTCCCCGCGAGCTGGAATATCTGGGCCGCAGCGACTTTCAGGTCAAGCTGCGCGGATTGCGGATCGAATTGGGCGAGGTCGAGGCGGCGCTGCTGGCCCACGAATCCGTCGCGCAGGCGGCGGTGCTGCTGTACCGGCACCAGACGGGCGATCATCTGATCGGTTATGCGGTACCCGCCCCGGGCTGTGTGCTCGACTCCGGTGCGATCCTGAGCGCGGCCGCCCGGCAACTGCCGGAATACATGGTGCCGAGCCTGCTCGTCGCCCTGGACGCGATGCCGGTGAACGCCAACGGCAAGCTGGATCGCAAAGCCCTGCCGGAGCCGGACTTCGGTGCCGCCACCGATACCTATCGGGAGCCGGGCACTCCGGCCGAGCGGGCGGTGGCCGAGATCTTCGCCGATCTGCTCGGCGTCGACGCGGTCGGCGCCGACGACGACTTCTTCGCCCGTGGCGGCAATTCGCTGCTGGCCACCCGCGCGATCGCACGAATCGCGGCCGCCCTGCAGACGACCGTCGACGTGCGCGACTTCTTCGATCGCCCCACCCCGGCCGGGTTGGCGGCCGCGGCGACCGCCGCACCGGTCCGCCCCCCGCTCACCGCCGGACCGCGGCCGGAGACGGTGCCGCTGTCGCCGGCGCAGCGGCGAATGTGGTTCCTGAACCGCCTGGCCAACAGTGAACCGGGCGGGAACGACGCGGCCGCCGTCGACAACACCCCGGTGGCGCTGCGGCTGCGGGGCCGACTCGACGTGGCGGCCCTGCGCGCGGCCGTGGCGGATGTGATCGCCCGGCACGAAGTGTTGCGGACGGTGTACCCGCAGACGGCCGCGGGCGCGGTGCAGGTGATCCGGCCGGCCGGGACGCCGGAGCTCGCGCCGGTGGACGTGGCCGAGCAGGAGTTGGCCGCCACCGTAGCCGAGGCGGCGGCAACGGGTTTCGATGTCTCCGCCGATATTCCGGTGCGCGTGCACCTGCTGCGCAGCGGACCCGACGACCACACGCTGGTGCTGGTGGTCCATCACATCGCCGCCGACGGGGTCTCGATGGGACCGCTGCTGCGGGACCTGGTCGCGGCGTACTCGGCACGCATCCGGGGCGAGCGGCCGCAGTGGGCTCCGCTGCCCCTGCAGTACGCCGATTACACGCTCTGGCAGCAGCGGGTCCTGGGCGCGGACGACGACCCGAACTCCGAGGCGGCTCGCCAGCTCGCCTTCTGGCGGCGTGAACTGGCCGACCTGCCCGCACAGTTGGATCTTCCGGCCGATCGGCCACGCCCGGCGGTCGCCTCCTACCGGGGCGCGACGGTCGAATTCGCGATCGACGCCGAGTTGCGGGCCGCGATCGACGCGCTAGCCGACGAGCTGCGCGCGACCCCGTTCATGGTGTTGCACGCGGCCCTGGCGGTCCTGCTCGCCCGGCTGTCGGGGACCACCGATATCGCGATCGGCACACCGGTGGCCGGGCGCGGGGAGCGTGCCCTCGACGATCTGGTCGGCATGTTCGTCAACACCCTGGTGCTGCGCAGTCGCGTCACCGGCGACGTCGAATTCGCCGAGCTCGTGCGGCGCATCCGCGCTCGGGACCTGGACGCCTTCGCACATGCGGACATCCCGTTCGAGCGGCTGGTCGAGGTCTTGAATCCGGCCCGCTCCCAGTCCCGGCATCCGCTGTTCCAGGTCGGGTTCTTCATGCAGAATCTCGGTCTGAGTACGCCCGAGCTGCCGGGCCTGGATACCGAACCGGTCGACTTCGACCCGGGCTTCGCCAAATTCGATCTGCAGTTGACCGTCTCCGAACCCGCCGCCGGGTCCGGGTACCGGGCCGAATTCACCTATGCGACCGATCTTTTCGACAGACCGACGGTGGCGGAATTCGCCGTCAAATTCGTTCGCCTGCTGGCCGGCGCCACCGCCGAGCCGGGGCGCGCGGTCGGTGATCTGGAACTGCTCGACGCCGGTGAGCTCGACTATGTGACCTCCAGCTGGAACGCGAGCGGCCACAAGGTGCTGGACCGTTTCCTGCACGACGGCTTCGATATGCAGGCCCGCCGCACCCCCGATCACCGCGCATTGGTCTTCGGCGAGACCGAACTCAGCTACCGCGAGCTGTCGGATCGGGTGAATCGGCTGGCGCGCAAGCTGATCGAATCCGGGGTCGGGCCGGAGACGCTGGTGGTGCTGGCCATGCCGCGTTCGATCGAACTGGTCGTCGGCATGTACGCCGTGCTCCGCGCGGGCGGCGCCTACGTCCCGGTCGATCCCGGCCATCCGATCGAGCGCATCGGCCACATCTTCGCCACCGCCCGGCCGCACAGCGTGCTGACCACCCGGGCGGCCGGCTTCGAACTACCGCCGGGTGCGGCGGTGACGGCCCTGCACCACCTCGACGAGCTCGACCTCGACGGCTACTCCGCGGCCAAGATCGGCGAGCACGAGCGGCATGCCACCCTGCACCCGGATCATCCGGCGTATGTCCTGTTCACCTCCGGTTCGACCGGCCGGCCCAAGGGCGTGGCCGTCAGCCATCGCGCGATCGCCAATCAGCTGGAATGGATGCACAGCGAATACGGGGTGCGCGCCACCGATATCTACCTGCAGAAGACGGCGACCACCTTCGATGTCTCGCTATGGGGCTATTTCCTGCCGCTGCGGGCCGGTGCGACCCTGATCCTGGCCACCCCCGACGGTCACCGCGATGCGCGCTATCTCGCCGAGACCGTGGCCGAGCGGCGGGTGACGTTGACCGACTTCGTCCCGTCCATGCTCACCGTCTTTCTCAACCACGCCGCCGCCGACGAATTGTCCACGCTGCGTGCGGTATTCGTCGTCGGTGAGGCGCTGCCCGCCGAGACCGCGGCGCTGTTCGCCGAGAAATGCGGCGGCGCCCTGCACAACCTCTACGGCCCGACCGAGGCGGCCGTCTCGATCACCTGCCACGAGGCGACGCCGGCCGACGTGCGGAGCGTTCCCATCGGCGAGCCGGAATGGAATTCGCAGGTCTTCGTGCTGGATTCGCGGCTGCATCCGGTGCCGATCGGGGTGCCGGGCGAGTTGTATCTGGCCGGAGTGCAGCTCGCTCGGGGCTATTACGGGCGCGCCGATCTGACCGCGGAACGCTTCGTGGCCAATCCGTTCGGCTACGGCGGCGACCGCATGTACCGCACCGGCGATCTGGTCCGGTGGACGCCGGAGGGGGAGCTCGACTATCTGGGCCGTATCGATTTCCAGGTGAAGTTCCGCGGGCAGCGCATCGAACTACCGGAAATCGAGACCGCGCTGCTGGCCGCCCCGGGCGTGGGGCAGGCCGCGGTGCGCCTGATCACCGGTGACAGCGGCGACTATCTGGCCGGCTACGTGATCCCCGTACCCGGGACCGACCTCGATGTCGAGGCGGTGCGAACCGGACTGGGCGCGGTGCTGCCCGCCTATATGATTCCCGCCGCCGTCGTCGAACTCGACGAATTTCCGCTGAACAGCAGCGGCAAACTCGACCGCGCGGCACTGCCCGTTCCGCAGCTGCGAGCGGCGGAGTTCCAGGCCCCGCGCACACCGCTGGAACAGCGGGTCGCCGAGGTGTTCGCGGAGGTTCTGGGCCGTGCCCGGGTCGGCCGTGACGACGACTTCTTCGCGCTCGGCGGCAGTTCGCTCGACGCCACCGGGGTGAGCGCCCGCATCGGCCGGATCGTGGGTGCGCGGGTACCGGTGCGCACCTTGTTCGAGGCTTCCACCGTGGCGGGGTTCGCCGCGGCGCTCGGCGGTGAGGCCGGGGCGGCGCAACGCCCGCCGTTGCTGAAATCTGCTCGTCCGCAGCGTATTCCGCTGTCTCCGGCACAGCAGCGGATGTGGTTCCTCAACCGGTTCGATCCGGCATCGTCGGTCCACAACATTCCGGTGGCGGTGCGCCTGACCGGTGATCTCGACCTCGCCGCGCTGACGGCCGCGATCGGCGATGTGGTCGAGCGGCACGAGACACTGCGGACCCATTACCCCGACACCGAGGACGGCCCGGTACAGGTCGTCCTTCCGGCAGCGGAGGTTCCGCTGCGCCTGCTGCCGAGAACCGTTGCGCGAGCGGAACTCTCCGGCCATCTCGCGGAGCTGATCGCACCGGGATTCGATGTCACGGCCGAACCGCCGGTGCGGATCGCGCTGCTGCGCGTCGCCGACGAATCCGAGCATGTTCTGGTTTTCGTGGCCCACCACATCGCCGCCGACGGCTGGTCGATCGCCCCGCTGACCCGCGACCTGATGACGGCATATGCGCACCGCGCTGCCGGTGCGGCGCCGCGGTGGACGCCGCTGCCGGTGCAGTACGCCGACTACAGCATCTGGCAGCGCGAGGTTCTCGGTTCCGACTCCGACCCCGACAGCATCCTCGCCGGCCAGGCCGCGTACTGGCGCACCGCACTGGCCGGGCTGGCCGACGAGCTGAATCTGCCCACCGATCGGCCCCGTCCGATGCGCCCCACCTATACCGGCGGCGTGGTGCGATTCGAGATCGACGCGCAGACCTGCGACGGCCTGCGCGCCCTCGCCCGGCGCGGGCAGGCGACCACCTTCATGGCCGTACACACCGCGCTGGCGATTTTCCTGGCGCGGATGACCGGCACCGAGGATCTGGCGATCGGGTCCCCGATCGCCGGCCGCGGCGAGCGCGAACTCGACGATCTGATCGGCATGTTCGTCAACACGGTGGTGCTGCGCACGCACGTGTCCGGTGGCGCGAGTTTCACGCAATTGTTGGAATCCACCAAAGATGCCGACCTGAACGCCTTCGCGCATGCCGATATTCCGTTCGAACGGCTCGTCGAACTGCTCGAACCGGAACGCTCGACGGCCCGGCATCCGCTGTTCCAGGTGGCGCTGGCCTTCGAGAATCAGCCGGGTGCGGACCTGGAGCTGCCGGGGCTGCGGGCGGCCACGGTCGAACTCGACTCCGGCACGGCGAAATTCGACCTCGCCCTGAACGTCCGCGAGTCCGGTGCGGGCATGGTTGCCGAATTCGCCTATGCCCGTGATCTGTTCGACCACGCGACCGTCGCGGGTTTCGCCCGCCGATTCACCGCGCTGGTGCGCGATCTGGTGGCCGAACCGGAGCGGCCGGTGGGCGATCTCGCGCTGCTGAGCGAGGAGGAATACGCCCGGTTCACCCGCGTTCACGACGATGCGGTGATGGCGACCGCCTTGCTGCCGGAGTTGCTGACCGCCGGCGCGCGCTACGGGCGCGATCGGATCGCCGTCCGATACGAGGACCGCTCGATCGGCTACGGCGAACTCGACGACTACTCCACCCGTCTGGCCCGGCTGCTGATCGCCACCGGAGTCGGTCCGGAACAGCTGGTGGCGCTGGCACTTCCACGCTCCTACGAGATGGTCGCGGCGGCACTCGCGGTGGCGAAGGCAGGCGGCGCGCACGTGCCGGTCGACCCCACCTATCCGGCGGATCGGATGCGCTACATGGTCACCGATTCGGCGGCGCGGATCGGTGTCACGGTCGCGGCCTATGCGGACGCGCTGCCCGAGGGCGTGCGGTGGCTGGTGCTCGACGATCCGGCCCTCGACGCCGACCTGCGCGCGCGGTCGACCGATCCGATCACCGATGCCGACCGGCTCGCCCCGCTGCGGATGTCGCACCCGGCCTACGTGATCTACACCTCCGGGTCCACCGGAAAACCCAAGGGCGTCACCGTCACCCACGCGGGCCTGGGCGGACTGGCGGGGCATGCGATCGAGCGCTACGGGCTGCGCGGGGACCATCGCATGCTGCACATCTGCTCGCCGAGTTTCGATCCTTCGGTGCTGGAATGGATCTGCGCCTTCGCGACCGGTGCGACGCTGGTGATCGTGCCCGCCCGCATCCTCGGCGGCGCGGAACTCGGCGAACTGCTGCGGGCCGAGCAGGTCACCCACGCCATCATCACCCCCGCCGTGCTCGGCACCGTCGATGCGGCCGATCAGCCGCAGCTGCAGGTGGTTTCGGTCGGTGGTGACGTGACGACCGAGGAGTTGCTCGCGGCGTGGGAGCCCGGTCGTCGCTATCTCAACGGTTACGGCCCCACCGAGACCACGATCATCTCCTCCTACGCCGAACTGCGGGCGGGACGGCCGATCACCATCGGCACCCCGGTGCACGGCATGTCGGCACTGGTGCTCGACCGGCGGCTGCGGCCGGTGCCACCGGGCGTGGCCGGTGAGCTGTATCTGGCCGGGGGCGGACTGGCCCGCGGATATCGCAACCGGCCCGGCGCCACGGCCGAGCGATTCCTGCCGAATCCGTGGGGCGCGCCCGGCAGCCGGATGTACCGCACCGGCGATGTGGTGCGCTGGATCCCGGTCGCCGGGGACTGGGAGCTGGAGTACGTCGGGCGCACCGATTTCCAGGTCAAGGTGCGCGGTTTCCGGATCGAACTCGGGGAGATCGACGCGGTCCTCGGCGCGCACCCCGATGTCGATTTCGCGACCACGATCGGGCGTGCGCACGAGGTGCGCGGGACCGCCCTGGTCTCGTACGTGCTGCCGAAGCCCGGCCGCGCGGTGGACCCGGTCGAGCTCACCGATTTCGCCGCTCGCCGGCTGCCGTCGCACATGGTTCCGGCGGCCGTGATGGTGCTGGACAAGGTTCCGCTGACCCCCGTGGGCAAGCTCGATCGTCAGGCACTGCCGGAACCGGTGCTCGCGCCGACACGGTATCGAGCGCCCGTGGGACCGGCGGAACTGCTGGTCGCGAACACCTTCGCCGAGTTGCTCGGTGTCGAGCGGGTCGGTGCGGACGACGACTTCTTCGCGCTGGGCGGCAATTCGCTGGTGGCCACCCAGCTGGCGGCCCGGCTCGGCAAGGCCGCCGGCACGCCGGTGCCGCTGCGAGCCGTCTTCGACGCGTCCACCGTGCGCGCCCTGGCGAGCCGGATCACCCTGGCGGACGCCCCGGTGGCCGACTCCGGGCCCACCGCCGTGGTTCCGCGGCCCGACGTGGTGCCGCTGTCGATCGCGCAGCAGCGGATGTGGCTGCTCAACCGCCTGGACAGCCGCGGCGGCAGCTACAACATCGCCTTCGCACTGCGGCTGACCGGCAATCTGGATGTGGCGGCCCTGCGCGCCGCGGTCGCCGACGTCGTGGAACGCCACGAAACCCTGCGGACGTGCTATCCCGAACGCGACGGTGTCCCCACCCAAGCGGTGCTGCCCGCAACGGCACTCGATCTCGACATCACCGATGTGGCGGGCGAGGAGATCGCGTCGACGGCCGATGCGCTGGCGCACAGCAGGTTCGACGTGACCCGCGAGGTTCCACTGCGGATCCGACTGCTGCGGGTGCGGCGGGCCCCGGCGGCCGACCGCGCCGAACAGACCCATGTCCTGCTGTTCGTCGTCCACCACATCGCCGCCGACGGGTGGTCGTTCGCACCGCTGACCCGTGATCTCGCCACCGCCTATCAGGCTCGCACCGCCGGTACGGCGCCGACCTGGTCCGCGCTGCCGATCCAGTACGCGGACTACGCGCTGTGGCAGCGGCGGACGCTGGGGGCGCCCGACGACCCGGCGTCGGAAATCGCTCGGCACCTGAGCTACTGGCGGGCACACCTGGCCGGCGCGCCCGCCCTGTGCTCGCTGCCCACCGACCGGCCGCGACCGGCGGTGGCGGCACACCGCGGCGGGGCCGTCACCGCGGTGCTCGGCCCGGACCTGCACCGGCGGATCGACGCGCTCGCCGCCGAGCAGCGGGTGACGCCGTTCATGGTGTTGCATGCGGCGCTGTCGGTCCTGCTGGCGCGATACGGCGGCAGCGAGGACATCGTGATCGGCGCGCCGGTCGCCGGGCGAGGGGAGCGGGCACTCGACGATCTGGTCGGCATGTTCGTCAACACCCTCGTGCTGCGGACTCCGGTCCGGGCGCAGGATCGGCTCGTCGATCATCTGGAGCGCGTGCGCGCGGTGGATCTCGCCGCCTTCGACCATGCCGCGCTGCCGTTCGAGCAGCTCGTCGAGGCGGTGAATCCGACTCGGTCCCAATCGCATTCGCCCCTGTATCAGATCGCGTTGACCCTGCAGAATCAGGCGCGCGCGGATCTGCGGCTCGGCGGACTGCGGATCGCGCCGGTGGAACCGGCCGCTGCTCCGATCCAGATCGACCAGCAGTGGACGGCCACGGAGCGCTACACCGAGGACGGCACCGCCGCGGGGATCGATCTGCACGTCCACTATGCCGCCGAGCTGTTCGACGCCGAATCCGTCGCCGCCCAGCTGGACGGCTTCGAACGCATCCTCGACGCGCTGACCGCCGAGCCGGAGACTCGGATCGCCGATGTGGCCGTCGTGTCGGCGGCCGAACGGACTCGGCTGCTGACCGAACCCAACGCCACCGACCGGCCGATCGAGCCGCGCACACTACCCGAGCTGTCGGCCGCCCGGCACCGGCGCGCCGCCGCTCCGGCGGTGACGTTCGAGGGAACCAGCCTGTCCTATCGCGAATTCGACCGGCGCGTGCACCGGCTCGCCCGCTACCTGATCCAGCGTGGTGTGGGGCCGGAAACCATTGTGGCCGTCCGTATTCCGCGTTCATTCGAGATGGTGGTGGCGATACATGCGATCGTCGCCGCGGGTGCGGCCTACCTGCCGCTGGATCCCGATCACCCCGAAGACCGAACCAGGTATGTCCTGGCGACCGCGCGGCCGCACTGTGTGCTGAGCATCTCCGGGGTCTCGCCGTCCGGTGTGCCCGCGCAGCTACCGGTGATCGCGGTGGATCGCGTGGATGTGTCGGGTTTCGCGGACGGTCCGATCACCGATCGGGATCGGTTGCGGCCGTTGGGTGGTGATCATGTGGCGTATGTGATTTTCACGTCGGGTTCGACGGGTCGTCCGAAGGGTGTGGCGGTGAGTCATCGGGCGATCGTGAATCGGCTGGTGTGGATGCAGTCGGAGTACGGGCTGGGTGTCGATGATGTGGTGTTGCAGAAGACGCCGGTGACGTTCGATGTGTCGGTGTGGGAGTTGTTCTGGCCGTTGCAGGTGGGTGCGCGGTTGGTGGTGGCTCGGCCGGACGGGCACCGCGACCCCGGCTACCTGGCCCGGCTGATCGCCGAAGAAGACGTCACGACGGTACATTTCGTCCCGTCGATGCTCGCCGTGTTCGTGAGCGCGCTGACCGAAGGTTCGACTCCGGCGCCGGGCACCCTGCGGCGGGTGTTCACTTCGGGTGAGGCGTTGGCGGCGGGTACGGCCGTGCGGTGGCGGGAGCTGGGTGGGGCGTCGTTGCACAATTTGTACGGTCCGACCGAGGCCGCGGTCGATGTGACGTATCACGAGGTCACCGGGCGCGACACCGCGACCGTGCCGATCGGTCGTCCGGTGTTCAACACGCGGGTGTATGTGCTGGATGGGGCGTTGCGTCCGGTTTCGGTGGGTGTCGCGGGCGAGTTGTACCTCGCCGGAACCCAACTCGCGCGCGGCTACGTCGGCCGGCCGGAACTGACCGCCGACCGGTTCGTCGCCGACCCCTTCCGGCCGGGCGTCCGGATGTATCGCACCGGCGACCTGGTGCGCTGGAATCGCGCGGGCGAGCTGGAGTATCTGGGCCGCAACGATTTCCAGGTGAAGTTGCGGGGTCTGCGCATCGAGCTCGGCGAAATCGAAGCGGCACTGGGCGCGCAGGCCGGGGTGGCGCAGGCCGCTGTCGTCGTCGCCGGTAGTGGGGAGAGCGCGCGTCTGCACGCGTTCGTGGTGCCGGACGGCCCGGCAACGGCGGTGGATCCGACCACCGTGCTCGCCGGCGTGGCGCGGGAACTTCCGGCCTATATGGTCCCCACCGCGGTCACCGTGCTCGCTGAGTTGCCGGTGAACGCATCCGGAAAACTGGACCGGACCGCACTGGCGGCGGTCGAGACGGTCGGTGAGAAATCTGCCTACCGGGCACCCGCCGAGGGGGCCGAATCCGTGGTGGCGGCCGTGATGGCCGAACTGCTCGGCATCGACCGGCTCGGCGCCGACGACGAC
>NZ_BAGM01000120.1 GCF_000308855.1 Nocardia veterana NBRC 100344 | reverse complement strand
TTCGGGTGGGCGGGCCGGCCGCCGGCCGGGGTCGATCGGGTCGCTGCCTGTGTCCGCAGCGGAGGGTTCAGGAGGCCTGCTGGATGCGCAGCAGATTGCCCGAGGGGTCGCGGAACGCGCAGTCGCGGACTCCGTAGGGCTGATCGGTGGGTTCCTGGACGACTTCGGCTCCGTTGGCTTGTAGCCGTTCGAAGACCGCGTCGACGTTCTCGGTCGCCAGATTGATGCTGGCGAAGGTGCCCTTGGCCATCATCTCGGAGATGGTGCGCTGTTCCTCCTCGGTGACACCGGGCGTGGCGTTCGGCGGGTACAGCACGATCGAGACGTCCGGCTGACCGGCCGGGCCGACCGTGATCCAGTGCATGCCCTTGAAGCCGACGTCGTTGCGAACCTCGAAGCCGAGCGTGTCGCGATAGAACGCCAGCGCCGCCTCCGGATCGTCCTGCGGAAGGAAGGTGTCGTGAATGGTGATGTCCATGGCGCTCACGCTAATTGCTACTCGGTTACCTGTGCTTCTCGATTCCTGATCGGTCTGGTCACCTGTTTCGCAACGCACGACGGCATGCCCAGCGTGGCCTCCGCGGCCTCGCGGCGGTACACACTCGGCGGCACGCCGACCAGTTCGGTGAAGCGGGTGCTGAACGTACCCAGCGATTGGCAGCCGACCTCGAAGCACACCTCCGTCACGCTGAGGTCGCCCCGCCGCAGCAGCGCCATCGCGCGTTCGATTCGCCGCGTCATGAGATATCCGTAGGGCGATTCGCCGTAGGCGAGCCGGAATTGCCGGCTGAGATGTCCCGCCGACATGTGGACATCGCGGGCCAGGGCCTCCACGTCCAGCGGCTTCGCATACTCGCGGTCGATGCGGTCGCGGACGCGACGCAGCCGCGCGAGATCGCGCAACCGTGGGTCGGGGGCAGGTGTGCTGGCCACACCGACATGGTGCCATGTGGCACCGACATTGCCCAGCAGCCCTTGACACCGCTGCCGGTAATCGTAAACACTGAACTAGATGGTTCAGTATGGTTCTTTGGACGCCTCCTTCGCGGCGCTGGCGGATCCCACTCGGCGCGGGATCCTCGAGCGCCTCGGCAGCGGCCCCGCGACGGTCACCGAGCTGGCCGAACGTTTCGAGATGACCCTCACCGGCATCAAGAAACACCTGGCGATCCTCGAGCAGGCCGGAATGGTGGTCACGGAAAAGCGCGGCCGGGTCCGGTACTGCCGGCTCGGCGCGAATGTGCTCGACCGGGAGGCGTCCTGGTTGCAGGGCTACCGCCGGATGGTGGAGGCCCGGATGGACCGTCTCGGTGAATTCCTCGAACGAACGGAGTAGGGCAATGAGCACGACAACCGACACGACCGGCAAGAACACGGCGGTCACGGCGTCCGGCGACCGGGAAATCCATGTCGAGCGGATCTTCGACGCACCGATCGACCGGGTGTGGGATGCCTACAGCCGGATCGAGAATGTGGTGCGCTGGTGGGGGCGCGGGCATCGGCTCGATGTCGAGCGCTGGGAGTTCCGTCCGGGCGGACATTGGCGTTTCATCGAGCACGCCGACGGTCAGGCGCACGGATTCGAGGGACGGTTCCGCGAGATCACTCCGCGTGAGCGCATCGTCTGGTCGTTCGAATGGGACGGTATGCCCGCACATGTGGCCATCGACGCCACGACATTCGTGGATCTCGGCGACGGCCGTACGAAAGTGGTGACCGACAGCCAATTCCATACTCCGGCCGAACGCGACGGCATGTTGCAGTCCGGTATGGCCGACGGATTGAACGACAGTTACCGCGCGCTGGACGCCCTGCTGGCTGCGATGGCGTAGTTACCGGGTTACCGGTCCCGCACCCTCGGACATTTCTTCCCCGCCAGATGGCATTTGTCCTCGAATCCGGCGGGCAGCCACCTCCCGGACAGCAGCAGGGGATGGTTCGGGAAATGCAGGTGGGCGGCGACGACGAATATCAGGACCGCCCAGGGACTGTGCAACTGCCACAGCTGCAGGCCGCCGTCGCGGTCGCCGTAGCGCGATACCACCCGGTCCGGTGCGGTCAGATCGATCGTCTCCAGCGCCGACCAGGCGATCGGGAAGACGCTGTCGGGGTTGGTGAGATGGATGCGACGGTCGGAGATCATCACGGATCCGGGGCGCTCGGCGATCCAGCGCGGGCGGCTCGCCGCCTCGGCCCGTTGCCGCCGCACCTGATTGACCAGGGCATTGCCCAGCTGGGCGGCCGCGATGAAGGAGGCGCTGCCGGCCACGTAGATATTGTTTCGGGTCCAGGTCCCGTCGCCGGCCGAGCGCCAGAAATACCATTGGGCCGGCCCCTCGGCGATACACACCTCGCCGGGATCGAGGCGAATCCGGGTGGACTTGACCGGCATCCGGGCCAGCTCGCCGCGGCGTAGCAGATCGAGCACCCCGCAGGTGTAGAGCAGGTGGTCGTCGAACCAGGTCCATCCGGCGCGATCGGCGAGGGCCCGATCGATATCGGCCAACGGATCGAACACCCGGATTCACCACCTTCATCGCACTGCGCGGCTGGATATCCACGGTATCGGAGGACCGGTCACCCGGCGAGGACCGGCGAACCGCTCCGATGCGCGGCCGGCGCCGCGGTGGCGCTCGACCGGAAGGGCGGCCGTGGCCGCGCTCGGAATCATCGACGCGGCACCCGGCACGAGCCGGACACCGGGAAAACAGTTCGTGCCGGCGTGGCGGATCCGGCAGCATGGGCCGCGATGCCACATACCCTCGCCGACGTTCTGCCCTCGGTTGCCGCATCCTTCGGGATGGCTGTGGACAACTCGCTGGGTCTCGTTCCCCGCCGCGATGTCGTCGTCCTGCTGATCGACGGGCTCGGCGCCGAACTGCTCGCCCGGAACCGGGCCGTGGCGCCGACATTGAGCGCCCACGTCGCCACCACCCTGATCGCCGGCTTCCCGGCGACCACCGCCGCGAGTATCGCCAGCCTCGCCATCGGTGCGCCCTGTGCGACCCACGGCATCATCGGCTACAGCTTCGCCGTACCCGCGCCCGGTGGCCCCCGCCTGCTCAACGCCCTGCGCTGGCGCACCGACTCCGCGACCGGACCCGACGCGCGGGGGGACCACCCGCCGGAAACGGTGCAGCGCAGCACCAGCCGGCTCGAGGATCTCGCCGCACACGGCGTGGCCGTGCACTATGTGATTCCCGAGTATCAGCGCAGTTCCGGTCTCACCCGGGCGGTATTCCGGACGGCGGGCACGGTGCATCCGGCCGCCGACCTCGAGCAGGTGCGCGCCGGCATACTCGCGGTCGCGCAGCACCCGGATGCCGAATCACGGTTCGCCTACGCCTATTTCGCCGATCTCGACGCCGCCGGACATCTGCACGGCCCGGAATCACCGCAGTGGCTGGCGGTACTGGCCGATATCGATGCGGCGGTGGCCGATCTGCTGACCGATCTTCCGTCCACGTGCACGCTGCTGATCACCGGTGATCACGGCATGATCCGCGCCGGCGAGGTGGTGGATCTCGACGCACGCGGCGATCTGCACCGCAACGTGCGCATGATCGCGGGGGAGGCACGGGTGCGCCACGTCCACCTCGACAACCCGGCGGCGCTCGACGACGTGCTGGCCGTCTGGCGTGCCGAATTGGCCACGCACGCAAGGGTTGTCCCGCGCGAGCAAGCCCTGGACGAACACTGGTTCGGCCCGACCGCGCCGGCGCCCGACATCGCTGCCCGCGTCGGTGACCTCATCGCCGTGGCCGAAGGCCGCAGTGTGCTGGTCTGCCCCGAACGTGAGCCGCTGGAATCGACCCTGGTCGGACACCACGGCGCCTGGACCCCGGACGAACAGCTGGTTCCACTCGTCGTGACGCCGAACTGATCGTTGAAACTCGCTGCCTCCGATGGTTTTCCCGCATCTACGCGGAGGTTTGCCCGATGTGTTCGGGGTGTTTCCGAGCACGGTGGCCGGCCTGCGCAACCCCGGGGGCGGAGGGGCGGCGTCGGGTCGACCGGGCCTCGATCAGCTCGCCGACCTCCTCGGTCGCGCGCCGGATGAGGCGGCCGTAGCCGCCTTCGGGCAGTGCGTCGAGGCGCTCTCGCGCAGCGGCGATATGGTCGGCGGCGGCGCCGAAGGATCCGAGCAGCCGGTAGTCGTCGGCCAGGTTCAGATGCAACGAGGGATAGAACCCGGCGACACTCAGGCCCTCGTGGTGGCGGTGTACCCGCGCGTCGGTGAGAGCGTCCGCGGCGTCGAGGGCGCGAATGTCCCAGACCAGTGCCTGCGCCGGATCGGCGTGGAGGTCGGCGAGGTGGTGAGCGAGGGTGCAGCGGTGCAACGGGTCACCGGCGGGACCGATGGTGGTCCACAGGTGCGCGAGTTCACTTCGCGCCCGGTCGATGTCACCGCGATGGCCGGATTCGACGGCGGCTCCGATCGCCGCCATGGTCGGGTCGGTACCGGGGTCGGCAGTGCTCATGACGGGTCCTCGGGGTCGGAGAAGTCGATGGGCGGTCGTGTGGGGTCGGGCGTCGCGATGGGCATGGCGATCGTGGTCAGGTCGCCGTTGTCCGCGGACCGGACGACCACCGGTAGCGCGGGGCCGGAGATATCGATCATCACGTCGGGACCGATGGCCGTGTCGATCGCCGGATAGAACGTGGTGAGGTCGAAGGCGAGCTCCATATCCGGTCCGGTCACCACCGCCGGAACCGGGCTGCGCGCGGCCCGATCCGGTCCGGCGACCGTCACCGCGCCGTTCGACGCGCACAGCAGAACATGATGTGTCCGTAGCGATTCCAGCGTGCGCAACAGCGCGTCGCGGGGAACGACGACGCGAACCCGCGCGGTCTCGATCGAGCCCAGCAGCAGCCGATGATCGGGGAACGGGCTCGGCAGGATGCGACAGGTCCGCACCTGTTCGGGAGCGATCCGGAAGCGGACCGAACGCGGGGTGGCGTCCAGCCGGATCCGGTGCCGGCGGCGGAGTTCGGGGACGGCCAGTCGCAGGTCGTCACCGTCGACCGTGGCGACCCAGTCGGCCGGGCTCGGCCGGTCCAGGACCAGCGTGCGGGTGGACAGCCGGTACCGGTCGGTGGCGGTGAGCGTCAGGGTTTCGCCGGCTACCTCCACGTGCACGCCGCTCAGCACCGGGTGGTCCGGTTCGTGCGCGGTGGCGGCCAGGATCTGCTCGACCGCCGACGCGAACACCGGACCGCTGACGCTCGCCACCGCCCGGCCGGGGTGACCGCCGAGCACCGCCTCGAGCTCGGCGGCCCGCTCCCGGATCTGCTGCACTCGCTGTTCCAGCCCCGCCACGTGCTCATCGATGAGCCGCGCGGCGTCGGCTCCGGCGTCGAGGACCCGCGCGATCGTCTCCAGCGGCATCCCGATCGCGCGCAGTTCGCGGATCCGCTCCGCCCGTTCGCGTTGCGCCTGCGCGTAGTACCGATAGCCCGACACGGGGTCCACGATCGCCGGCGCGAGCAATCCCGAATCCGCGTAGAAGCGCAACGCACTCGCGGTCAAGCCGCTGGCCCGCGCGAATGCGCCGATCGTCACCAGTCCGGAATTCGCCACCGACCCATCATGAACCTTCAGCCGACTCGAAGGTCAAGTCGTGGCTACCGCGGCCGCCGGAAGATCCGGGCCCGGTTCGACCGGGCCGAGATCAGCGCGTGTGGGCAGTGCGGTCGTCCCCGGGGCGCCGGCACGGGCCGGTCCGCCGGTGCCTTCAGCGTCAGCGTGGTCGACGCCCAGGCGGGTTGCGGTTCCTCGAGCCGGCAGTCCAGGTTCCAGCCGAACGGGATCAGGTGGACGCGCTCGCCGTGCTCCTCGAGCCGATCGGCGACCTCGGCGAGGATGTCGAGCGTGTCGGCGATATCGGTCAGGATGTCGGGTGGGTCCCCGGCCAGGACGGAGCGGCTCCCGACGGCCGCGCAGTGGGGACTGCCGGTGAGCACGATGAACGAGGCGTCACTGTCGGCGCAGAGTTTGCGGACCGCGCGAACGGCAGCCGCGGTGGCCGGCCCGTCGCCGGGCTCGACCACGAGCCGGACCAGCAGGCAGTCGAAGAACCGCCGCGGCGTGCGGACCGCGCCCGGTGGCAGCGCCACCGCTCCCGGCCCGGCCGCCACCGGCAGGTATTCGAAACTGCGCCAACGACTTCCGATGATCTTCATCGCTCGGCGCGCTCGACATGTGTTCCGGGCCGGTCCGGATCGAAGGTGGCCATCGTGCGCATGGGGGTCTCCTCATCTTCGTCCACAGCAGGCCGCTCCCTCATCGGTATCCGTGACCACGGACGCCGACGTCGCGGAAATCGGCTATGCGGACGCTATGACGGGCCTATCGCCGGCGCTTGTCCTGAGGCGCACGGGCTTTGTTCTCGTGCGCAGAATCGGGAAACCGGCGATGATATGGGGCGATGAGCATTGCCGACGCAGCCACGACGAGTGCGATCGAACCGCACGAGCGGGTCGATTACTGGACGCATCTGATCAGTTCGTATCAGTGCGGTTTGGCGTTCCGGTTTCCGCAGTCCACGGATTTCCGCGGGCGCACCACACGCCGCCACACCGGCGCCTACCAACTGGTGGGCTGGGATTCCGACGCCGTCAGCTATGCGCGGACCCCGAAGCTCATCCGCACCGATCCCGACTCCGACTATCGGCTGCTGGTGCCGCTCACCGGCACCCTACGGTTCCGTCATTTCGACGACACGGGCAGTTTGAGCCCGGGTAGCGCCTGTCTGGTCTCGACCGACGAACCGTTCGCGATGGCGATGGGCGACGGTTCGCACGGGCTCATTCTGACAATTTCCTACGAGGAGATTCGGCATCGGCTCAATCGGTATCATCTGCCGCCGCAGCCGCTGGATCTCACCGCGGGCCTGGGCGGTGTGGCCGGGGCGGTGGCGAATACGCTGTATACGCAGCGGGACGCACTCACCGACAGCCAATTCGACGTCGTCGCCGAGCAATTGGTCGATCTGCTGTGCATGCAGATCCTGGGTGAACCGCCGAGCACGCCGAATCAGCTGAGTCAGGTGGAGGCGACCGCCCGCCGTTACATTTCCGGCCACGCCGGCGATCCGGAACTCACCGGTGCCCGGGTGGCGGCCGCGCTGGGCTGGTCGCTGCGACAGCTGCAGTTGGCCTTCAGCGCCGCCGGCACCACACCGAGCGAGGTGATCCGCGAGCAGCGGCTGCAGATCGCGCGGGACCGGCTGCGCAATCCGGCGTATCGGCACCGCAGTGTTGCCGATATCGCGGCTGATCTGGGTTTCGGCTCGGTCAGCAGTTTCACCAAGGCCTTTCGCCGCCGTTTCGGCACGACCCCCGGTCAGGTGCGCGAGTAGCCGTCCGTCGCGCGGCTGTCGGTTCGATCCGAGGTCACGGTGGTCAACAGGTCCCGTACCGCCGAGCGGGTATGGGGGAGCCAGAGGGCCTGAATCGGCGTCATCGGCGGGTCGGCCAGATCGAGTACGCGCACCCGGCCGCCGAGGGCCGGTCCGGCGGGCGCGGTCACGAAGGCGACCGCATCGGGATAGTCGACGACGGCGGTGACCGGCGGCGTTCCCTGCACCCGGTCGACGACCAGTCCGGGCTCGAAACCGGCACGGCGGCAGGTGCTGAGGATGAAGTCGGTGTAGAACGACGCTCCCGGCGGCGCCCACACCACGATCCGTTCGTGTCGGAGCCGGTCGAGGGTGAGCGTGCCGGCAGTGGCGAGGGGGTGACTCGCGGCGACGGCCACGCGTAGCGGGTGGTATCCGATCACGGCCGCGGCGAGCCCGTGTGGAACGGCCACACCGCGCCGCAACGCGACATCGACGCTGCCGTGGACGAGGGCGGATTCCAGTTCCGAAGGAAAGGTCTGGGCGACGGTCAGCGACACATCCGGTCGTCCGATGCGCACCGGGGCGAGCAGAGTGTGGACCTCGTCCGCGGTGATGGCGGGAGTATGTGCCACCACGAAGGGGGTCCGATTCGCCGCGGCGGCGTCACGGACCTGGCGCAACAGGATCTGGCCGGCGGCGAGTAGGCCGGTGGCGCCCTCCTGCAGCGCGACGCCGGCCGGAGTGAGGCTGATCCGTCGGCCGGTGCGGTCGAAAAGCTTTGTGTCGAGCTGTTTTTCGAGTTTGGCGATCGAACTGCTGAGCGCCTGTTGACTCAGATGGAGTTGCTGTGCGGCCCGGCTGAATCCGGCGCACTCCGCCACGCAGAGAAAATGCTGAAGGCGACGCAGGTCCGGCGGTTCGTCCCCGAGCGAGACGGCGGGGTTCGACATGCGGGCATGGTATCCGGGGAGATCGGCCCGCCCGTGTGCATGGGGTCCGGACGGGCCGACGATGGTGGGGTACGGCTCAGTTGAAGATGCCGCCGCCGTTGCTGTTCGACCCCGCGGATCCGGTGATGAACATGTTCATGATGTTGGTGAGGACGCTGTTCATTGTCACCGAGCCGGAGGAGTTGGAGTCGATCAGGGCGATAAAGGCGTTCATGAACTGCTTCCTCGTGCATCATGGGTCCGCGGACCCGGTTGGTTGTCCTGCCGTGCTCAGCGCAGTGGGATGAAGCTTAACCAAATTTCGGTCAATCTGAACCATCTTCTTTTCGGATTTTTCCGACGCGATCCCGTGGGCATCGGGCGGCCCGCGGTGGACACACTCCGCTCGCGCAGAGTATGAAAGTAGAACACGTTTCAATTTGTGCGCGACGGGAGACGCGATGGACCACGCTGCCATGGGCGAACTGGTGATGGCCGGATTTCGGAAACTGGGATTCATCCGGTTCGCGGGGGTGGAAGGTGAGGAATATCTGCCCGGTCGCAACGTGGTGAGCATGGCGCCGAAACCGGAACATCTCAATCACAACGGGGATGTCCACGCCGCCATCCTGTTCGGCCTCGCCGAGACCGCCGCGATGGGTGCGTCCATCTCCGGCATCGTGGATCTGATGGGTGAGACCTTCATCGTCGCGCGGGACGGACGCATCGAATATCTGGCCCGGGCCAAGGGTGAAGCGGGTCCGTTCCGGGCCACCTCGGAATTGACGCCCGCGGAACTCGAACAGGCCCGGGCCGATATCGCCGATCGGCGCTCGGTGGAACTGGCCGTGCCGGTCGACATCACCGACAGCACCGGAAAGTCCGTCGCCGCAGCGACATTCACCGCGGTGATCCGCCCGCGCCGGAAGTAGCCGGGCGGGCGGCGGGCGACGGCTCAGCTTTCGCTGTCGAGCATCGCCATCTGCGCGGCGGCGTAGCGGGTGCCGGCCACCGCCTCCGCCGGCGCCGCGGCCTCGATCGCGGACCGTTCGTCGGCGGTGAATTCGATATCGAGCGCCGCGACCGCTTCCTGCCACCGCGGCACCCGGCGCGCGCCGATCAACGGGACGATATCGTCACCGCGGCCCAGCACCCAGGCGATGGCCAGCTGCGCCACGCTCACTCCCCGCTGTTCGGCGATCTCGGCCAGTGCCGACACCAGCCGCAGATTCGTGGTGAGATTCTCGCCCTGGAACCGGGGGCTGTGAGCACGGAAATCATCGGGGGCGAATGTCGGCTGGGTGCGCAACGAATCGCTGAGCAGCCCGCGCGACAGCACGCCGTAGGCCGTGATCCCGATCCCGAGTTCGCCTGCGGTGGGCAGGATTTCACGTTCGATACCGCGCGTGATCAACGAATACTCGATCTGCAGATCGACGATCGGCGCGACCGCCGCGGCTCGCCGCAGGGTCTGCGCGCCCACCTCGGACAGGCCGATGTGGCGCACATACCCGGCCGCCACCATTTCCGCGATGGCGCCGACGGTGTCCTCGATCGGCACCGCCGGATCCAGGCGGGCCGGACGATAGATGTCGATGTAGTCCACGCCGAGGCGCTGCAGGGAGTACAGCAGGAAGTTGCGCATCGCCGCCGGCCGGCAGTCCACGCCGCCGAAACTGCCGTCCGGGCCACGCAGCGCGCCGAATTTCACGCTGAGCTGATAGTCCTCGCGGGGACGCTCGGCGAGAGCCCGGTGGATCAGCATCTCGTTGTGCCCGCCGCCGTAGAAATCGCCGGTGTCGATGATCGTGGCCCCCGAGTCCAAGGCAGCGTGGATCGTCGCGATCGAATCGCTGTCGTCGGAGCGGCCGTAGGCACCCGACATTCCCATCGCACCCAGCCCGAGGCGGCCGACTTTCGGTCCGGTGCTGCCCAATTGCGTCTTGTCGATAGTCGTCATGGAACCGATCGTGCGTGCCGAACCCGGCGCTCGGCAGAGATCGTTTATCGAGGGATCGGCGATCCCTGGCTGGCGGTGGCGCGGCCGGGCCGAGTGGAGATATGGACCGCGACGATCTCGCCGATTTCCTGCGCCGTCGCCGGGCGCAGTTGCAACCCGCCGATGTCGGTCTGCTGCCGGGCACTCGGCGTCGCACGCCCGGGCTGCGGCGTGACGAGGTCGCGCTGCTCGCGGGCATGTCCACCGACTACTACACCCGCCTGGAACAGTCCCGCGGACCACGGCCCTCGGTCCAGGTGCTCGGTGCGCTGGCGCGGGCGCTGCGTCTCGGTGACGACGAGCGCGACCACCTCTACCATTTGTGCGGCCACGCCGCTCCCACCCGCGGTCGTGGTAACCGGCATGTGAGCCCCGGACTGCTGTTCCTGCTCGACAAACTGGTGGACACCCCGGCGTGTGTGGTGTCCGATCTGGGCGAGATCCTCGCGCAGAACCGCATGCATATCAACCTCTCCGGCGATCACTCCCAGCTCGCCGGGATGGACCGCTACCTGCTGTGGCGCTGGTTCACCGATCCGGCGGGCCGGGCGCGATTTCCCGAGGCCGACTGGGACGTGTTGACCCGCCGGCACGTCGCGGATCTGCGGGCGACGGCGGCGCGGCGGGCCGGCGACCCCGACGTGACCGAACTGGTGACGCGGTTGCGGGCGGTCAGCCCGGAATTCGAACGGCTGTGGGCCGAACACGAAGTCGCGGTGCGGATCGGCGACGCCAAACGCATCCGGCATCCGCAGGTCGGGCTGCTCGATCTGGTTTGCGAAACGCTGGTCACCCCGAACGCTACCCAGCATCTGCTCGTCTTCTACCCGCGGCCGGGAACCGACGCACAGGAGAAACTGGATCTGCTGCGCGTCATCGGCACCCAATCGCTGACCGGCGAAGCGGATTCGGAAACCGCGATCCTCGATCGCTGATCAATGCTCGGTGAAGCTGCGGCGCTTGCGTGGACGCAAGCGCAGATTCGGCAACGGTGGAGCCGGAATGCGTTGTTGCGGAGTATGTCCCGCGATATCCCCGAAGCGCCCGACGTCGTGGGTCTCCCAGTCGGTACGGGCTCGGTCGATCTCGTCGTGGCTGCGCCCGACGAAGTTCCACCACATCACCAGATCTTCGCCGAACGGTGCGCCGCCGATCAGCACCAAGTGTGCGCCGGATTCGCTGCGCAGCCGCAACTCGGATCGGTCACTGCCGAGGTACAGCAGCGGACCGGGTTCGACGAGGACATCGTCGATGCGCACCTCGCCCGACACCACCAGCACGGCATGTTCGAACGCCGTATCGAGCGGCACCCTGGCATCGGCGCCGGGGCCGACGGTGATGTCCGCGCCGACGATCGGGGAGTAGCTGATCGCCGGAGACTCGACACCGGCGAGCGAACCGATCAAGACGGTGGCCCGCAGCCCGGGCAGCGCCAGCACCGGCAGTTCGCGGTGCTGTTCGAAATGTGGCGAGATCTCCCGATCCGAGTCCGGGAGGGCGATCCAGAACTGCAGCCCGTGGCCGGCCGGCGCACCGGGAACCGTGTACTCCGAATGCGCGATGCCGCGCCCGGAGGTCATCAGATTGAGCTGCCCCGGCTCGATCTCCACATCGGAGCCGACGCTGTCACGATGGCGGATCCGGCCCTCGAACGGCCAGGTGACGGTCTGCAGCCCGATATGCGGGTGCGGATCGATATCGGGTGGTAGCCGATGCGAGCTCTCGGTCGATCCGAAATGGTCGAGGAAACACCAGGCGCCCACCGTCGGCAGATCACGCTGCGGCAGCACCCGCATGACCGTGACGCCGCGGACGCCGCCGAGCGGCACCTCCCGCGCCGGATAGAAATCCACCCGCGGGCCGGGCGCCGGCGAGGATTCACACAGTGCCTCGGCCGGATTCGCCTCGAGATCGCTCATCGGCCACCCTGTCCGTCCGTACGGTTATCGCTGGATACCCTTCCCCACCACATGAGCATCGTAGTCGGGATGCTTGTCCAGCCAGCTCTTGATGAACGAACAACGCGGCACGATCGCGCGCCCGCGCTCCACCGCATCGTCGATCGCATGCCGGGCCAGGGTGTTCGCCAGACCTTTGCCACTGAACTCCGCGTCCACCTCCGTGTGGATGAAGGCGATGTCGTCGCCGTTCTCGCGGTATTCGGCGAAGCCGGCGAGTTTGTCGCCGTACCACACCTCGTAGCGGTGCTGGGCTTCGTTGCGGACGACTGCTGCGGTGGCGGCCTGATCGATCATCGGTGCTCCTCTCGTTCCCGCACCGGATGCCTGCTCATGATCGACACGCGGTTGAACGCGCCGATGGTCGTCGCGACCCAGATGATCACCGAAACCTGTTCGTCCGACAAATGTTGCCGCGCAAGGGTGTAACCATGCTGCAGGGTGTCCTCATCGGGCAGCGTGGTGGTCGACTCGGCGAGTGCGAGGGCGGCGCATTCGGCGGGGGTGAACAGCTCGGTCCGTCGCCAGGCCGGCAACACCTCGAGCTGCTGTCGGGTCACGCCGGCCTTCAGCGCGGCCTGGGAGTGCAGATCCAGGCAATACGCGCATCCGTTGATCTGAGAGACCCGGACGTTCACCAGCTCGACCAGCGAGCGATCCAGACCGGCGGCTGCCGCCGCGGCGCGGACGGCGAGCGCGACGCTGTTGAGCGCGCGGAACGGCTCGGGACTCTGCTTGTCGATCCAGATGCGGGCATCGGCGGCGGGGGTTTGCATAGCGCAGGCATCGTAACCGTGCGCTGCGTCACCACGCGCGAGATGTATGCGACGTCACGCGGGCTCAGATGTCTTGCATGGCAGCCACTCTGCCCTCGTAGAGGTCGATCTTGCGGTCCAGGACCGCGAGTGTGCGATGCAGGTCCTCGATCCGGGCGAGGACGCCCTCCCGGGTTCTGCGGAACATTTCCAGTCGTTCCGCGGTGGTGCCGTCCCCGGCCCGCACCAACTCGGCGTAGTGGACCATATCGGCGACCGACATTCCCGTGGCGCGCAGGCAGCCGATCAGATGCAGCCAGCTCAGATCCCGATCGCTGAACCGGCGCTTACCGCTGGAATCGCGGCCGATGTAGTCCATCAACCCGATTCGCTCGTACCAGCGCAGCGTGTCGCGGCTGAGGCCGGACCTCTCGGCGACATCGCCGATCGAATATTTCGGGCGCTCGTAATCGTCGGACTGTTCGAGGGGATTCGCCGTGGTCGCCGTCATGGCCGTCGCCTTCCTGCCTGCCGAAGCTGTCTTCGACAGTACCGACCTGGAGTGCACTCCATGCAAGTGGTGAACACCCCGGCCGGCCCGGCGCTCAGCCCCGTTTCGGCAACTCCTGGACCGCCCACTTGTTGCCGTCCGGATCGGCGAAGTAGGTGAACAGGCCCCAGCCCTCGTCCTTGACCGGCGTGGCCGCCACCCCGGCCTCGATCAACTGCCGATAGGCCTGCTCGGCGCTGGCCACCACCATCTGCATGCCGACCACGCTGCCGGGTTCGGCGTCGGTGATCCCCTTGCCGATGCAGATCGAGCAGCCCGAACCCGGCGGCGTCAGCTGCACGAACCGGATGTCCTCGGTGGGACTGGCGTCGTGATCGGCGTTGAACCCGATTCGGGTGTAGAACTCCTTGGCCCGGTCGACGTCGGTGACCGGGATGGCGACGAGCTCGATTTTCCAATCCATGCGCCGAGCATCCCACCCGGCACCGACAAGTCGCGGCGGCCGGCGATTCGAACGCCTACCCTGAGTACATGGCCAAGGAAATCGATCGGATCCGGGCGCGGTCGGCGCTGGAGACGGTCAAGGAAAGCCCGTTCATCGCACTCGTCGCGGCGATTCCGGTGCTCGTCGTTCTCGGTGTCGTCTGGGCGCTGACCAACTGGTTCGTCGCGCTGGTGGTTCTCGTCCTGTTCGGGGCGCTCGTCGTCGTTCGTGGGAAATTCCTACGCTGACAAGATCTTTCGCGCGGTAGGCGACCTCCGTGCGGAATCGCGTGCGCGACGGGGCGTTCAGCGTGGCACGTGGAATCGGATCAGGTCGCCGGTACCCGGGTCCGCGCGTGACCACGGTCGGTCGAATTCGAGGACGGCCAGCGCCGAGGTGGGGAATTTCCGGCTGAGCTCCTCGGCCGGTAGCGAGGCGCGATTGGCGGCCAGTTCCCATGCCGTCCACGGCATGCCGGGGGAGTGCCCGATCACCAGCAGGGTCTGTACCTCGTCGTCGGTGAGCTGGATCAGCTCGATCAGGGTGTGCGGAGAGGCCTCGTAGATCGAGTGCTCGAACGTCACGGGCGCGGTGATTCCGGTCGCGGCCAGTGTTTCGCGGGTGCGCACGGCGTCCGAACAACACACCGCGTCGATGGCCGGCTGCGTTTCGCGCAGCCAGGTTCCGGCCAGCGCGGCCTCGCGCCGCCCGCGCGGCGCCAGGGGCCGGTCGTGATCGTCGACGCCCGGTGGATAGGCGGATTTACCGTGTCGCATCAGGATCAGGGTCCGCGCCATGCGCATCACCGTAGCGGCCCCAGAAAGTAAACGGTGTTATCTAAAAGCCGACCTGATGAGAGATGTAACTCACTCTCGAGGCACACTGAATGTGGTGTCACAGCGTGGGCCGACCGGCAACCGGTGTGACGCACGCCCTGTCCAAACCCGGGTGGGGATGTACCGAGAAGTTTCGAGGATCTGCGAGATATGGCCTACGTGATCACGCAGCGTTGTTGCAACGACGCCAGCTGCGTACCCGAGTGCCCGGTCGATTGCATTCGTCCCACTCCGGAGCAACCCGAGTTCGCGACGACCGAGCAGCTCTACATCGACCCCGACACCTGCATCGACTGCGGTGCGTGCGTGGATGCCTGCCCGGTGGAGGCCATCTTCTCCGAGGACGATCTGTCGGCTTCCCTGGCCCGCTTCCGCGATATCAACGCCTCCTACTTCCAGCGGCACCCGCTGGAGTCGAATTTCGACCCGCTGGTGACACCCTCGCGCCCGCCCAAGGAACTCGGCACCCTCCGGGTGGCCATCGTCGGTGCCGGGCCCGCGGCCTGCTACGCGGCCGACGAGCTGCTGCGCCGCGCCGATGTCGAGGTGGAGATGTTCGACCGGCTGCCCACCCCCTGGGGTCTGGTGCGCGCCGGGGTCGCACCCGACCACCCGGGTACCAAATCGGTGTCGAGCATGTTCGAAAGCGCGTTCCGCCGCGACACGTTGCAGTACCGGCTCAACGTCGAGGTGGGTAAACACATTTCGCACGAGGAACTGCAAGCGCATCACCACGCGGTGATCTACGCCGTCGGCGCCTCGGCCGATCGTCGTCTCGACGTTCCCGGTGAGGACCTGCCGGGCAGCCATTCGGCCACCGAATTCGTGGCCTGGTACAACGGGCATCCTGATTACGCCGGCCGCAGTTTCGATCTGTCCGGGGAGCGCGTGGTGATCGTCGGCAACGGCAACGTCGCGCTCGACGTCGCCCGGGTGCTGACGCTGTCGCCCGACGAGCTGGCCAAGACCGATATCGCCGATCACGCCCTCGACGCGCTGCGCAACAGCAATATCCGCGAGGTCGTCGTGCTGGGTCGCCGCGGTCCGCTGCAGGCCGCCTACACCTCGGCCGAATTCCTCGCCCTCGGCTACCTGAAGGGCGTCGACGTCGTGATCGACCCCGCCGAACTGGAACTGGACGCGCACAGCCGGGCCCTGCTCGACGATCCGGAGGTCGAGCCCTCGCTGCGGCTGAAGTACGAACTGGCCCAGGAGTACGCGGCCAAGGCGCCGAACCCGGACAACAAGCGCATCGTGTTCCGGTACCTGGCTTCGCCGACCGAGATCCGCGGCGACGGCCACGTCGAAGAGCTCGAATTCGTGCACAACGAACTCGTCGCCGAGGGCGACCGGGTGGTCGCGCGGGCGTCGGACCGCACCGAGACGCTGCCGGCGTCGATGGTGTTGCGTTCCATCGGATATCGCGGCGTGCCCATCCCGGATCTGCCCTTCGACGAGCGCGCCGGCATCGTGCCCAACGAACACGGCCGGGTCGTCGCCGACGGCGTCCACCTCACCGGCGTCTACGTCTCGGGGTGGATCAAGCGCGGCCCGCGCGGGGTGATCGGCTCGAACCGCGTCGACGCCACCGAAACCGTCGAACAGCTGCTCGAGGACTTCACCTCCGGCAAACTGACTGCGCCGCAAGGTGATCGGGCCGCCCTGGAGGCACTGCTCGCGCAACGCCAGCCCGACGCCGTGGGCCGCGACGGCTGGAAGGCCATCGACGCGGCCGAGAAGAGCGCCGGCAAGGCCGGCGGCCGGCCCCGGGTCAAATTCACCACCATCGAGGATCTGCTCGAGGCCGCCCGCGGCTGATCCCCGGCCGTTCCGGGCCCGTCGTCACGGCGGGCCTGGAACCGCCGGCCGGCTGGGCAAACCCGCGGCAAAACCGAGCCCTGGCCTCAGGCGGGTAACGCGCCGATCCGCACCGTGGTGGTGATCGCGCCGCCGACCATGAACCACAGCCGCAGGACCGGCTGACCGTTCCGGTCGCCGGGCTCGTAGCGGCTGCGCACGGTGATGTGCTGACGCGCCAGCACCGGCGCCACATACTCGATCACCGCGCGATGCGGGCCGGCGACCAGTTTCGGATAGTCGACCAGATACTGTTCGACCGCCTGCCAGTACATCGCGTTGTTGACGTGGTTGAACTGATCGATATCGGTCGCGCGGACCGGGAACGGCTGATCGGTATCCGACTCCGGTGGCACCGCGTCGGTCAGCCAGGGCCGCCAGCGCAGGCGGTGCTCATCGGTGGTCCGAGCCAGATGCGCCAAACCCTCGTCGCTGATCCGGGTCGGCATATTCGTCGACTCGTTGATATTGATCCAGAAGCCCTCGGTCTCGATCAAGCCGCCGTTGTCGCTGGTGATGCGCACCCGCATATTGGTCCACCGGGTCGACATCGCCGAACACCAGCGCCGCAACTCGACCCGATCGGGCCACAGGATCGGCCGCACCACATCGATGACGGTGCGCCGGACGATCCACGCCGGATCGGTGCGATGGAAGAAGCTGCTGTGCAACTCTTCCCACGCGATGTCTTGCAAATATCGAGCCACGGCATCGAGCCGCAACCGACTGTAGGGATCTACGTCGCCAGCCCGGATGGGCCACGCCGAAGCGAAGCCCATGCCCTCCTGGGGAAGCGGGGCGAGTGGCTGATCGAGTGACACTGGTGCTCCTCGCGCTGCACGGTGTGCCGCGTACTCATGCGGTGCTTCTTGTGACATGACTTTACGGGGCGCAGATCACACTGTTACGCCGAGATGGCTCTACTCACACGTAGCAAATGTCCAGTTGTATTCGCCAGGACTGGGGCGGGCCCGGTCGAGGCGAATCAGTAGCCGACGTAGCCGCCGCCGCTCGAGACCGCCGAGACGCCGGGGACGTTGTCGAGCGAGCCGTAGCGATCGATCGAGTAGCGGGTGGCGGCGACGATGTTGTCGACCGGGTTCCAGATATCGGTGTGGCCCGGCGCCGCATGCGCGTTGAAGGTGCTGTCGATGCATTGCATGATGCCCTTCGACGGATGGCCCGCCGCGGCATTGCTGTCCCAATTGTTGATGGCGTTGGGATCGCCGCCGGATTCGTGCTCGATGATCAGCGCGATGGCGTTCTCGTCGATCGCTTCCGGCGGATAACCCATCTCGATGAGGATCTGCTTGGCCTGGGCGATCCACTGCTGCACGTCACCGGACGGATGGGCGGTGGGAGGCGGCCCGCTGGTCGGGCCGCTGTAGGAGCCGCCGCCGCTGTACGAACCGCCGCTGTGCGAACTGGTGCCGCCGCCGTGGTGGGAGTTGCCCATCAGGCTCGAGCTGGGGCTGCCCGAGTTGTGTGCGATCGGCGCGGCGGGTGCCGGAGCCGCGGGCTGCGGTGTCGTGGCGGCTGGTGCGGTCGCGGCCGGTGCGGTCGGAGCGGGGGGTGCGGCGCCGGCGCCGGTAACCGGGTCGCCGAGACCGGCGAAGGCCGCGTCGACGGGCGCCTTGGCGCCGTTGAGCGCGGTGATCGCCGCTTCGGCAACCGTTTCGGCGTTCTTCAGCGCGTTGACGAGCGCCCACTGGCGCGCCGCGGCGTCGGCCCGGATGCCGGCCGCCTGTGCGGTGTATTCGGCGTCGTTGAGTTTGTCCCGGTGCTGGTCGAGCCAGTCGAGCCGCTTCTGTGGATCGACCGTGCCGTCCGGTTTCACCTCGAAGGCCGGCATGAGGCTCGGCGCGGGGACGTAGGTTGCCTGGTCGCGCATCTGCAGCACGCTCGTCTTGGCGTTGCGGAGGTTTTCCACGTGCTGGTTCAGCGCCGTCTGCAGTGCGAGCACCGCCTGGCTCACCGCGGAGGCGCGCGTCTTCTCCAGTTGCATCCGCCCGTCGGCCGCCTGCGCCGCGCCACCGCCCCACTGCTGGTCCTGCCCGAGCTTCTGAGTGCTGGTGACGGCCGCGACGACGGCCTGGTCGAGATCGCCGGAGAGCTTGCCGACGGCGGTGGCGGCGGCGGTCAGTTTATCCGGGTCCCATTTCTCCACATCCGAAACAGTCAGTGCCGCACCGTTTTCCGTCATGGGTGCAGTCCGATCTTGCCCAGATCGTCGCGCAGCTGCTGATCGGTATCGATGATGATCTTCCCGGCCTGCTCGACGGTGTCGGCGATATGCGTTACGCGCGAACCGATTCGCTTCAAGGCGTTGTCGACCGAATCCTTGGCGCCGGTGCATGCGGCCGCCCATCCGGTGCCCGGCAGCGCGCCCGCGGCGTCCGCGAGTCCGGAGTTCAGCTTGGCGATGGCGTCGGATTCGTCCCGCAGAGTTTTCGCGAAACTGCGCAGCGCGGCGGGGTCGATCTTCATCGCGTTCGCGGGTGGATCGTCGGGACCGGCCATGAGAAATCCCCCTCTTCGCTCAGTTCAGCGGGCCCAAGCGTAGCAAATCGAGGTCCTGTGGACAGGGGAGTGCGAAGACCGGTTAACTTGTGGGGAAGCAGCCGCGGACAGAGAGGTCGATTCATGCGTGCAGCCCAGGTGACCAAGCTCGAGGGACCGGAATCCATCGAGGTCGTGGAGATCGCCGAGCCGGCGGCCTTCCCCGGTGGTGTGGTGATCGACGTCCATGCGGCGGGTATCGCCTTCCCGGACGTGCTGATGACCCGGGGGCTGTATCAGATGAAGCCCGAACTGCCCTTCGTCGTCGGTGGCGAGGTGGCCGGTGTCGTGCGGTCCGCGCCGGAGGACGCCGCAGTCGCCGCCGGTGACCGCGTGGTCGCACTGACCCTGCTCGGCAATGCCGTGGCCGAAACCGCGGTGACCGCCAAGGAGATGGTGTTCCGGCTGCCGGACAACATCTCGCTCGAAGCGGGCGCGGGAATCCTGTTCAACGATCTGACCGTGCATTTCTGCCTGCGCAAGCGAGGCCGGCTGGCCGCGGGCGAGACCGTTCTGGTGCACGGCGCCGCCGGCGGCATCGGCACCTCCACCCTGCGGATGGCCAAGGCGCTCGGCGCCGGCCGGGTGATCGCGGTGGTGAGTACCGAGGAGAAGGCGCAGGTCGCCTGGGCCAACGGAGCGACGGATGTGGTCCTGACCGACGGCCGTAGCGTCGAGGCCGGCGGCGGCACGCGGGAGCACGGGGAGACCCGCGACGAACACGGGTGGCTGGTCGCGGTGAAAGAACTGACCGGCGGCCGCGGCGTGGACATCGTGCTGGACCCGGTAGGCGGGGATCGGTTCACCGACAGCATCCGCTCGCTGGCCCCGGCCGGCCGGCTGCTCGTGGTCGGTTTCACCGCCGGCGAGATCCCCACGGTGAAGGTGAATCGCCTGCTGCTCAAGAACGTCGAGGTGGTGGGCGCGGCCTGGGGCGAGTGGGTGATGACCCACCCCGGCTATCTGCAGGAGCAGTGGGCCGAGGTGGCGCCGTTGCTCGAATCCGGTGCGATCGCCCCGCCGCAGCCCGTGCTGTATCCGTTGGAGCAGACCGCCGCCGCGGTCGCCGCGCTCGACAATCGTTCCGCGAAGGGCAAAGTCGTCGTCACGATGAAGTAGTCGCGACACCGCTCGGTGCCCGGCGATGTCGGTGCCCGGCCGTAAGGTGAGCGCATCATGAAGCTGACCGACCGGGTTCTGAATCGCACTCTGCTGGCGCGGCAACGGTTGCTGGAGCGGGTGCCGGCGACCGTGCCGCAGCTGTGTGAACATCTGGTGGGCCTGCAGGCGCAGGACGTGCTGCCGCCGTATATCGGATTGTGGAGCCGGGTCACGGATTTCGATCCGGCGACGGTTTCCTCGGCCCTCGAGGACCGGTCGCTGGTGCGAATCACTTTGATGCGGGCCACGATTCATCTCGTCACCGCCGCCGATGCGCTGCGCATCGCCCCGCATATCCAGCCGGAACTGGAGAAGATCCCGTTCCGGAAGAGCTTCAACTACGGTGCGATGGTCGGACTCGACCCCGAAGAAGTGCGGGCCCGCGGCGAACGGGTCGTGGGCGAGCAGCCGATCACCGCAGCCGAGTTGCGGGCCCGCGCCGCCGCCGAATATCCCGACCGCAGTTCCGCGGCGGTGGCCCAGACCTGGATCTATCAGCTGCCCGTCCTGCAGACGCCGCCGCGGGGTTTGTGGAAGAACAACAGCCGGCCGGTATGGTCGCGGATCGAACCGTGGCTGGGAGCCCCGCTCGATCACACATATCCGATGCGGGAGTTGGTGATTCGCTATCTGCGCGCGTTCGGCCCGGCGACGACCATGGATGTGCAGACCTGGTCCCGGCTGCTCGGTATCAAGGAGGTGCTGACCGAGCTCGGCGACCGGGTACGCACCTACACCGACGAACGGGGCCGCACCCTCTACGACGCCGCCGATGCCGAACTGGCCGATCCGGACGTGCCGGCCCCGGTTCGCCTGCTCGGCTGGTACGACAACGCACTGCTCTCTCATCAGGATCGCAGCCGGATCGTGCCCGGTGGCGCCCCGCCGCCGCTGCGACATCTCGCGGCCCAGGTATCGCCGGTGCTGGTCGACGGATACCTCGCGGGGGTCTACAAGGTATTCACCGACAAGAGCACCGCCCGGCTGCGAATCGCACCCGGACGCGACTGGTCGGCGGCGGAATCCAGCGCCGTCGAGGCGGAAGCCCACGCGCTGCTGCGGTTCCTGGAACCCGCCCTGCGGCCCGCGGTCGAAATCCTCTCGCCCGGAGCCGATCTGAAACCCTGAGCGGTCACCGCGCCGGACTGCGGTATGCCGGCGCCTTGCTGGTACCCGCCGGAGTGAGGGTGCGCAACAGTGGCAGCGTCCGGCGCGCGACCACGGTGGAGAGCACGATCACGCTGTGCGAGCGGACCACGGCGGGGCTGCGGTCGATACTCAGCAGCACCGTCTGCAGACCGGAATGCGAATCGGCGCCGATCCGGCAGAGCACATCGCTGGAACCGGTGGTGGCGTAGGCCTCGAGGACGCCGGGGATCGCCTCCAGATCGATGGTCACGGCATCCAGTGCGCCCTGCGCGATCTCCAGGCTCACGAAGGCCTGCACATCGAATCCGGCGGCGGTGACGTCGACCTGCGGGTCGTAGGAGGCGATGACACCCGCCTCCTCCATCCGCGCGATCCGCGACTGCACGGTGGCGCGCGCCACCCGAGTGCGGCGGGACAGCTCGAGAATGCCCGCCTTCTGGTAGTCGTGCATCGCGGTGAGAATCGCGAGATCCAGTTCGTCCAGTTTCGCGGGTGTGCGCGTCATCGGTATCTCCTGTCCTCGGCCGGTGTTGCCGCCGGAGCTGCTAGTCAAATTGTCCAGCACCGTGTGGCCGTCGGTGGCCGATTGAGCCAGGGTGTCTACTCGAAATCGCGGATATTGCCCAGTACCGCGCCGCGGAGCTTATCTGGATGCATGACTATCGAGCCCCTCGCCAGGAAATCCCGGCCCGCGGTGCCGAGCGACGCGCAGCTGCGCCGGCTGGTCGGTCTGGTCGATCACGATCCCGGCGGCGATCCGTTCCCGGTGCTCGGCTGGGATGCGCTGGTGTGGGTGGTCGGCAACGCGACCCAATTCGCGCACTATCTGCAGGCCTTCGGGATGACGCTGGAAGCCTATTCCGGTCCCGAAACCGGCAACCGAGACCACAAGTCCTTCGTATTGCGCAGCCGCAGCGCGCGTTTCGATGTGCGCGGGGCCGTCGACCCGGCGAGTCCGCTGGTGGCTCATCACAACCGGCACGGCGACGGCATCGTCGATATCGCGCTCGAGGTCCCCGATGTGGATCGCTGTATCGCGCACGCCCGCCGCCAGGGCGCCGCCATCCTGGTCGAACCGCACGACGAGACGGACGAATTCGGCACGATTCGTACCGCGGCGCTGGCGACCTACGGCGAGACCCGCCACACCCTCGTCGATCGCTCCCGCTATCACGGACCGTATCGGCCGGGTTATGTCGAGCGCCGGTCGTCGTATCGGCCCCGGGTGCCGCACCGGCTGTTCCAGGCGGTCGACCATGTGGTCGGCAATGTCGAGTTGGGGCGAATGGACGAATGGGTCGAGTTCTATCGCCGCGTCATGGGCTTCACCAATATGGCCGAATTCGTCGGCGACGATATCGCCACCGAGTACTCGGCGCTGATGAGCAAAGTCGTGGCCAACGGCAACCACCGGGTGAAATTCCCGTTGAACGAACCGGCGGCCGGGCGCAAGCGCTCCCAGATCGACGAATATCTGGAGTACTACCGCGGTCCCGGCGTTCAGCACATCGCGCTGGCCACCGGCGACATCCTCGCCACCGTCGACGCCCTGCGCGCCGAGGGCATCGAATTCCTCGCCACGCCCGACGCCTATTACCAGGATCCGGAGCTCCGCGCCCGCATCGGTCACGTCCGAGTTCCGGTGCGGCAGTTGCAATCTCGCGGCATCCTCGTGGATCGAGACGAGGACGGCTATCTCCTGCAGATCTTCTGCAAACCCCTCACCGATCGCCCCACGGTCTTTTTCGAACTGATCGAACGCCACGGTTCACTGGGCTTCGGCAAGGGCAATTTCAAGGCCCTGTTCGAGGCGATCGAGCGGGAACAACAGGCCCGCGGGAATCTGTGACCGCAGGCCCGCGCCCGACCGATCCGGCCGGCCGGTCGTCGCCGCGCCCTCGGCTGACGACCTCTGTGGAAACGGCGTCCGATCGGTAGAGTCACCGGCATGCGGATCTGCTCGGCCCTCATTGCTGCGACGGCCTTGGCGCTGGCGCTGTCGGCGTGTTCGAGCGACAAGTCCGACGGCGACAGCCCCGCGACCCGCCCGCCCGTCAAGGTGGCCGCTCTGGGCCCCTTCGTGGGCGAATGCGGGCACGTCTCCGACGACGAGGTCCGCACGATCGGCGGCCTGCCGCAGATCAGCCGGGCCTTCAAGAACTCGGTCGGATGTAATTGGCAGGCCGCCGGAATCGGTGGGCCCTCGGTCACTTTCGCGTCCTACCGCGGCAGTCCGATCGAGCGGGAAAGGGCCTGGGTGACGGCTCAGGGCCGCAGTCCCGAGACCATCGAGGTCGCCGGGAAGAAGGGCTTCCAGGCGGTGGATCCGACCTTCGGGATCTGCGATCTCGCGGTGCAGTTGGGCGACGACTTCTTCGAATGGTCCACCGCGCCGGGCGCCTTCGACCAGCCCTCGGCCACACCGTGTGACAAGAACCGGAAGCTGGCCGAGTTGACCGTGCAGCGGCTGAAATGAGGACGGCGATGGCGAACGCAAGGTGTGATCGGGTCGCGAAGACGAGGGCCCGGCACCCCCGTGCGGTGCGCACCGGGCTGGTGGCGCTGCTCACGCTGGTGGTCGGTGTGACCCTCGGCGGATGCGGCCGCACGGTCTCGGGCACCGCGTTGCCGGCCGGTAGCGGCGGCGGGGTCAATATGAACTTCGACAAGTTGCTGCGCGAGTGCGAGGTCGTGAAGACGGAGGACATCGCCAAGTCGACCGGCGCGCAGGACGCGACCGGCTCGTTCAACGGCGCGGTGTGCATGTGGGATCTGTCGGGTACGCCGGGCGACGGGATGGCCACGCTGAACTGGTACGAGATGGGTTCGCTGGCGAACGAGAAGGCCAACAACGATCGGCTCGGATACGTCACCAAGGATGTGAACGTGCAGGGCCGGCGCTCACTGCAGGTGCAGCGGCCGGGCGATCCCGATGCGTGCGGCGTGATGGCGCCGGCCGCGGATACCGGGATCATCGGCTGGTGGCTCAACTACCGCCCGGGCGGGCATCCGGATCCGTGTGACGCGGCGAAGAAGCTGGCCGAGTTGACCCTGAATCTGGCCCGGTGACCCGAATCCGGCCCCGGTCGCATCGGCCCGCCGGCCTCGAGAGATAGTGAAATCGCATAGTCCGTGGTGGGCCGGGTTCGACGGACCCCACTTTTGCCCACCGCAGCGCTGCCGGGTATCGTGGATCGCTGTGCCCGGAAGCGTGCGGGCAAGTTTGTGTGCAGGACGTAAGCCAGCGAGAGCGGCCGACCGTTTCAGCGTGCCCGGAAACGTAGGCATGCGCTGCGCGCGACACGCCCGACCTCGGGGCGCGAGGAAACGCGATCCGGGCGAGTGGTGACAGCTCCATGACGGCGGTGTGAACTCCGGGGAATCGGAACGAGCGCGGCCGACAGAACAGACATCGAAGAGTTCCAGACAACTGGTTACTGAATAAGGAAAGCCGGTATATGCCAACCATCAACCAGCTGGTCCGCAAGGGTCGTCGCGACAAGGTCGCCAAGACCAAGACTGCGGCCCTGAAGGGGAGCCCGCAGCGTCGTGGCGTGTGCACCCGCGTGTACACCACGACCCCGAAGAAGCCGAACTCCGCGCTGCGTAAGGTCGCGCGTGTTCGCCTGACCAGCGCGGTCGAGGTCACGGCTTACATCCCGGGTGAGGGCCACAACCTGCAGGAGCACTCCATGGTGCTCGTTCGTGGCGGTCGTGTGAAGGACCTCCCCGGTGTGCGCTACAAGATCATCCGCGGCTCGCTCGACACCCAGGGTGTGAAGAACCGCAAGCAGGCCCGCAGCCGCTACGGCGCCAAGAAGGAGAAGAGCTGATATGCCACGCAAGGGCCCCGCACCCAAGCGTCCGCTGATCAACGATCCGGTCTACGGATCGCCGCTGGTCACTCAGCTGGTCAACAAGATCCTGCTGGACGGCAAGAAGTCGACCGCCGAGCGCATCGTCTACGGTGCCCTCGAGCAGGCGCGCGAGAAGACCGGTACCGACCCGGTCGTGACCCTCAAGCGCGCGCTGGACAACGTCAAGCCGTCGCTCGAGGTCAAGCCGCGGCGCGTCGGTGGTGCCACCTACCAGGTTCCGGTCGAGGTTCGTCCGGGTCGCGCCAACACCCTGGCGCTGCGCTGGCTGGTCAACTTCTCCCGGCAGCGTCGTGAGAAGACGATGGTCGAGCGTCTGGCCAACGAGCTGCTGGACGCCAGCAACGGTCTGGGCGCTTCGGTGAAGCGTCGCGAGGACACCCACAAGATGGCCGAGTCCAACCGGGCGTTCGCGCACTACCGCTGGTGATTGGTCACCCGGTCCGCCGGTGAAGGAACGGCGCCGGGAGGCGAGTCACGGTCGGGTGCGGCACCTGCGCTCAGCAGGGCACTTATCAGCCGCACCCGACGTTGACATAGTGATGGCCAGGGGCCCGCATCGAAGCGGAACCGCCCGGGCCGTTCCCGAGAATCCCAACTAGCTGATCGCTAACAGAGCAGAGCGGGGAAGATTTCCGTGGCACAGGACGTGCTCACCGACCTCAACAAGGTCCGCAACATCGGCATCATGGCTCACATCGATGCCGGCAAGACCACCACAACCGAACGAATCCTGTTCTACACCGGTGTGAACTACAAGATCGGTGAGACCCACGACGGTGCCTCGACCACCGACTGGATGGAGCAGGAGCAGGAACGCGGCATCACCATCACCTCGGCGGCGGTGACGTGTTTCTGGAACCAGAACCAGATCAACATCATCGACACCCCGGGACACGTCGACTTCACCGTCGAGGTGGAGCGTTCGCTGCGTGTGCTCGACGGTGCCGTCGCCGTCTTCGACGGTAAAGAGGGTGTCGAGCCGCAATCCGAGCAGGTGTGGCGGCAGGCCGACAAGTACGACGTGCCCCGGATCTGCTTCGTCAACAAGATGGACAAGCTCGGTGCGGACTTCTACTTCACCGTGCAGACCATCAAGGACCGCCTGGGTGCCAAGCCGCTGGTCATCCAGCTGCCGATCGGCGCGGAGGACACCTTCGAGGGCATCGTCGACCTGGTCGAGATGAATGCCAAGGTGTGGACCGGCGAGACCAAGCTCGGTGAGAAGTACGAGGTCCAGGAAATCCCGGCCGACCTGAAGGAGAAGGCCGAGCAGTACCGCCAGGAGCTGCTCGAGACCGTCGCCGAGTCGGACGAGGCGCTGCTCGAGAAGTTCTTCGGTGGCGAGGAGCTCACGATCGACGAGATCAAGGGCGCCATCCGCAAGCTGACCGTCAACTCCGAGCTGTACCCGGTGCTGTGTGGTTCGGCGTTCAAGAACAAGGGCGTGCAGCCCATGCTCGACGCCGTCGTGGACTACCTGCCCTCGCCGCTGGACGTCGAGAACGTGCAGGGTCACGTGCCCGGCAAGGAAGACGAGATCATCACTCGTAAGCCGAGCGCCGACGAGCCGTTCGCCGCGCTGGCGTTCAAGATCGCCGTGCACCCGTTCTTCGGCAAGCTGACCTATGTCCGCGTGTACTCCGGCAAGGTCGACTCCGGTGCTCAGGTCATCAACGCGACCAAGGGCAAGAAGGAGCGTCTGGGCAAGCTGTTCCAGATGCACGCCAACAAGGAGAACCCGGTTCCCGATGTGTCCGCCGGCCACATCTACGCGGTCATCGGCCTGAAGGACACCACCACCGGTGACACCTTGTGCGATCCGCAGAACCAGATCGTGCTCGAGTCCATGACCTTCCCGGACCCGGTCATCGAGGTCTCCATCGAGCCCAAGACCAAGTCCGACCAGGAGAAGCTGGGCACCGCGATCCAGAAGCTGGCCGAAGAGGACCCGACCTTCTCGGTGAAGCTGGATGCCGAAACCGGCCAGACCGTCATCGGCGGTATGGGCGAGCTGCACCTCGATATCCTGGTCGACCGCATGAAGCGCGAGTTCAAGGTCGAGGCGAACGTCGGTAAGCCGCAGGTCGCGTACCGCGAGACGATCACCAAGACGGTCGAGAAGCTCGAGTACACGCACAAGAAGCAGACCGGTGGTTCGGGTCAGTTCGCCCGTGTCATCATCGGCCTGGAGCCCTTCACCGGCGAGGACGGCGCGACCTACGAGTTCGAGAACAAGGTCACCGGTGGCCGCGTTCCGCGCGAGTACATCCCGTCGGTGGACGCCGGCATCCAGGACGCCATGCAGTACGGTGTCCTCGCCGGTTACCCGCTGGTCAACCTGAAGGCCACGCTCCTCGACGGCGCCTACCACGAGGTCGACTCCTCGGAAATGGCGTTCAAGATCGCGGGTGCGCAGGCCCTGAAGGAAGCGGCCCGCAAGGCCGGTCCGGTGATCCTCGAGCCGCTGATGGCGGTCGAGGTCACCACGCCCGAGGACTACATGGGCGATGTGATCGGCGACCTGAACTCCCGCCGTGGCCAGATCCAGGCCATGGAGGAACGCAGTGGTGCCCGTGTCGTCAAGGCGCTGGTTCCGCTCTCGGAGATGTTCGGCTACATCGGTGACCTGCGGTCGAAGACCCAGGGCCGGGCCAACTACTCCATGGTGTTCGATTCGTACGCGGAGGTTCCGGCCAACGTGGCGAAGGAGATCATCGCCAAGGCGACCGGCGAGTAATCGCAGTCGGGGCGGGTTTGCGAGAATCCGCCCCATCGGTCGCGTACGACCCCCTGTAAATACAAACCGCACTGCTGCACAAAAGCACGCACTAACTAGTCCAGGAGGACAACAGTGGCGAAGGCGAAGTTCGAGCGGACGAAGCCCCACGTCAACATCGGCACCATCGGTCACGTCGACCACGGCAAGACCACGTTGACTGCCGCCATCACCAAGGTGCTGGCCGACAAGTACCCGGACCTGAACCAGAGCTTCGCGTTCGACCAGATCGACAAGGCTCCGGAGGAGAAGGCTCGTGGTATCACGATCAACATCTCCCACGTCGAGTACCAGACCGAGAAGCGTCACTACGCGCACGTCGACGCCCCCGGTCACGCCGACTACATCAAGAACATGATCACCGGTGCGGCCCAGATGGATGGCGCCATCCTGGTCGTGGCCGCCACCGACGGCCCGATGCCGCAGACCCGTGAGCACGTGCTGCTCGCCCGTCAGGTCGGCGTGCCCTACATCCTGGTCGCGCTGAACAAGTCGGACATGGTCGACGACGAGGAGATCCTCGAGCTCGTCGAGATGGAGGTCCGCGAGCTGCTGGCCGCCCAGGAGTTCGACGAGGACGCCCCCGTCGTCCGCGTCTCCGGCCTGAAGGCCCTCGAGGGCGACCAGAAGTGGGTCGACTCGGTGCTCGAGCTGATGAACGCCGTCGACGAGTCCATCCCGGACCCGGTTCGTGAGACCGACAAGCCGTTCCTGATGCCGATCGAGGATGTTTTCACCATCACCGGTCGTGGCACCGTGGTCACCGGTCGTGTCGAGCGTGGCGTGATCAACGTCAACGAAGAGGTCGAGATCGTGGGTATCCGCGAGAAGACCCAGAAGACCACCATCACCGGCATCGAGATGTTCCGCAAGCTGCTGGACCAGGGCCAGGCGGGCGACAACGTCGGTCTGCTGGTTCGTGGTCTGAAGCGTGACGACGTCGAGCGTGGTCAGGTCGTCATCAAGCCGGGCACCACCACCCCGCACACCGAGTTCGAGGGCCAGGCGTACATCCTGTCGAAGGACGAGGGTGGCCGCCACACCCCGTTCTTCAACAACTACCGCCCGCAGTTCTACTTCCGCACCACCGACGTGACCGGCGTCGTGACCCTCCCCGAGGGCACCGAGATGGTCATGCCGGGCGACAACACCGAGATGAGCGTCAAGCTGATCCAGCCGGTCGCCATGGAAGAGGGCCTGCGCTTCGCGATTCGCGAGGGTGGCCGCACCGTCGGCGCCGGCCGCGTCACCAAGATCATCAAGTGACCTTGTGATCGGCCGTCACCTCGAGTGACAGCATGAGAAGGGCCGTTCCCCTTGGGGGACGGCCCTTTTCGCCTGTCGAGGCGTCAAGCGCCAGGTGATCCGCCGGTGAGCGCGTGTGCTGCCCGGTGCACACCCGCCAGCGCGCCGACCGTCAGTGCGGCACTGAACAGCCAGGTCCGGGCGTCGTTGCGGCGGACGCCGGCCCGGCCCAGTTCCCGCCATGCCCACAGCGAGAACGGGATGACCACGGTGGGCGAGGTTGCTACGCCGGGGGTGTAGCCGCGGTGGGCGGCGCTGAGGGCGAGGTGGCCTACGCCGTGTACACCGAAGCCGAGCAGTGTCGCCTGGAAGAGCCTGGATCTGCCGGAGGTCCGCGCGCCGCTCGCGGAGGCCGCGAGGAAGAGCAGCCCCATCAGTGAAATCGCCACGCGAGTATGCGCCGGTGACACTTCTTGCCGGAGCCAAACGGGGCCTACCGGTGATGTGTTCGCGGCGGCGTTCGCTCGCGACCACGACGGGATCGTGAACCATTCCTCGGTGTCGTTGGCGAGCCATGCCAGGAACAAGCCCCAAGTCACAGATTTCCGCATCGGTTTCCCACTTTCGTTACGTGATGTAACGTAACTGTATGGCAACCGGGAGGCCGCGTAAAGCGGAAGTCGATCATGCGGTGGTGGCGGCCACGGTCGATCTGCTGATCGAATCGGGATATGCGGCATTGACCATCGAGGCCGTTGCGGCGCGCGCCGGGGTCGGCAGGCCGACCATCTATCGCCGCTGGCCGACGAAGGACGACCTCGTGGTACACGCGCTGATCGAAGCGGTACCGCCGTTGCGCGCCCCCGATACCGGGGAGGCGATGAATGATCTCATCGAACTCGCGGTCGGCTTCGTGACCAGGCTGGCGGCATCACCGCTGGGCCGGGCCGTGCTCGCGGTGCATGCGGAGGGCGCGCGTCGCCCCGCGCTCGCCGAGCCGCTGCGTGAACGCTATCTGCGGCCACGCGACGAGATCATCGCCGATGTCATCGCCCGTGCCCGCCGGCAAGGCGCGCTGCGCCCGGAATTGTCGAACGAGGTAGTCCGTGACCTGGTGTTCGGTCCGCTCGTCTACCACTGGCTGATCGATCCGGAAACTCTCGATCGAGACGTCGTCGACGCCCTGGCCGCTGCGGCGCGCCAGGCCATCGCAAGCCCTGCTCTCGACGGAGGCTGACCCCTCCGGTGCCGCGAGGCGATTATGCGCCGCGCTCGGTGTCGATTCCTTCGCCCTGTGCAGACTTTCCCTCGGTCAGCCGGTTGCCTCGTTCGTCGTCGTGGAATTCGAACAGGTGCAGTTGACAGCACGAAAGGGCCGTTCCTCGAATTCGATTCGAGGGACGGCCCTTTCGTCGACACTCACGGGCAGGTGGGTTGGTTCGCCACAACCATGCCGCCCTTCGAGATGTATCCGCCGTCCGTCTTGATGCGGTCATAGAAGTCGCCGTACCAGGGCACCACGCTGCCGGCGGGCAGATTTCCCTTCGGCGTGAATCCCTGGGCCGTACGGTACAGCGTGTGATTGACCGTCAGGCGGAACGTCGTGGCGCACCCGGGCCAGGCCTGGTGGGTCACCGGCGCCGCAGGTGCCGCGGTGGCACCGGTGGTGAGGGCGGCGCTCCCCCCGGCGAGCAGGGACAGCACGACCATCGAACGCGTGAACACCTTCATTTGATTCTTCCTCGCTGATACGGACGACTATCGTCGACGTATCGTGCTCGGCGCCGCTCACCGACAGTTCACGGTCGGCTCACCGAACGCCATGGCGCGCGTTTGTGCCGCGTGTGGTGGACGAAGAGTGCTCGAAGGGCTTTCAGCTTTCCGTCGCTGCCAGCAATGCCTCGGCGAATTCCCGCATCTGCTGGGTGCCGCCGAACCAGGTGGTGACGAGTTCTACTGCGGCGGCGCGGGTTCGGTGGGCGGCGGTGATGAAGCCGTCGAGGTCGACATCGCCGGTTTCGGCGTTCCGGGCGACGTTTTCCAAGGTGTGGCTGGCCAGCAGGAGTTGCATCACGACACCGACGTCGATGGCGGGGGTTTCACCGGGCGACTCGGCTCGGCGGCGCGCGGCCCGGCGGGAGGTGGGGGTGATTCCGGCGCGGGATGCGATGTGCTCGGGGGTCTCGCCGGTGTGGTGATCGGTTGCGGCGCGGCGATTGCGGCGCGGCTCGGAGCCGGCGAGCGGTGAGAACGAAGTGGTACCGGCGGGATCCGCATCGGAGGAGCCGTTCGATCGGCCCGTGCGCCGACCGGTCGTATCGGCGGCGTTGTGGTCCGGTGACACGGTTCCGCGGTCGGGCGTGGCGTTGTGCGCGGATGATCCGTGCGGCGAACGTCGTTCCGCCGCATCGGTTTCCGATTCCGCGCGGCGGCGCAGGACGTCCGTATCGGACAGGTCGCCGATGGTTCGTGTGGGAGCCGAGCGGAGTTCGACCTTCTTGCCGTTGCGAGCGGGAGCGACCGGCGCTGCGGCGGTGGTGCCGGCGCCGCGGTCGCGGATTGCCGGGAAGGTCGCCGTGTCCTGCGTCGATTCGTGATCCTCTGCCGATATCTCCGGTTCCCCGGTGTGCGCCGAATGCGACGGAGCCGGGTTGTTTCCCGAATTCGAGGCGGAGTGCGAATGCCGCTGTGGAAGTGGTGTTTCCGATCCCGACGCGGCTCGATGGCTCGGCCCGTTCGGTGCCGCGGCATCCGGACCGGCCGTCGCTTTCGCGGGCGGCCGCTCACCGGTCTGCCCCGATGTCGGGGGATCGGATTCCGGTGCGGGAGTGGTCGTGCTCGACGCTGTCGTCGCCACGGGGCCGTCGGCGGGGGCAGCGGTATCCGGAGCGATGTCCGAGCGTTCGGATGGCCGCGTCGGCAGACGTTCCGGCAGCTTCGGCGGGGTCGCGGACTCGGGCGAGGCGGCCTCCGCCGACGCTGCCGCGTGGGAGGCTGGTGGCGAGGCGGCTTCGCGCGCGTCCGGCGAGGACGACGATGCCCGTTCCGTAACTGTCGCCGCCGTCGGGTCGGGGGTGGCCGAATTCGGGTCCGTGGTCGAGGTATCCGAATGCGGTCGGCCGCCGGTTGCCGGCTCGGCTGCGCTGTTACCCGGCCCGCCCGCCGCCGTGGTGCCGTCCCGGTGCGCGCCGAGCGAGCGCGGTTGCCGATCGGGATTGATTCCGAGGCTTTCGGCGATGCGCCGAACCGTGTCTTCGGGGTCCTGAATCGCCGCGTCCCCGGGCGGCGCGAAGGTGGGATTCTCCGATCCCGCCGAAATATCCGCGGACGCCGCGGGTTCGGCGCCGCCCGCGGGGGTCGCCGGAAAACCGGAGGTGGGAGCGGACTGCGCGGTTGCGGAGTCCGCAGCGGGCTGCCCGGCCGCGGCCGCGTCGAAATCCGCGTCGAACGGCGAGGCGAACATATTGTGCTGCGCGGCTTCTCGGCGTGGGAGGGGCGGCGGAGCGGAATTGCCGGCCGCATTTCGCATCGGCAGACCCGCCGGGGCGGACGGAGTCGCGACAGCGGTGCCGTTGAGATATTCGGGGGAATAGGCGGGAATATCTGTCGGCGAAACCTCCGGCGCCGGACCGAAAACGCCGTTGCTACCGAATTCCTCGCTGTCCCACCGCAGCCCGTGGTGCTCGCTGCCGGGGGCCGCGTAGCCGGCGTTGTCGGCCGGCCGCTCAGCCTCCTCGGAGCGGGTCAGTCGGTAGCCCTCTCGCGCACCATGAGGTTCTCCGAAACGGGCATTGGCGGGATCCGTCATACACCCCATTCTTATCGCTCCCCTGTCGGGGTGCGAGTTCGCGGGGTGTGCTACGGGTCCCGCCGCCCTTGCGTCGCAGCTCAATCCGTACGTTTTTCCAGTTCGGTGCCGCGCCGTAGCGTGAGTGACATCAGTTCGCTCGGCGCGTCCAACTCTATGCGGTGCCATCGGCCGCGTCCGACGACATAGGCCTGCCCGGCGCGCAGCGTGACCGGTTCGGATTCGGAGTCGCGCAGGTACAGCCGGATGCCGCCGGACAGGACGGCTACCAGTTCCTCGCCGCTGGGATGCATCTCCCAATGGTCACCGTGCACTTCGGCATCGATGGCGACCCGGAAGGCGGCCAGGGTCCAGCCCTCGACGTCTCCGGTCATCCGTCGCTCCTCGTCGAAGACTCGGCCGTCGGGCAGGATTCGGATCCCGCGGGCGAACAGATCCACAGGGGTGGGTTGCATGCTGGTTCCTTTCATTCGGCGCCGACGGGTGTCGGTGCGGGGAGGGTCGTGATCTCGCCGGCGGTCCGGCGGGGCAGTACCACCGCCGCGACGAGCGCGGCCGCGAGCAGGAGGGCCGCGCCCACGGCCAGCCCGGTCGCGTACCCGTGGGCGAGCGATTCGGTGGTGACCGTCGCCCCGGTATCACGCGCGGCGAGGGTGGCCAGGGCCGCCAAACCGACGGCGCCGCCGAGCTGCCGGGCACTGTTCAGGAGCCCGGATGCCATGCCGGCCTCGGTGGGGGCGACACCGGTGGTCGCCGCCGCCGCGAGCGGCCCGAGGCACAGCCCGAACCCGATACCGGCGACGAGTGAGGGCCCGAGGACGTCGGTGAGGAACGTGCCGTGCGGATCGAGGAGGGCGAACCACGCCAAACCGGCTGCGGCGGTGAGCGCACCGGGAATCAGCGCCGTGCGTGGTGAGCGAGCGACACCGAGCCGGGTGGCCACCGCGGTTCCGGCGATGACGCCGGCGGAGAACGGGACGAAGGCCAAGCCGGTTGCGGCCGCGGACATTCCGAGAGCCTGCTGCATATACAGCGAGACGAAGTAGAAGGCGGAGAATTGACCCGCCGCGGCCAGCAGCACGAAGAGGTTCGCGCCGGCGACCCAGCGATTGCGCAGCATCGCGAGTCGCACCAGCGGTACCGCGGCCCGGCGCTCCACCAGGACGAAGATCCCGAGCAGTACGACCGCACCTGCCAGCAGCGACAGGGTTACCGGCGAGGACCAGCCGGAGCGATCCGTGCGAACGACGGCCAGTACCAGCGATCCGGCGCCGAGGGTCGCGGTGAGCGACCCGGCCACGTCCAATGGTTTGCGTTCCCCGGCGCGATGATCCGCGGGTATGCCGAATGCGCTGAGCCCCAGCACAATCGCGGCGATCGGCAGGTTGATCAGCATCACCCAGCGCCAGCCGGCGTATTCGGTGAGGATTCCGCCGAGCAGTACGCCGAGCGCGCCGCCCGCTCCGTTGGCGGCGCTCCACAGGCCGAATGCGCGCACGCGGGCGGGTCCGTGTGGAAACAGGACGGTCAGCATCGCCAGTGTCGCGGGAGCCACCGCCGCGGCCGCGATTCCCTGGGCGGCGCGGGCCGCGACCAACTGCCACGGCTGCTGGGCCAGACCGCCGGCCAGGGATGCGAGGGCGAATCCGGCGAGTCCGAGGACGAACAGCCGACGTCGGCCGAACAGATCACCGGCCCGTCCGCCGAGGAGCAGACACCCGCCGAAGGTCAGGGCGTAGCTGTGCACCACCCAGGACAGATCCACCGGTTCGAATCCCAAGTCTCGGCGGATGGCCGGTAGTGCCACGTTCACTACGGCCATATCCAGCGCAATCATCAACTGCGCCACGGTGATCGCCGCCAGGGCGCACCCGGCGGCATACTTTCTATACATGTATAAAAAGTAACCGACCGCCACCCTCGCTGTCGAGACCTCGTGCCAAGATGGCCGGATGAGCACCCGAACCGGACGTCCACCGCGGCTGTCGCGGGAACAGATCGTGGCCGCCGCGCGCGAGCTGATCGACACCCACGGCGTGCAGGCCCTGACGATGCGACGACTGGCGACCGAACTCGGCGTCACCCCGATGGCCGTCTATCACCATGTGGCCGACAAGGACGCGTTGCTGTTGCTGCTCCTGGACGAGGCGGCCACGGCCGCGCCGCGCCCGGAACTCCCGCCCGAACCGCGGGAGCGGCTGATCGTCGCCGCGCGCGCCATGCACGACAACCTGGCGCGGGTTCCGTGGATCACCGAGGTGCTCACGGCCGACGATCTGCTCTCCCCGGCCGCGCTCTGGTACCCGGAGACGATCCTGGACGCCGCGATGAGCTGCGGTCTGGATGCCGAGCGAGCCGTGCACGCCTATCGGTCGATCTGGTATTACACCGCGGGGGAGATCCTCATCCGGGCCGCCGCTCGCCGGCGGCGCAGCCGCGACGATCGACCGATCTTCCGCGAGCGGCTCTTCGCCGAACTGGACGCCGAGCAGCTGCCCCGGCTCGCCGCCGTGGCCGATCGGTGGGCCGAGTTGACCGCGGCCGACACCTATGAACAGGGATTGCGCGCACTGGTCGACGGATTGCTGCCGGAAGGATGACCGGCGGCCGGGGTCAGCCCAGATTCGTCATACCGGCCGCCACCACGCGCGACAGATTCATGATCTCCTCGGATCCGGCGCGGGTGAGTCCGTCGAGGGCGTGCAGGCGATCGGTGCTGGCGATCGTGAGCATGGCCGACACCCACGCGCCCGCGCATGCCCGCAGCGTGCCGGGCTGCACCTGTCCCGGCGCGCTGGCCTGCAGTACCCGCGCGGTGACGTCGAGCAGCTGATCGCGCATGCGCCGCAATTGTTTTCGCACATCCGGGTGTGTGTCGGCCTCGCGCCACATGATCACTCGCAGGACCGAGGAGTGGTGGTCGCGCAGATTCAGGGCGGCGTCGAGGTTGACCAGGCTGGTGGCCGGATCGCCGGGGGTGACCACGGCATCGATGTCCTCGATCGGATGTGCCGGTACTCGCTCGGCCATCAGGGCCGACAGAATCGAATCCTTGGTGGGGAAGTAGTAGAAGACCAGCCCCTTCGGCACGCCGGCCGCGGCGGCGACGGCGGCCGTCGGGGTGGCGTCGAATCCGTTTGCCGCGAAGAGATTCTCGGCGGCATCCAGAATCAGAGCGCGGGCGTCGCCGTCGACCTTCTTGCTGCGGCGACGCCCGGCTCGATGGGGTTTGTGCATCTGCATCAGTGAGCAGTATGCATCCGTGCCGATACCTGCGGAAGGGCGGCGACGGCGACCACCACGGTCAGGACCCCGACGATCCACGCCGTCCAGGAGGCGGCGTTGAAGGCGCTGTAGTCCATCACCCAGGGCGAGATGAACAGCAGGACGCCGAACAGGCCCATCGCGTAATCGGTGCCGGCCATCGCCGGGCGGGACAACTGGGCCAGACCGGTCAGGGCGATCAGGACGCCGAGCACGATCAGGGTCCACATGGCGCGATTGCTGTGGTCGGTCCAGATGGGGGACAGGGCGGTGTAGGCGCCGAGTACCACGGCCACGAAATCCTGGGTGCGGCTTTCGGTGAGCATCGGGGGCCTCCTCGGGGGCGGAATTGTGTTCTGTAATCGGTATAGCTCTGATTGACCGCCCGATCAATACCCGAATCGACACAATCCTGCGCGACTGTCGGATATGGTCCCCGTCACGATAGGATAGAACGTGTTCTAGTTTATGGTGGGTTGATGCAGCAAAAGGTGGTAGCAACAGTGATCGGGCGAAAGGCGCGGCGATGACCGCCCCGATCGTCGTCGTCGGCGCCGGACTGGCAGGCCTGCGTACCGCGGAGGAATTGCGGCGCGCCGGATACGACGGCGGACTGATTCTCGTCGGCGACGAACAGCGCCTGCCCTACGATCGGCCGCCGCTGTCCAAACAGTTCGTACGCGGCGAGACCGAGGATACGACGCTGCGGCCGGCCGAGTTCTTCGCCGAGAAGAACATCGAATTGCGGCTCGGCGTCGCGGCCACCGTAGTCGACACCGCGACCCGCACCCTCTCGTTCGCCGACGGCTCCACCCTCGAATACGACCAACTGATCATCGCGACGGGCTTGCGCCCCAAACGAATTCCGGGCCTGCCCGAGGCGGCCGGGGTGCACGTGCTGCGCCGGCACGAGGATGCCGCGGCCCTGCGCGCGGACCTGTCCACCGCGCGCCGCGCCCTCGTCGTCGGCGCGGGCTTCATCGGCTGTGAGCTCGCGGCCAGTTTCCGCGCCCGAGGCGTGGACGTCGTCCTGGTGGAACCGCAGCCGACTCCGCTGGCCGCCGCGCTGGGTGAGGCCGTGGGCCGGCTGGTCGGGCGGATGCATCGCGACGAGGGGGTCGATCTGCGCTGCGGCGTCGGGCTGAACACGCTGCAGGTCGAGAACGGTACCGTCACCGGCGCCGTCCTGGCCGACGGCAGCACGGTCGCCGCCGATCTGGTCGTCATCGGTGTCGGCTCGGCGCCGGTCACCGAATGGCTGGCCGGATCCGGCGTACCGCTGGCCGAGCCGCAGGCCGGCGGCGGTGTCCTCGCCGACGAAGTGGGGCGCACCTGTGTCGACGGCGTTTGGGCGGTCGGCGACGTCGCCGCCTGGCGGCACGACAACGGACGCCACCAGCGGGTGGAACATTGGACCAACGCGGGCGAACAGGCGAAACTGCTGGCCACGGCCCTGCTCGGGGGCGACGTTCCGGAAGCGGCCCGAGTGCCCTACGTCTGGAGCGACCAGTACGACCTGAAGATCCAGGTCCTGGGCACCCCGGCCGGCGCCGACGAGATCCGGATCGTCGAGGACGACGGCCGCAAATTCCTCGCCCACTACTTCGACAACGGAGTGCTCACCGCGGTGGTCGGTGGCGGCCGCACCGGCCAGGTGATGAAGATGCGCGCCGAGTTGGCGGCCAACGCGCGCGCCGCGGCGTCGCTGCGCTGATCCCGGTCCGGCCCGCTAGCGCAATGCGGACGCAGGCGGTCGTGGCAGCGCTAATACAGTTGCCTCTGTGATCGTTGCGCTCATCGATTCGGGACTGGGGTTGTTGCCGACCGGGGCGTGGCTGCGCAAATTACGCCCGGACCTCGATCTGCTGCTGCAACTGGACCCCGACGGCGCGCCGTGGGGCCCGAAACCCGAACAGTGGGTCGTCGATCGGGTGCTGGACGCGGCCCGCCGATCGTTGCGACTCGGCGCGGAGGCGATTGTGCTGCCGTGCAATACCGCGAGTGTGACCGCCCTCGAGCAGGTGCGGGCCGAGGTCGGGAGCGAGGTACCGGTCATCGGTACCGTCCCGGCGATCAAGCCGGCGGCCGCCGCCTGTGCCTCGGTCGCGGTGTGGGCGACCGCGGCCACCACCGCCAGCCGCTATCAGGCCGACCTGATCGCCCGCTTCGGTGGCGACGCCGAGGTGACCGGCGTGGCCTGTCACGGGCTGGCGGACGCCATCGATCGGGGCGATCTGGCCGGTATCGAGGAGGCCATCGCGCGCGCGGCCGAGCAGACTCCACGCGGGACCGAGGCGGTGGTCCTCGGTTGCACCCATTACCCGCTCGTCCTCGATTCGATCGTGGCCGCGCTGCCGGCCGGTGTGCGCCTGTTCGACAGTGCGGAAGCCGTTGCGGGCCAAACTCTTCGGCGAATCGACGCGCTGGGCCGGCCGACCGCGGGGAACGGCACCGTGACCGTCTACAACAGCGGCCGCCCGGGCGAGCTCCCGGCGAGCGCTGCGGCCTTCGAGTCGGGTCGCGTGCTCGGCGCGGTGGATTCGGCCTGCCGGACGGCCTAGTACGGCAGGCGCTCGCCGGAATCGGACATGCGGATTGTCTGTCCGGTCACGTTTCCGGCTGCGGGCACCCCGGGCAACTGCGCCCGTGATTCGTTCAGGTGAGCGAAAGAGGTTCTGGCGCAGCGTTTTTCGACTATCTCGCCTCGGAGCGTGGGCGGCGCTGTGACGTGAGCCCCATCCACGCATGGGAGGCCTGGTAGCCCTGGTCTCGGCGCGCTTCTACCGTGAATTTCCGTCGACGCACAGCGCGGTCGCCGACGCTCACACAACTCACTCACACCGTGCCGACCACGACGGTCAGGCAGATCGGTAACCCACGGACCGGAGTTATGGCTACCCGAACACCCTGGAGCGAAGTTCCTACCCGAACCGACGACAGCGCAACGTCGTCCGGCACGACGGCGACGCCTTCGGATGCGCGCCGCCCGGTCTGGGGGTATGTATCGAGTGCCGTTCTGAGCGCCGGAACCTTCGCGCTGTTGTTCCAGCCGTGGCTGTCCGCCTCAGGCCCGGGCGGCTCGATCCGGTCCGACGCCTTCGGCCGGGTGGACGGGGCGACCCAGAACCAGCCGGGCTGGGAGGGTTCCGGGCTGGCGGATGTCGGCATCAGCGGCACCTGGGGCGTCCTGACCTGTGTCGCGGTGCTCGCGACGATCTTCGCGGCGGGGGCTTACCTGCGCACCCGCGTGGAGGTCTTTTCGCATGCCACCGCTGCCGCGGCGTCGGCGGTCGCGGTCTTCGTCCTCGCGAATGTGCTGTACCTCAACGGCAAAGAGTCGCAGCTGCGCCTCGCGGTCGAACGCAACAGCGGATTTTCCGGGATGATCCGCACCCTGTTCGGCGGGGCGGGCCAGGCCCATCAGGTGGCGGCCGCGCAGCTCGACTTCGCCGCGCTGCTGGCCGGAATCACCGCGTTCGGCGCGGCCGCGAGTGTTCTCATGACCTATCTGCAACGGCTTCCGGCAGCCCGCGCCCTCGCCCCGGCTCCCGAGTCCGCGCCGGCGGCGGCCGATGCGGAGCACGCTC
>NZ_BAGM01000121.1 GCF_000308855.1 Nocardia veterana NBRC 100344 | reverse complement strand
CCCGGCAAGCCGGCGCGCCCGCGCCTGCCGCGTCCGGCCGCCTGGGGTACGGCCGTCGGCCTGATCGTGGTCAGCCTGCTGCTCACCGCCTTCGCGGTGATCGCCGCGTTCGAGCCCGGTGTGGACGACGGCAACCAGGCCTTCGTGGACACCAAGGCCACCCAGGAGGTGACCGCGGCGGCCGACAACGCGCTCAAGACGGTCTACTCCTACGACGTGAAGACCGTGGGCGGCTATAAGGATGCTGTGCACAAGGTGGTGACCGGCAAGATGCGCAGCGATTTCGACAAATTCGCCGACACCACGGTCTCGGCGATCCAGCAGGCGCAGTCGACCGCACAGGCGACGCCGGAGCCCATTGGTGTGACATTGCTCACCGATGATCGGGCCGAACTGCTGGTGAACCTGACCGTGAGCGCCACCAAGAACGGTGCCCCGCAGGAGAGCGCGTCGGGTCCGATCGTGTTGCACATGCAGAAGGTGGACGGCCACTGGCTGGCCAGTGAGATCTCCGACCGTTGAGTGCCCGAAACGGATTCGGAAGTATGTTCGAGCGCCCCGATTGCGGAATTTCCCCAGCTCAGCGGCATGCAAGCGGCTGTGCGCAGGCGTGATTCGCCAGCGCCACAGGGGATCTCGGAGTTGTCGAGCGGGTCTCGCCACTTGACGAGTTACGTCCGAACCGTCACGCTATTCACAACAGCGGCAGCTGGGACAGGGTCGAGTACCCAGGTCGAGGCGCCGCCGGAGACTCGAACGCAGCCAGCGAAAGCGGGTCCGGCGCGCCGAACATCCGGAACTCGGTTCGGATGGTACTTTGACACCCCTTCTCTATGGGTGTAGGTTTGGACTTTGCGCTGGCTGCCTCCTGTCCATTCCTTGATCGCATCACCGAAAGTTCCACCGTTCAGGTGTTACTTCCGTTGTTTGCTGTTCGGGTTTCGTTCGGGTTGTGACCAGCGGAATTCGTAGCAGACAAGCGACGGTCGCTGCGGTGTCTCGTACGTACAGGCACCGCGCGCGGCCCGCGTGAGGTGCTGGAAGGACGCATCTTGGCAGTCTCCACCCAGACCAAGGCCGGTATTCCCGGAGCCCCGAAGCGGGTGTCTTTCGCGAAGATTCGTGAGCCCTTGGAGGTTCCGGATCTTCTCGATCTACAAACCGAATCATTCGCGTGGCTGGTCGGTGCCCCCGATTGGCGTGAGCGGGCCATCGCCCGGGGCGACGCCAGCCCGGTCGGTGGGCTGGAGGAGGTGCTCGAGGAGCTCTCGCCGATCGAGGACTTCTCCGGTTCGATGTCCCTGTCCTTCTCCGATCCGCGCTTCGAAGAGGTGAAGGCCTCGATCGAGGAGTGCAAGGACAAGGACATGACCTACGCGGCGCCGTTGTTCGTGACCGCGGAGTTCATCAACAACAACACCGGTGAGATCAAGTCGCAGACGGTCTTCATGGGTGATTTCCCGATGATGACCGACAAGGGCACGTTCATCATCAACGGCACCGAGCGTGTGGTCGTGTCGCAGCTCGTGCGTTCGCCGGGTGTGTATTTCGACGAGTCGATCGACAAGGGCACGGAGAAGACGCTGCACAGCGTGCGGGTGATTCCGTCGCGTGGTGCGTGGCTGGAGTTCGATGTCGACAAGCGCGACACGGTGGGTGTGCGTATCGATCGCAAGCGTCGTCAGCCGGTCACCGTGTTGTTGAAGGCGTTGGGCATGACCACCGAGGAGATCACCGAGCGTTTCGGTTTCTCCGAGATCATGCTGTCGACCCTGGAGAAGGACAACACCGCCGGCCAGGACGAGGCGCTGCTCGACATCTACCGCAAGCTGCGTCCGGGCGAGCCGCCGACCAAGGAGTCCGCGCAGACCCTGCTGGAGAACCTGTTCTTCAAGGAGAAGCGCTACGACCTGGCCCGCGTCGGCCGCTACAAGGTCAACAAGAAGTTGGGTGTCAACAGCGGTGAGCCGGTCGTCGGTTCGGTGCTGACCCGCGAGGACATCGTCGCCACCATCGAGTATCTGGTCCGTCTGCACCAGGGCGACAAGACGATGACCGTGCCCGGCGGCGTCGAGGTTCCGGTCGAGGTCGACGACATCGACCACTTCGGTAACCGCCGCCTGCGCACCGTCGGCGAGCTGATCCAGAACCAGCTGCGCGTCGGCCTCTCGCGGATGGAGCGCGTCGTGCGCGAGCGCATGACCACTCAGGACGTCGAGGCGATCACCCCGCAGACCCTGATCAACATCCGCCCGATCACGGCGGCGATCCGGGAGTTCTTCGGCACCTCGCAGCTGTCGCAGTTCATGGACCAGAACAACCCGCTGTCGGGTCTGACCCACAAGCGTCGCCTGTCGGCGCTGGGCCCGGGTGGTCTGTCCCGTGAGCGCGCCGGCCTGGAAGTCCGCGACGTGCACCCCTCGCACTACGGCCGCATGTGCCCGATCGAGACCCCGGAAGGCCCGAACATCGGCCTGATCGGTTCGCTGTCGGTGTACGCGCGGGTCAACCCGTTCGGCTTCATCGAGACGCCGTACCGCAAGGTGGTGAACGGCCGCGTCACCGACGAGGTCAAGTACCTGACCGCCGACGAGGAGGACCGGCACGTCCGGGCCCAGGCGAACTCGCCCGTCGACGCCGATGGCAACTTCTTGGAGGAGCGCGTCCTCGCTCGCCGCGGTAACGAGGAGATGGAATTCGTCTCCCCGACCGAGGTCGACTACATGGACGTCTCGCCGCGCCAGATGGTGTCGGTGGCGACCGCGATGATTCCGTTCCTCGAGCACGACGACGCCAACCGCGCCCTGATGGGCGCGAACATGCAGCGTCAGGCCGTGCCGCTGATCCGTTCCGAGGCGCCGCTGGTCGGCACCGGTATGGAACTGCGCGCCGCGGTCGACGCCGGCGATGTCGTGGTCAACGAGAAGCCGGGTGTGGTGGAAGAGGTTTCGGCCGACTACATCACCGTCATGCACGACGACGGCACCCGCAAGTCCTACCGGATGCGCAAGTTCGCGCGCTCCAACCAGGGCACCTGTGCCAACCAGCGGCCCATCGTGGACGAGGGCCAGCGGGTCGAGCATGGCCAGGTTCTGGCCGACGGCCCCTGCACCGAGAACGGTGAGATGGCGTTGGGTAAGAACCTGTTGGTGGCGATCATGCCGTGGGAGGGTCACAACTACGAGGACGCGATCATCCTGTCGCAGCGCCTCGTGGAGGAGGACGTGCTGACCTCGATTCATATCGAGGAGCACGAGATCGACGCTCGTGACACCAAGCTCGGTGCCGAGGAGATCACCCGCGATATCCCGAATGTGTCCGATGAGGTGCTGGCGGATCTGGACGAGCGTGGCATCGTGCGGATCGGTGCGGAGGTGCGTGACGGTGACATCCTGGTCGGCAAGGTGACTCCGAAGGGTGAGACCGAGCTGACTCCGGAGGAGCGGCTGCTGCGTGCGATCTTCGGTGAGAAGGCCCGCGAAGTCCGCGATACGTCGTTGAAGGTGCCGCACGGTGAGTCCGGCAAGGTGATCGGTATCCGGGTGTTCTCGCGTGAGGACGACGATGATCTGCCGCCGGGTGTGAACGAGCTGGTGCGTGTGTATGTTGCGCAGAAGCGCAAGATTCAGGATGGTGACAAGCTCGCCGGTCGGCACGGTAACAAGGGTGTGATCGGCAAGATTCTGCCGAAGGAGGATATGCCGTTCCTGCCGGACGGTACTCCGGTCGACATCATCTTGAACACTCATGGTGTGCCGCGGCGTATGAATATCGGCCAGATCCTGGAAACCCACCTGGGCTGGATCGCCAAAGCCGGCTGGAAGATCGAGGGCGCGGACTCCGGCAACCTGCCGGACTGGGCGCAGAACCTGCCCGAGGAGATGCTGGGTCAGGATCCCGACACCAACATCGCGACCCCGGTGTTCGACGGTGCGCAGGAAGACGAGCTGACCGGTCTGCTGGGTTCCACCCTGCCGAACCGGGACGGCGAGACCATGGTCGACGCCAACGGCAAGGCGGTGCTGTTCGACGGACGTTCAGGCGAGCCGTTCCCGTACCCGGTGGCCGTGGGTTACATGTACATCTTGAAGTTGCATCACTTGGTGGACGACAAGATCCACGCGCGGTCGACGGGTCCGTACTCGATGATCACGCAGCAGCCGTTGGGTGGTAAGGCGCAGTTCGGTGGTCAGCGGTTCGGTGAGATGGAGTGCTGGGCCATGCAGGCCTACGGCGCGGCTTACACCCTGCAGGAGCTGCTGACCATCAAGTCCGACGACGTGGTCGGGCGGGTGAAGGTGTACGAGGCGATCGTCAAGGGCGAGAACATTCCCGAGCCCGGCATCCCGGAATCGTTCAAGGTGCTGCTCAAGGAACTGCAATCGCTGTGCCTCAACGTCGAAGTGCTGTCCTCCGACGGCGCCGCGATCGAGATGCGCGACGGCGACGACGAGGACCTCGAGCGTGCCGCCGCGAACCTCGGCATCAACCTGTCCCGTAACGAGGCTGCGACGGTCGACGACCTCGCGCAGTGAGTCGATGGTCCCGGCGCCCGCATTGGGCGCCGGGGCATAGTTTCCCGCTCCGCGGAGCGGTCCGCCGAGGCGGAAGAACTAGCGAACTTTGCTCGATACTGAACCCGAACAGGGGAAAGGAAGTTACGTGCTAGACGTCAACTTCTTCGATGAACTCCGGATCGGCCTGGCGACCGCCGAAGACATTCGCAACTGGTCGTACGGCGAGGTCAAGAAGCCGGAGACCATCAACTACCGCACGCTCAAGCCGGAGAAGGACGGCTTGTTCTGCGAGAAGATCTTCGGTCCCACCCGGGACTGGGAGTGCTACTGCGGCAAGTACAAGCGCGTGCGCTTCAAGGGCATCATCTGTGAGCGCTGTGGTGTCGAGGTGACTCGCGCCAAGGTGCGTCGTGAGCGGATGGGCCACATCGAGCTGGCCGCGCCCGTCACCCACATCTGGTACTTCAAGGGTGTGCCGAGCCGCCTCGGCTACCTGCTGGACCTGGCGCCGAAGGATCTCGAGAAGATCATCTACTTCGCCGCCTACGTCATCACCAGCGTCGACGAGGATCTGCGCCACAACGAGCTGTCCACGCTCGAGGCGGAGATGGAGGTCGAGAAGAAGGCGATCGCCGACCAGCGCGACGCCGACCTGGAGGCCCGCGCCCAGAAGCTCGAGGCCGACCTGGCCGAGCTGGAGGCCGAGGGCGCCAAGTCCGACGTCCGCCGCAAGGTCAAGGACGGCGGCGAGCGCGAGATGCGTCAGCTGCGCGACCGTGCCCAGCGTGAGCTGGACCGGCTCGACGAGATCTGGAGCACCTTCACCAAGCTGGCTCCCAAGCAGCTGATCGTGGACGAGGTCCTCTACCGCGAGCTGCAGGACCGCTACGGCGAATACTTCACCGGCTCCATGGGTGCCGAAGCGATCCAGAAGCTGATGGAGAACTTCGACATCGACGCCGAGGCCGAGAGCCTGCGCGAAACCATTCGCACCGGTAAGGGCCAGAAGAAGCTGCGCGCGCTCAAGCGGCTGAAGGTCGTCGCGGCCTTCCAGGCCAACGGCAACTCGCCGATGGGCATGGTGCTCGACGCCGTTCCGGTGATCCCGCCGGAGCTGCGGCCGATGGTTCAGCTCGACGGTGGCCGCTTCGCCACCTCCGACCTGAACGACCTGTACCGCCGCGTGATCAACCGCAACAACCGCCTCAAGCGACTGATCGACCTCGGCGCCCCCGAGATCATCGTCAACAACGAGAAGCGGATGCTGCAGGAGTCCGTGGACGCGCTGTTCGACAACGGCCGCCGCGGCCGGCCGGTGACCGGTCCCGGTAACCGCCCGCTGAAGTCGCTGAGCGATCTGCTCAAGGGCAAGCAGGGTCGTTTCCGGCAGAACCTGCTCGGTAAGCGCGTGGACTACTCGGGCCGTTCGGTCATCGTCGTCGGTCCGCAGCTGAAGCTGCATCAGTGTGGTCTGCCCAAGCTGATGGCGCTGGAGCTGTTCAAGCCGTTCGTGATGAAGCGGCTGGTCGACCTGAACCACGCGCAGAACATCAAGTCCGCCAAGCGGATGGTCGAGCGGCAGCGTGCCCAGGTGTGGGACGTCCTCGAAGAGGTCATCGCCGAGCACCCGGTCATGCTGAACCGTGCGCCCACCCTGCACCGGCTGGGTATCCAGGCCTTCGAGCCGCTGCTGGTCGAAGGTAAGGCCATCCAGCTGCACCCGCTGGTCTGTGAGGCCTTCAACGCCGACTTCGACGGTGACCAGATGGCCGTGCACCTGCCGCTGTCCGCGGAGGCGCAGGCGGAGGCCCGCATCCTGATGCTGTCGTCGAACAACATCCTGTCCCCGGCGTCCGGCCGCCCGCTGGCCATGCCGCGTCTGGACATGGTGACCGGTCTGTACTACCTGACCCGCCTGGAAGAGGGCGCGAAGGGCGAGTACCGCCCGGCCACCAAGGATGCTCCCGAGCAGGGCGTCTACGCGTCGCCGGCCGAGGCCCAGATGGCCGTCGACCGCGGCGAGCTGACGGTGCGTTCGCTGATCAAGGTGCGGCTGACCGAGCAGCGCCCGCCGAAGGACGTCGAGGCGGAGCTGTTCCCCGAGGGCTGGCAGCGCGGCGACGCGTGGCTGAGCGAGACCACGCTCGGCCGGGTCATCTTCAACGAGCTGCTGCCCGCGGACTACCCGTTCATCAACGAGCAGATGCCGAAGAAGCGGCAGGCGACGATCATCAACGATCTCGCCGAGCGCTACCCGATGATCGTGGTCGCGCAGACCGTCGACAAGCTCAAGGACGCCGGCTTCTACTGGGCCACACGTTCGGGTGTCACCGTCTCCATGTCGGACGTTCTCGTTCCGCCGGAGAAGGCCGAGATCATGGAGCGCTACGAGGCGCAGTCCGACCAGATCGAGAAGAAGTACCAGCGTGGTGCGCTCGACCACCAGGAGCGCAACAACGCCCTGGTCAAGATCTGGCAGGAAGCGACCGAAGAGGTCGGTAAGGCGCTGCGTGCGCACTACCCGGCCGACAACCCGATCATCACGATCGTCGATTCGGGCGCCACGGGTAACTTCACCCAGACTCGTACCCTCGCGGGCATGAAGGGTCTGGTGACCAACCCGAAGGGTGAGTTCATTCCGCGACCGATCAAGTCCTCCTTCCGTGAGGGCCTGACCGTTCTGGAGTACTTCATCAACACCCACGGTGCGCGAAAGGGTCTGGCCGACACCGCGCTTCGAACCGCCGACTCGGGTTACCTGACCCGTCGTCTGGTGGACGTGTCGCAGGACGTCATCGTGCGCGAGACCGACTGTGGCACCGAGCGCGGCATCACCGTCGCGATCGCCGAGAAGCAGCCGGACGGCTCGCTCATCCGCGATCCGCACGTGGAGACCAGCACCTACGCCCGGACGCTGGCCGCGGACGCGGTCGACGCCAATGGCAACGTGATCGTCGAGAAGGGTCACGACCTCGGCGACCCCGCCATCGAGGCGCTGCTCGAGGCCGGCATCACCGACGTCAAGGTCCGCTCGGTGCTCACCTGCACCACCGGCACCGGCGTGTGCGCGACCTGCTACGGCCGCTCGATGGCGACCGGCAAGCTGGTCGACATCGGTGAGGCCGTCGGTATCGTCGCCGCCCAGTCCATCGGTGAGCCCGGTACCCAGCTGACCATGCGTACCTTCCACCAGGGTGGTGTCGCGGGTGACGACATCACCGGCGGTCTGCCCCGCGTGCAGGAGCTGTTCGAGGCTCGCGTGCCCAAGGGCAAGGCGCCGATCGCGGAGGTCTCGGGCCGGGTGCGGCTCGAGGACGACGACCGCTTCTACAAGATCACCATCATTCCGGACGACGGTTCGGACGAAGTGGTCTACGACAAGCTGTCGAAGCGTCAGCGTCTGCGGGTGTTCAAGCACGACGACGGCACCGAGCGTCTGCTCGCCGACGGCGACCACGTCGAGGTCGGCCAGCAGCTGCTGGAGGGCTCGGCCGACCCGCACGAGGTGCTGCGCGTGATGGGTCCGCGTCAGGTGCAGGTCCACCTGGTCCACGAGGTCCAGGAGGTGTACCGGTCGCAGGGTGTGTCCATCCACGACAAGCACATCGAGGTCATCGTTCGCCAGATGCTGCGCCGCGTCACCATCATCGACTCGGGTGCGACGGAGTTCCTGCCCGGTTCGCTGGTGGAGCGCTCGGAGTTCGAGGCGGCCAACCGCCGCGTCGTCGCCGAGGGTGGCGAGCCCGCGTCGGGTCGCCCGGTGCTGATGGGTATCACCAAGGCGTCGCTGGCCACCGATTCGTGGCTGTCGGCGGCCTCCTTCCAGGAGACGACTCGCGTCCTGACGGATGCGGCGATCAACTGCCGCTCCGACAAGCTGATCGGCCTGAAGGAGAACGTGATCATCGGTAAGTTGATCCCGGCCGGTACCGGTATCAACCGCTACCGCAACATCCAGGTGCAGCCGACCGAAGAGGCCCGTGCCGCGGCGTACGCGGTGCCGTCCTACGACGACACCTACTACAGCCCGGAGGGCTTCGGCACCACCACCGGTGCCGCGGTCCCGCTGGACGACTACGGTTTCAGCGACTACCGGTAAATCGGTAGGAGACAACCACATTCGGCCCCCGTTCCGTACGGAACGGGGGCCGAATCGTATTGGTGGCATGGAGAGGTTCGCTCTGCATTCGGTTCATATTCGCCTGGAACGACGACCCTGCCGTAGTCTTCGGATATGACCGCCGCAGCACACAGCCCTTCCGACGAGCCGATTCGCGGCCGTATGGTGCTGCTGCCGACACCGCCGGCGGACGGATTTACAGCGGCGGATCTACCTCGCTTGATGGAAGTAGTCGACGGCAACTTCGAACTCATGGACGGTGAAGTCGTGATGATGGCCCCGGCCACCCACTGGCACGACGAGGTGGTCGATGTCCTCAAGCACGCCTTACGGGCGATCGCTCCTCGTGAATATGTCATCGCGACGGAGAAGGGTGTCAATCTGGGGAGCAGCGTCCCGGAGCCGGATGTCCTGGTCGTGTCGCGGGATGCTGTTTCGGCCGACAGTTTGATGTTCGCTCCGTCTGAGGTCCACCTTGCCGTTGAGGTGGTCTCCCCGCGCACGAAGACCAAGGACCGCAAACTCCGTCCCGCGCAATACGCCGACGCAGAGATCAAGTGCTTCTGGCGCGTCGAGAACGAAGACGACGCGATGGTCGTCTACACCTTCGAGTTGTTGCCCGAGGGTGGTTGCTATGCCCCCACCGGAGTCTTCCGCAAGCAGCTGCGCGTCGCGCGGCCGTTTCCGATCGATGTGGAGCTTCCCGAAATAACTTGGTAGCCGAGGTCTTCGGGAGTCTGCGTCAGTGTTCCGCTTCGAGGCGTTCCCGGGCGGCGATGAACAGGGTGCTGCACACGTCGGCGAGCTCCGCGGGGGATTGTGGGCGGCCGCTCATCAGCCAGTCGACGAGTAGGTGGTTGACACCGCCGACCAGGGCGACCGCTGTCGAACGGTGTTTGGGCTCGAGGGGTTCGGTTCGGGCGGCGGCCCAGCTGGTGGTCACGATGTCGGCGAAGCCGCGCAGGACCGCGTGGCGACGTTCCTCCAAGGCGGGGGAGACGCCGACTACCTCGATCAGGACCACTCGGGCGCGCCGAGGATCGTCGGTGAGGTAGCCGATGAAGGCGTTCAGGCCGGCGCGGGCCTGATCGTCGACGTCGTCGCCGGCGGCGGCCAAGGCTGACACCGTGGCTGCGCGCATTCCGTCCACCAGGTCGGAATACAGTGCGGACAAACAACTTTCGCGGTCGGAGAACGATTCGTAGAAGTAGCGTTCGGTCAGCCGCGCCGTGCGGCAGATCTGTTTGACCGAGCTTCCCGCATAGCCGGTGGTGCCGAAGAGTTCCAGGGCGGTGGTGAGAATCGTGGCCCGGCGCTGAACCCGCCGTTCGTCGGGGCTCATGCCGAGGTACCTGCGTCCGGGCGCCGGTGCCGCGCGCCCATCCGGCGCCGTCGCGGATCGCCGCCCCGCGGTGGGCCCCTCGCGTCCTACCGACTTGTCTGCCATCGCCCCTGTCCCTCGGTCGCCTGCCTATGGCAGACTAGAGCACCGTTCCTGACACGCTGTCATGTCAGAATTGGAGACGAATATGCCCGCACCGATCGCGGGGCGCGTTGTCGCCGTCACCGGCGGGGCGCGTGGAATCGGACGTGAGATCGCTCGGGTGCTGGCCGAGGCGGGGGCCCGCGTCGCGATCGGTGACCGGGACGAGCCCGCAGCGGTAGCGACGGCGAGCGAATTACCCGGCACGGTCCGCGGCTTCGCGCTCGATGTCACCGATACCGCGTCCTTCCGCACCTTCCTCGCCGCTGTGGAATCGTTGTGGGGGCCCATCGACGTACTTGTGAACAACGCCGGCGTGATGTGGGTGGGGCCGTTCGACGAGGAGCCGGAGGCCGCGACCGCCCGCATGCTGGAGGTCAACCTGCACGGCGTCATTCGCGGCGTGCGGCTGGCGGCGCCGGCCATGCGGGCGCGCGGCCGCGGGCATATCGTGACCATCGCCTCGGCCGCCGCGCGGCTGTCTCCGCCCGGTGAATCGACCTACGCCGCAACCAAACACGGAGTCCTCGGCTATCTGACCGGCGTCCGCGAGGAACTACGCGGCAGCGGTGTGTCGATCTCGGTGATAATGCCGGGCGTGGTCGCCACCGAATTGGCCGCCGGCACGGCGAGCGGCGCCGCGAAACTGCTCGAGCCCGCCGAGGTGGCGGATGTCGTATTGCGCACCATCGAACGTCCTCGCTTCGAGGTGACGGTGCCCCGCTACATCGGCCCGCTGGTCCGCCTCGCCGAACTGCTGCCGCAGCGACTGCGCGATCTCACCTTTCGGCACCTCGTTCCCGACCAGGTCGGCGCCACCCGTGGCTCGTCGGTTCGGGCCGGCTACGAACGCACACTCACCGAGCCCTCCGACCCCGGAGACCGCCGATGATCCGGCCCGCCGGCGCGAGGTGTCGCCGGGTGCGCGCCGTTCGGGTTGCGCGGGCACCACTCGGTTGATCCGGCGCACATCACAGACCGCGTCGGCGCAGCATTGAGCCGCCCGCGCCGACGCACCCGGCCTGCCGGTTCCGGTCGACCGGAACCGGCAGGCGCCCGAAAGTGATCACCGAGACCGCCGTGGTGGGTCTCGCGCTATCCCCCTACGTACGCGGCCAGGTGTTCCCCGGTCAGCGTGGACCGATCGGCCACCAGGTCGGCCGGCGTTCCCTCGAAGACGACGCGGCCGCCATCGTGCCCGGCGCCGGGACCGAGGTCGATGATCCAGTCGGCGTGGGCCATGACCGCCTGGTGGTGTTCGATGACGATCACCGACTTACCCGAGTCGACGAGGCGGTCGAGCAGTCCGAGCAGGTTCTCCACGTCGGCGAGGTGCAGACCGGTGGTGGGTTCGTCGAGAACGTAGATGCCGCCCTTCTCGCCCATGTGGGTGGCGAGTTTGATGCGCTGCCGTTCACCGCCGGACAGGGTGGTCAGCGGCTGGCCGAGCTTCAGGTAGCCGAGCCCGACATCGCTGAGCCGCTGCAGGATCTTGTGCGCGGCGGGAAGTTCGGCTTCGCCCGCACCGAAGAATTCCTCGGCCTGGGCGACCGACATCTCCAGCACCTCGCTGATGTTGCGGCCGCCGAGGTGATAGTCGAGCACCGCGGCCTGGAAGCGTTTGCCCTCGCATTCCTCGCAGGTCGTCGCGACCCCGGCCATCATCGCCAGATCGGTGTAGATCACGCCGGCGCCGTTGCAGGTGGGGCAGGCGCCTTCGGAATTGGCGCTGAACAGCGCCGGTTTCACCCCGTTGGCCTTGGCGAAGGCCTTGCGAATGGGCTCCAGCAGCCCGGTATAGGTGGCCGGATTGCTGCGCCGGGAACCGCGGATCGCGCCCTGATCGACCACCACGACGCCGTCGCGACCGGCGACCGAACCGTGGATCAGTGAACTCTTACCGGAGCCGGCGACACCGGTGACCACGCACAGCACGCCGAGCGGGATGTCGACGTCCACATCCTTCAGGTTGTGGGTGGCCGCGCCGCGAATCTCCAACGCGCCGGACGGCTTTCGCGGGCTGTCCTTGAGCTTGGCCCGATCGTCGAGATGGCGGCCGGTGATGGTGTCGCTGGCGCGCAGGCCGTCCACGTCGCCTTCGAAACAGACCGTGCCGCCCTCGGTTCCGGCGCCCGGGCCCAGATCGACGATGTGGTCGGCGATCGCGATCGCCTCCGGCTTGTGCTCCACCACCAGCACCGTGTTGCCCTTGTCGCGCAACTGCAACAGCAGGTTGTTCATCCGCTCGATGTCGTGCGGATGCAGGCCGATGGTCGGCTCGTCGAAGACGTAGGTGACGTCGGTCAGTGACGAACCCAGGTGGCGAATCATCTTGGTGCGCTGCGCTTCACCGCCGGAGAGGGTGCCGGCGGGCCGGTCGAGCGACAGATAGCCGAGACCGATCTCGGTGAACGAGTCGAGCAGATGCTGCAGGCCCTTCAGCAGCGGTGCCACCGACGGCTCGTCGAGTTCGCGCACCCATTCGGCGAGGTCACTGATCTGCATCTTGCAGACATCGGCGATGCTCTTGTCGCCGATCTTCGAGGATCGGGCCTCGGCGCTGAGCCGGGTGCCCTCGCACTCCGGACAGGTCGTGAAGGTCACCGCCCGTTCGACGAACGCACGGATATGCGGCTGCAGCGAATCGACGTCCTTGGACAGCATCGACTTCTGGATCTTCGGGATCAGGCCCTCGTAGGTGAGATTGATGCCCTCGACCTTGATCTTGGTCGGCTCCTTGTAGAGCAGGTCGTGCAGCTCGCGCTTGTTGTACTTGCGGATCGGCTTGTCCGGGTCGAACAGGCCGCAGCCGCGATAGATGCGGCCGTACCAGCCGTCCATGCTGTAACCGGGGATGGTCAGCGCACCCTCGTTCAGCGACAGGCTGTCGTCGTAGAGCGCGGTCAGATCGAAATCGGTGACCGATCCCATGCCCTCGCAGCGCGGGCACATACCGCCGAGGCGGTGGAAGGTCGCCTTCTCGGCCTTGGTCTTACCACCGCGCTCGACCGTGATCGCACCGCTGGCCGTCACCGAGGGCACATTGAACGAATAGGCGTTCGGCGAGCCGATCTGCGGTTGCGCGAGGCGGCTGAACAGAATGCGCAGCATCGCGTTGGCGTCGGTGGCGGTGCCGACGGTGGACCGCGGATTGGCGCCCATCCGCTCCTGGTCGACCGAGATCGCGGTGGTGAGGCCGTCGAGGAAGTCGACCTCCGGCCGGGACAGCGTGGGCATGAATCCCTGCACGAAGGCGCTGTAGGTCTCGTTGATCATCCGCTGCGATTCCGCGGCGATGGTGCCGAAGACCAGTGAACTCTTGCCCGAACCCGAGACGCCGGTGAAGACGGTCAAGCGTCGCTTCGGAATTTCGACGCTGATGTCCTTCAGATTGTTGACCCGCGCACCGTGTACGCGGATCAGATCGTGAGTGTCGGCGATATGCCGGTCCGGCGTCTGGGCCTTGCTCATGGTTT
>NZ_BAGM01000122.1 GCF_000308855.1 Nocardia veterana NBRC 100344 | reverse complement strand
TTCCCGCTGACCCGCAGTTCGTCGCCCTGAATCTGCGCCTTCACGCCCTTGGGCCCCTCGTCGCGGATCTTCTTGGCGATCTTCTTCGCGTTCTCCGCGGAGATGCCCTGGACCAGGGTGCCGGTGATCTTGTACGTCTTACCGGAGGCGGCCGGCTCGCCCGCCTCGA
>NZ_BAGM01000123.1 GCF_000308855.1 Nocardia veterana NBRC 100344 | reverse complement strand
GCGCCGATGCCGGTGCGTGACCGCCGGTGTGGTGCGGTGTCGTCGGCCGGAGGTGTCTGCGGGTGGGCCGTCGGGTGCCCGTTTCGTTCGCCGCGGGTTGGCCCGGTACGATGAACCACCGTTGTGTTATGCGCTGCCGATGCTGGTCCAGGTCGGTAGCTGCACACTGGTTGCCAGGTGGCCGCCGAGCGAACCGGAAGATGGACGTACGTAACCGGCGTGCGTGCCGAGGGTAGAAGAGAGAACGCGAGGAACAACCCTATGGGTTCTGTGATCAAGAAGCGCCGTAAGCGGATGTCGAAGAAGAAGCACCGCAAGCTGCTTCGTCGTACGCGCGTGCAGCGTCGCAAACTCGGCAAATAAGTCGTACGCGCTGGAAATTTGCTGAAAGCCCGCCACCGGTCCCGGTGGCGGGCTTTCGCTTTGAAATCCGCGTGTTTTGAAAGGTTGCCTGTTTCCGGTGGCTGAAGTCATCGTTAGATCCTGGTTAATACCATCGGCGGCCCGGAGAACAGCCGCTACTCTGGAACGCGGAACAAGCCAAAGCAGGGGTGCACAGGTGGGATTCGGCGTGGGTTCTGATATGCGCGACGGGCATACGGCTGGCCACGACGACCAGCCGCCCAAAGTTGTCCTCGTGACCGGTGCGAGCCGGTTCTTCGGCGGGAACGTCGTGACCAGGCTGGTCTCCGATCCGACCGTGGAGCGGGTGATCGCGGTCGATGCCCGGATGCCCAGTCGCGATCTGCTGCGCCGCATGGGGCGGGCCGAATTCGTCCGCGCCGATATCCGAAACCCGTTGATCCGCAAGGTGGTCGACGGAAATCAGGTCGATACTGTGGTGCACCCGGCGGTGCTCTCGCGGCCGCCGTCCGGTGGTGGTCGCGCCGCCATGAAGGATTACAACGTCTTCGGCGCCATGCAGCTGATGGCCGTCTGCCAGAAGGCGCCGACGGTGCGCCGCGTCGTTCTCCGCTCGTCCTCGGCGGTGTACGGCTGCGGGCCCAAGGATCCGGCGAAATTCACCGAGGAAATGAGCGCGCGTACGCCGCCGAGCGGTTGGTTCGCGCGCGACATGATCGAAGTCGAAGGTTTCGTGCGCGGAATGGCGCGCCGGCGCCCGGATATCGCCGCGTCGATCCTTCGCTTCGCACCGATCGTGGGGCCGCGGCTGGCCGGCCGGGGGCTGCAATACTTCCGATCCCCGATCACACCGACCATCTTCGGCCGCGACCCCCGTATGCAGTTGTTGCACGAAGAGGACGCGATCGCGGTGCTGGCGCACGCAACGCACCGTGGGCCGGGCGGCACCTTCAATGTCGCCGGTGACGGTGCGCTGGCATTGTCGCAGGCCATCCGCCGTGCGGGTCGCGTCGAACTACCGGTGCCGATGAGCGTCTTTCAGACGGTGGGCCGGTCGTTCATGGGCCCGGTGATGCGTGAGTTCACCACCGAGCAGATCGATTACTTCCACTTCGGCTGTGGATTGGACACCACGAGAATGCGCAGCGAACTCGGCTTCGCACCGCGTTGGACAACGGTGCAGGCGTTCGACGACTTCATCGGGGGCGCAGCATTGCGGCCCGTCATCGATCCGCGCTGGATCGATGCCGCGGAAAACAGACTCCTCGGCCTCGTCGGGGCCGGGACAGGAGCACATCGATGAACGACGTGGCCAAGGTTATTCACCTGCACGAGGCGGATTTCGAGGCCCGCCAGCGGCCGGCATCGCGGCGCTGGCCCGGAGCACCGGCACTGGAGCCGGTGACGTCACTGACCGATCGGCTGGCCGAGTCCGCGTCGCCGCGCACGCTGGGCGATCTGGTCCGCGGCGCGGTGGCGGACGGTATTCGCGGTAGCGCCGATTTCGCGCGTCGCCGTCTGACCGGCGACTACCAGGTCGACGAATTCGGTTTGGATGAGCATCTGCTCGAATCGGTGATCCTGCCGACTTTGCGACCCCTGTCCGATCTGTGGTTCCGGGTCGACGTTACCGGGATCGAGAACATTCCGGCCACCGGCGGCGCGCTGGTGGTGTCCAATCACGCTGGCGTGGTAGCCCTGGACGCGCTGATGTTGCAATTGGCCGTGCACGACCGGCATCCGGCGCATCGGTCGCTGCGACTGCTGGCCGCCGATCTGGTGTTCGAACTTCCGGTCGTCGGTGGGCTCGCCCGCAAGGCCGGTCACACCCTCGCCTGCCCCGCCGACGCCGAACGTCTCCTGCGGTCGGGCGCGGTGGCGGGGGTTTTCCCCGAGGGCTTCAAGGGCATCGGCAAGCCGTATTCGGAGCGCTACAAGCTGCAGCGGTTCGGCCGCGGTGGATTCGTCTCGGCGGCGGTGAAGACCGGGGTACCGATCATTCCGTGCTCGATCGTCGGGTCCGAGGAGATCTATCCCAAGCTCGCCGATATCAAGCCGCTGGCGCGCCTGCTCGGACTTCCGTATTTCCCCGTCACCCCGACCTTCCCGCATCTCGGTCTGCTGGGCGCCATCCCGCTGCCGTCGAAATGGACGATCGAATTCGGTAAGCCGATCTCGACCGACGACTATCCGGCCGAGGCCGCCGACGATCCGATGACCATGTTCGAGGTGACCGATCAGGTCCGCGAAACCATTCAGCAGACGCTGTACAAACTGCTGACCAAACGGCGTAATCCATTCACCGGCTGAGGCCGGAGTCCGCTCGACCGGATCCGAGCCCTCCCCGCTTCGGTGGGGAGGGCTCAGCCGTGTTCTTCGCGTTTGCGAGTGAGCACGGCCGCTGCCGCGCCACCCGCCGCGCCCAGCGCCAGCGCGGTCGGCACACCGATTTTGGCGGCCTTGCGACCGGTGCGGAAATCGCGGATCTCCCAGCCGCGGTTCTTCGCGACCTCGCGCAGATCGGAGTCCGGGTTGATCGCCACCGCGGTTCCGGTCAGCGACAACATCGGCACATCGTTGTGGCTGTCGGAATAGGCCGTGCAGCGCTTGAGATTGAGACCTTCGCGGATGGCGAGTGTGCGCACGGCGTGTGCCTTGCCGAGGCCGTGCAGAATATCGCCGACCAGCCGGCCGGTGAAAACCCCGTCGACACTTTCGGCGACCGTGCCCAGGGCCCCGGTCAAGCCCAGGCGTTTCGCGATGACCTGGGCGAGTTCCACCGGGGTCGCGGTCACCAGCCACACCTGCTGACCCGCGTCCAGGTGCATTTGGGCGAGCGCCCGGGTGCCGGGCCAGATCTTGTCGGCGATGATTTCGTCGTAGATTTCCTCGCCGAGCGCCGCCAGCTCCGCGGTGGATCGGCCGGCAATGAATGCCAGCGCCTTTTCCTTACCGCTGGCCATATCGCCCTTGCTTTCCTTACCGGTCACCCGGAATTTCACCTGTTTCCAGGCGATATCGAGCAGATCGGAGGTCTTGAAATATTTCCGGGCGGCCAAACCGCGGGCGAAGTGCACGATCGAAGCGCCCTGAACCATCGTGTTGTCCACATCGAAGAATGCGGCCGCGGTCAGATCCCGGGGCGGGCGGGCGTGCGGCGGCAATTCCGAATCGGATTCGGCCGCATCGGATTCCGCCAATTCCGCATCGTGCAGGGCGAGCGCCGCATCCGCACTGGCCTCACCGGCGAGATTGGCGCGCACCTCCTCCTCGCTCGGCCCGAACGGGCTGCGCGCGATCCGCGTCAGCTGATCCGACAGACCCTGTCCCCAGCGCGCCGGGAATTCGCCGAACCTGCCCGCGATGAACCCCGTCCTCGCATCTTTCGATCGTTCCGGCACCAGTACCTCCGCCTGTTCGCGCGAACACTCCAACATTAGCCGAGTACAGCGTGGTCCCGAGGGCTGCTCGGCAAGGTGTGCTCAGCGACTCAGATCCGCTCGCAACCGGGATTCGTCGACGTCGAAGTAGCTGTGTTCGCGACCGTCGAGCAAAACCACCGGCAGCCGGTCGCCGAACTCCGCGCGCAACGTCGGATCGGTCGCGGCCGCCTCGTCGACGTCGACGGTCGCCGGCTCCAGACCGAAGTCGGCGCAGATCTCCCGCAACTGGGTCAGCGCGACCGTGCACATGCCGCAGCCGGCGCGGGTCAGCAAAGTCACCGAATGTGTGGCACTCATGTCGCCATTAAATGCCACACCCCCGACACTGCTCCCATTTCGTGCGGCCACCGGGCGGTGCCCGTGTTGTTCATCACGCGATGCCGGATACCGCTGTCCGAAATCGCCGGTCGGCGCGTTGCCTCGAAGCCGGTGCCGTCGGGCGGTTGAATGTGAGCAGCCATTCGTGGAGCCGACTAGCGAAGAGTGACTGAATTCACCGACTTTGTGCATGGCTTCACAAGCAGTTACGGTGGTGACACGCGACCCGCTTGCTTCAGGCGCAGACGCACCCGCACCCCGTGTACCAATACTGATCCGATACCGATGCCCGCCCCCGGTGTCGGCGGTGGACAAGCGAAACCCCGGACACTACCCCGGCCGGACGAGGAGCCGAACGACGTGACAGAGCAGCATGAGACGCCCGGTGGCGTCTCCGGCAGAGCTCTGAACAGCGTTTCCGGCAAATCCCTCAACAAGGACATCCCGCAGGCTACGGTGACCCGCCTGGCCACCTACCTCCGGGTACTCGCCGTCCTGGCCGACGAAGGTGTGCTCATCGTATCGAGTGAAGAACTGGCTGTCGCGGCGGGTGTCGGTTCGGCCAAGCTTCGCAAGGATCTGTCCTTCCTCGGCCCCAACGGTGTTCGCGGTGTCGGATACGACGTCGCGAAATTGCGTGCCCGCATCGAGGATGTGCTCGGCCTCTCCGAAGGCCACCGGGTGATCCTGGTCGGCGCCGGAAATCTGGGCCGGGCGCTCGCGGGTTACGGCGGATTCTCCCGGCGCGGATTCACCATGGTCGGCATCTTCGACAACGACCCGGCGGTGATCGGCAGCTCGGTGAGCGGACTGCGGGTCCGGGGCACCGCCGAACTGCGCGCCGCGGTCGCCGAACTGGCCCCGACGATCGCCGTGGTGACCGTGCCCGATGCCGCCGCCCAGGCCGTCTGCGACGAGCTCGTCGCCGCCGGGCTGCAGTGCATCCTGAGCTTCTCCCCGGTAACTCTCGACGTACCCGCATCGGTCGAGGTGCGGCGGGTCGATCTCGCGGTCGAATTGCAGATGCTGTCGTTCGAGCGCGCGCGCAGCGCCGAACTCGAGGCCGCCGAACTCGATGCCACCGAACGGGTGGCCGCGGGAGAGACCGTGCACGCGGTCTCCACCCCGATCGGCCGCCGGGTGGCCGGACACGCGGCCCATCAGCCGGCACCGCACAAGACAACCTCGCATTCGGCAACGGAGCCAACCAGCAAGGGATCGGTGGTCGCACCATGAGTGTGCTTCTCGTCGGAATTTCGCATCGCAGCGCCCCGGTTGCGGTGCTGGAGAAGGTGGCGGTCACCGAGGAGGACCGCCCGAAGCTCACCGACCGCATGCTGGCCTCGCAGCACATCTCCGAGGCGATGATCGTCTCCACCTGCAATCGGGTCGAGATCTACGCCGTGGTCGACGCCTTCCACGGCGGCCTGGCCGAGGTCGGCGATCTGCTGGCCAAGCACGCCGATCTGCCGCTGCCGGAGCTGACCAAGCACGCCTATGTGCGCTATTCCGAGGCCGCCGCGGAACACCTGTTCGCGGTCGCCAGCGGCCTCGATTCGATGGTCGTCGGCGAGCAGCAGGTGCTCAGCCAGATCCGTTCGGCCTACGCCGCCGCGGATGCCCAGCAGGCCGCCGGGCGCACTCTGCACGAATTGGCCCAGCACGCGCTGCGGGTCGGCAAGCGGGTGCATTCGGAGACCGGCATCGACCGGGCGGGCGCCTCGGTGGTGTCGGTGGCGCTGGACCGGGCCGCGACGATCCTCGGCGATCTGGCCGGTCGCACCGCGGTGGTGGTCGGTGCGGGCGCGATGGGCGGGTTGTCGGTGGCGCATCTGGCGCGGGCCGGAATCGGCCGGATCGTGGTGGTCAACCGGACCCTGGAGCGGGCCCAGCGGCTGGCGCACACCGCGACCACGATGCACGGCGCACCCGCCACCGCGATGGAGCTGTCCAATCTCGTCACCGCGATGGCCGATGCCGACATCGTGATCACCAGCACCGGCGCGGTCGGATCGGTCGTGAGTCTCGCCGACGCGCACCGCGCGCTGAACGCGTCCCGCGCCGGACATCAGATGGTGATCTGCGATCTGGGCCTGCCGCGCGATGTGGATCCCGCGGTCGCGGGGTTGCCCGACGTCACGGTGATCGATATGGAGACGTTGCAGCGCGATCCGGCGGCCGGTGCGGCCGCCGACGACACCAGCGCCGCGCGGGCCCTGGTCGCCGAGGAGCTCGCCAAGTACCTGTCGGGCCAGCGGATGGCCGAGGTGACGCCGACGGTCGCGGCGCTGCGGCAGCGCGCGGCCGAGGTGGTCGAGGCAGAACTGATGCGACTGGAATCGAAGCTGCCGGATCTGGACGATCCGCAACGAGAAGAAGTCGCCCGCACCGTGCGGCGGGTGGTCGACAAACTGCTGCACGCGCCCACGGTCCGGGTCAAACAGTTGGCCTCGGTGCCCGGCGGGGGCAGCTATGCCGAGGCATTGCGCGAATTGTTCGAATTGAAACCCGGTGCGGCACAAGCGGTTGCGGCACCGATGGAAATCGCCACCCTCGGTGGTGAATTGGCCGACGATTTCACACCGAGCCATCTCGGAGACGAACAGGGGCATCCGAAGTGACCGCTGATACCGCCACCGTTTTCGGTAACGCCACCGAGGACGCCGCAGCAGTGGATACCGCCACCGCGGTCGGGGCGGCGAGTACTCCCGCGGCCGGTGCGGCGGATGCCGCTGCCGCGGCGAGGCAGGAGCACACCATGACACGACGTGGCACCCCCGATGCGCCGTGGCGGATCGGTACCCGCGGCAGCGTGCTGGCACTCACGCAGGCCGGCACGGTGCGCGACGCCCTGATCGCCACCGGACAACATGCCGAATTGGTGATCGTGAAAACCGCGGGCGACCAATCCTCGGACCCGATCGAGAAGATCGGCGTCGGGGTCTTCACCGCCGCCCTGCGCGAGGAACTGGCCGCCGGCACCGTCGATATCGCGGTGCACTCATACAAGGACCTGCCGACCGCGCCGGATCCGCGCTTCACCATCGCCGCGATTCCGCCGCGCGAGGATCCGCGCGACGCCCTGGTCGCCCGCGACGGGCTGGTCCTGGGCGAATTGCCGCCCGGATCCCGGATCGGCACCTCCGCGCCCCGGCGGGCCGCCCAATTGCGGGCCCTCGGGCTCGGACTCGAGATCCTGCCGTTGCGCGGCAATCTCGACACCAGACTTCGCAAGGTCGCCGAGGGTGAACTCGACGCCGTAGTGGTCGCGCGGGCCGGGCTGTCCCGCATCGACCGGCTCGGCTCGGTCACCGAGGCCCTGGAACCGGTGCAGGTACTGCCCGCCCCGGCCCAGGGCGCACTCGCGGTGGAATGCCGCAGCGAGGAAAGCGATCTCGTCACCATCCTGTCCACCCTCGACGATCCGGCCAGCCGTGCCACGGTCGTCGCCGAACGTGCGCTACTGGCCGAACTCGAGGCCGGCTGCACGGCACCCATCGGTGCGCTGGCCGAGGTCGTCGAATCGCTCGACGACGAGGGCCGTGTGGTGGAGGAACTGTCGCTGCGCGCGGGTGCGGCGGCAATCGACGGCTCGGATGTCATCCGGGCCTCTGCGGTCGGTTCGCTCGCGGATGCCGAGCGACTGGGCCGCGATCTGGCGCGCGAGCTCCTGGAGCTGGGGGCGCGCGACCTGTTGGCGTCCGACTTCACCAATTCCAGCCCGATGGAGAACAAGCCATGAGCGAGCGCAGCCGAGCCACCAAGAAACATCCCGGTCGGATTCTGTTCGTCGGGTCGGGTCCGGGCGACCCGGCGCTGCTCACGGTCCGAGCCCGCGAGGTGCTGGGACGGGCCCGGTTGGCGTTCACCGATCCGGATGTCGACAAGGGCGTGCTGGCGATGATCGGCACCGCCGTCGAGCCGGGGCCCGAGGGCGAATCGCTGGTCGATGTGCGCCCGGCGCTGGGTGAACCCGCCGAGGTCGCCAAGACGCTGGTGCACGAGGCCCGCGCCGGACAGGACGTGGTCCGCCTGGTCTCCGGTGACCCGATGACCACCGACGCCGTGATCGCGGAGGTCAACGCCGTCACTCGCTCGCATATGAGTTTCGAGGTACTGCCCGGACTGCCGTCGGCCACCACGGTGCCCGCCTACGCCGGTATCGCGCTCGGTTCCTCGCACACCGAGGTCGACGTGCGTGGTGAGGTCGATTGGGCCTCGGTCGCCGCGGCGCCCGGCCCGCTGGTGCTGCACGCGACCTCCGGCCACCTGGCCGAGACCGCGAGCGCGCTGGTCGAGCACGGCCTCGCCCCGCAGACCCCGGTCGCGGTCACCGTGCGCGGGACCACCCGCCAGCAGCGCACCATCGAGGCCACGCTGGCCACGCTGAACTCGGCCGCCTCCGAACTGGTCGGACCGCTCGTGGTCACGGTCGGCAAGGAGGTCGAGAAGCGTTCGAAGATGTCGTGGTGGGAGTCGCGGGCGCTGTACGGCTGGACCGTGCTGGTGCCGCGCACCAAGGAGCAGGCCGGTGAGATGAGCGAGAAGCTCGTCATGCACGGCGCCATCCCGATGGAGGTCCCGACCATCGCGGTCGAGCCGCCGCGCAGCCCCGCTCAGATGGAGCGTGCGGTCAAGGGACTGGTGGACGGTCGCTACCAGTGGGTGGTGTTCACCTCCACCAACGCGGTGCGCGCTGTGTGGGAGAAGTTCGGCGAATTCGGTTTGGACGCACGGGCTTTCTCCGGCGTGAAGATCGCCTGCGTGGGCGAGGCCACGGCCGACAAGGTGCGCTCGTTCGGTATCAACCCCGAACTGGTGCCCAGTGGTGAGCAGTCCTCGGAGGGCCTGCTGGCCGACTTCCCGCCCTACGACGACGTTTTCGACCCGGTCAACCGAGTGCTGTTGCCCCGGGCCGATATCGCCACCGAAACCCTCGCCGAAGGTCTGCGCGACCGGGGCTGGGAAATCGACGATGTGACCGCGTACCGCACCGTGCGGGCCTCGCCGCCGCCGGCCGAAACCCGCGAGATGATCAAGACCGGCGGTTTCGACGCCGTGCTGTTCACCTCGTCGTCCACGGTGCGGAACCTGGTCGGTATCGCCGGAAAGCCGCACGCGCGCACCATCGTTGCGTGTATCGGCCCGAAAACTGCCGAAACCGCAATCGAATTCGGTCTGCGCGTCGACGTGCAGCCCGAGGTGGCCCAGGTCGGCCCGCTGGTGGACGCCCTGGCCGAACACGCCGCGCACCTGCGCGCCGAGGGCTTGCTGCCCCCGCCGCGCAAGAAGAGCCGCCGCAGCCGCTGAGCCGCTCACACCCGGCGCACGCGCATGAGATCGCGGACGAGGCGGCACGTCTTGTCGGAGGGCGGGCGGATGCCGACGGCGTCCGCGGTGCGGCGGATGGTGTGGTTGTCGGCCAGATTGGCGCGGTATACGCCGCTGTCGAGCAGGGCGATCGCCAGCCGCATGGCCTTCAGTCGGCGATTGTGCATGACGTACCAGGACCGTGGCCGACCGGCGGGTAGCGGGCGCTTCACCAGCGGAACGTAGGGCCGATCGATGGTCGTGGGCGTGGTGGACAAGAGATCCTCCCCTCGGATCGGGAATCGGTCGACACCGCGAAACAGGCGACGATCCGCGGCGGGACGGATGTGGGCGTCCGTCCCGCCGCCGATCTCTCGGTGGTACGCGATGGGCAGTGGCGTACCGCCGAGCCGGTTCGAATGTCGGCGATCCCCTCGAACACATCTTCGATTCTACCGGAGGGCACCGACAGAAACGATGGCCGCGCAAGGACTTTCGGTTCCGGCTGTGATCCGGGTTGCACGGTGCGGAGGTGCCGGTGACCTGCTCCGGCCCGGGGCGTAGGGTGCGAATATGACCGGAATCGACCGCCCGCGGCGGTTGCGTCGTACCCCCGCGATGCGTCGCCTCGTCGCCGAAACCACCCTGGAACCAAGGCAATTGGTCCTGCCGATGTTCGTCGCCGACGGACTGTCCGAACCCCGTGAGATCAGCTCGATGCCGGGCGTGCAGCAGCATTCGATGGATTCGCTGCGCAAGGCCGCCGCCGAGGCGGTCGCTGCGGGGGTCGGCGGCCTGATGCTGTTCGGCGTCCCGCGGCCCGAGGACAAGGACCCGCAAGGCACCCAGGCCTGCGCCCCCGACGGGATTCTCAACCGTGGGCTGCGCGCCCTCGCCGAGGAGGTCGGTGGCGACACCGTCGTCATGGCCGACACCTGCCTCGACGAATTCACCGACCACGGCCACTGCGGTGTGCTGGCCGCCGACGGCGCGGTCGACAACGACGCCACCCTGGAACGCTACGTCGAAATGGCGTTGGCCCAGGCCGAGGCCGGCGCCGAGCTACTGGGAACCAGCGGCATGATGGACGGCCAGGTCGGCGCCATCCGGGCCGGTCTGGACGCGGCCGGCTACACCGATACCGGCATCCTCGCCTATGCCGCCAAATACGCCTCCGCCTTCTACGGCCCGTTCCGCGAGGCGGTCGGCTCCTCGCTGCAGGGCGACCGGCGCACGTATCAGCAGGATCCGGCCAATCGTCGCGAATCGCTGCGTGAACTGGACCTCGATCTGGCCGAAGGCGCCGATATCGTGATGGTCAAGCCGGCCATGTCGTATCTCGACATACTGCGCGAGGTCGCCGATCATTCGCCGGTCCCGGTCGCCGCCTATCAGATATCCGGCGAGTACGCGATGATCACCGCGGCCGCCGAGCGGGGCTGGATCGATCGGCGCGGCGCCATCCTGGAATCGCTGCTCGGCATCCGCCGCGCCGGCGCGGATGTCGTGCTCACGTACTGGGCCACCGAGGCCGCGCACTGGCTGTCGTGAACCCGGCTCTGCTCCCGCCCGCGTCCGGCACCCGATCGAGACCCGAAGATGTGCGCACAGCCTGCCAGTTGTGGTGGGCGGTGATCGCGCTCGGCGTGTTACGCCTGATTCTCGGCGCGGTGGACGGTCTCGGTAACCGCCATCGGGTCGCCCAGGACTTCTACGACCAGCTGCACGGTGAACGACCCGAATTCAGCGTGGCCCAGATGGAGCTGGTCGTCTCGATCCTCGAGGTGTTGATCCTGACCTACGGACTGGGCATCGTCGTCGGCGCGGTGGCGATGACGCACCAACTCGGGCGTGGCCGCCTCTGGGCACGCACTGTTGCCGATGTGGCGACCGTCGTGCTGGTGCTCGGTGCCGTCGGATCGATGTTCGGACTGGGCACCGTTTCCGGTGGTATGACGGTCGCGATCGGAGCCGCGACGATCTTGCAGGCCGTACTGGCCTGCGGGGCCGTATTCCTCTGCCACAGAACGGAATCGGCCGCCTACTTCGGTGCCGTCGGCCGCTGAGACGTCATGCCGAATTTGTCACGTGCCGGCCGGGATGTATCGTGAGGGTTGTCACAGAGAGCTCGGGAACTGAAAGTCAGTGGTTGTGCGTTGTTCTTCGGATCGGCCTTTTCGATCGGTCGTCGCATCGATCGGATGCCCCGATGACAGCGCCGCACGGATGGCTTCGGTGGATCGGAGACATCGATGCGCGTGGTGATTCAACAGCGGCAAAGCATTCGGCGCGATGTTCTGGTGATGGGGCTGTTGCTGCTCTTCGCACTGCTCACCCTCGTCGTCCTGTTGCTCCCGGGGAAGGTCGGCTGACCTCGCCGCCACCCTTCGCTCGGCTGTTCGCGAGGATCAGCACGCGCGTCGTATTCGGAGGTCTTGCGTGAACGACGCCCCGTCGACCACTGCGGCCGGGCCCGATACCGTGCTGTTCAGCGAGCCCGGCGCACGCTGGCGGACGGTCGCCTACGGCCCGTTGCTGTGCCTGCTGGTCCTGGTCCTGGAGCTCGTACTGCGACGCGGGCCGGTGCACTGGTTCGGACTGGCCTTCTGCGCGGTCCTGCTCGCCGGTTTCGTGGCACTACAGGTCGTCGCAGGTAAACGGCACGTCAGCGTGGAGCTCACCGGGTCCGCCCTGCGGCAGGGCACCGAGACGCTGCCGCTGGAGTCGATCGCCCGTATCTTCCCCGAACACGACGAGGAATCCTGGGACGACGATCCGTGGCAGTCGGCCCGCGCGCTGGGGGAACTGACGGGCGTGCCGCGCCGGCGCACCGGTATCGGCCTGAAATTGCGCGACGGCGCCATGGTGCAGGCCTGGGCGCGTGACCACCGGGAACTGCGCGCCCGGTTGGGCGCCGAACTCGAACGCCGGGCCCGCGCGGCGGAATCGGGCGACACCGGTGATGCGCCGAATACCGAAGCGGCCCGCTCCGTGGACGTACAGTCTTCCCCCGACGAGGTCCGTACCGACGACGCGACCACCGACCGCAAGGAGGACGTGGCGTGATGCGCCGCATGTGGGTCCTGCTCGATCTCGTGCTGGTGGTGGTGTGCGCCGTGGCGGCGGTGCCGACATGGCGGCACGGGGTGCAGCGAACCTGGTTCGCGGCGGCCGGGGAACAGCCGGCGTTCGAATCGACTCGCTACGTCGGTCCCTGGCTGGCGTTGGCCGCGGTGCTGGTCGCGGCCGCCGGGCTCGCCGCGATCGATCTGGTGATGCGCTGCACCGCTCGGGCGCGCTGATCGCGTTTCTGATCCCGACGCACCCCGTTCGGATGGACGCACCCGTTGCACCGGCGCGTCGTCGCCGATCGATTGAATGTCGCGCGGCCGACCGGAGAATGGACCTCATGACGCGCACACAGACAGTCCGCACCACCGTGGTCACCGCGCTGGCGGCCGGAGCGATCGGCCTCGCCGCGACCGCGCCGGCTGATGCCGGGGAAATACCTTCCGGTGCAACGGTTTCCGCAGTCACTCCGACGGTAGTTTCGGCCCGGGCGCCGATCTCGGCCCCGGCCGCGGTGTCGGCTCAGCCCTCGGCGCCGGCCCCGAATTCCACGGCCTCGCCGGCAGGGCCTGCCGCCGCGGTGTCGCTACTGGACCTCGTCCCGAATCCGCTGAACTGTCTGCTGTCGACCGGGTTCGCGATGTTCTGCCTGGGCCTGCCGCTGTCGTAGCCGGTGGCTCAGTGCCACTGCTGGAAGACGTCCAGCAGCCGGGTCCCGTGTGAGCCCGGCACGTTCGCCATCACGACGACGTGACCGTCCGGGTGGTCGGCCGCTTCCTGGATGACCTGCCGCAGCGAGGCGTGCACGGCGCCGTTCTCGTCGTGGTAGAGCTGCGTGTCCGGTTTGAGGCCGGCGCCGATTCGATTCGGCGGCACGACCATGGTGACCAGGGCCGGGATGGGGCCGTCGGCGAGGGCGCCGGTCTCGTCGTGGGTGAGGATGAGCCCGGCCCGGCCCTGGTCCGGCTGCACCACCGGCGTCGCGGCCGTCGCCTGCGCAGCGGCCGCGATGGTTCCGGCGAGGGTCGTCAACAGGGCTGCCCCGAATAGTGCTTTACGCATGAACCCTCCCGGCTGTGAGCGTGACTGTGGGTTCGAGGTTACGCATGAGCTATTCCGCCGTGACCGTTTGTGTAGGAAATGTGCGCGGCGTGTTCCGATTTCACCGCTCTCGGGCGACTGTGAGGCAACTCTCGGCAAACGACTGACCGAAGGAAGGGGAGTACAATGCACGGTTCCGGTTTGTGGGTTGGCTCACCCCACTACACCCTGTCGTCGACCACTGCGACGGGGGCTGCGACACTGGGTGTCGTGAGTTCTTCTCCGCGCGCGACCCAGGTAAACGTGCCGGTCTCCGCCCGACTCTTCGAACGCGCCGCCGCGACCATTCCCGGCGGTGTGAACTCGCCGGTGCGGGCCTTCGATTCGGTGGGCGGCACCCCGCGATTCATCGCCTCCGCTCGCGGGTGCACCCTCACCGATGCCGACGGCAACGACTATGTGGATCTGGTCTGTTCCTGGGGCCCGATGATCCTCGGCCACGCCCACCCGGCCGTGGTGGACGCGGTGCAGCGCACCGCCACCGGTGGGCTGTCGTTCGGTGCGCCGACCGAGGCCGAGATCGAACTGGCGGAGGCGATCGCCGCGCGGGTCGATCCGGTGCAGCGGGTGCGTCTGGTCAACTCCGGCACGGAGGCCACCATGAGCGCGGTCCGGCTGGCCCGCGGCTTCACCGGGCGCAGCAAGATCATCAAGTTCGCCGGCTGCTACCACGGCCACGTCGACGCGCTGCTCGCCGACGCCGGATCCGGAGTCGCCACGCTGGGCCTGCCCACCTCACCGGGCGTGACCGGTGCCCAGGCCGCGGACACCATCGTGCTGCCGTACAACGACCTCGAGGCGGTGGCCACCGCCTTCGCCGAATATCCGGGTCGGATCGCCGCTGTGATCACCGAGGCGGCGGCCGGAAACATGGGCGCGGTCGCACCGCTGCCGGGATTCAACGCCGGGCTGCGCCGGCTGACCGCGGACGACGGCGCCCTGCTGATCATGGACGAGGTGATGACCGGCTTCCGTGTGAGCGCCGCCGGGTGGTACGGCGTCGATCCGGTCGATGCCGACCTGTTCACCTTCGGCAAGGTCATGAGCGGTGGGCTCCCCGCCGCGGCCTTCGGCGGCCGTGCCGAGGTGATGAATCATCTCGCCCCGATCGGGCCGGTGTATCAGGCGGGCACCCTCTCCGGTAACCCGGTGGCCGTGGCCGCCGGGCTGGCTACGCTGCGCGCCGCCGACGCCGAGGTGTACGCCGCTCTCGATCGCAATGCCGAACGCCTCGGCGCGCTGATCACCGAGGCCCTGACCACGGCCGGCGTCGCTCACACCGTGCAATTCGCGGGCAATATGGTGAGCGTGTTCTTCGCCGAGGACCCGGTCACCGACTACGCAAGTGCCAAGGCAAGCGCCACCTGGCGTTTTCCGGCCTTCTTCCACGCGCTGCTCGAGCGTGGGGTCTACGGACCGCCGAGCCCGTTCGAGGTGTGGTTCGTCTCCGCCGCTCTCGACGAGGATGCATTCGACCGAATCGCCGCAGCTCTGCCCGCCGCCGCCGCGGCAGCCGCGGCCGCCACACCCGAAGGATCCCGCGCGTGAGCGACCCGAATCAGCTCGAATCCGTCACTGCCACAACAGCATCCGCATCGCCCGAGGAACCCGTTCCGGCCGCCGGGACCGGTGCGGACGCCGGCGCGGTGCCCTCGCTACCGGGCGATGTCGCATCGGACACCGAAACGATCGTGCACGTCATGCGCCACGGTGAGGTGCACAATCCCAAGGGCATTCTCTACGGTCGGCTGCCGGGGTTCAGCCTGTCGGTGACCGGTCGCGCGCAGGCGGCGACGGTGGCGCGCACGCTCGCCGACCACGACATCACCCTGGTGGTCGCCTCGCCGTTGCAGCGCGCACAGGAAACCGCGGCGCCGATCGCCGCCCGGCACGGACTGACCGTGCGGACCGACGACAACCTGATCGAGGCGGGCAACACCTTCGAAGGCCTGCGGGTCTCCGTCGGCGACGGTGCGCTGCGCAAGCCCCGGCACTGGTGGAAGCTGCGCGATCCGTTCACCCCGTCGTGGGGTGAGCCGTATCTGCAGATCGCCCACCGCATGCTCGCCGCGGTCAACAAGGCGCGAGTCGAGGCGGCGGGGCACGAAGCGGTCGTGGTCTCGCATCAGCTGCCGGTGTGGACGCTGCGCCGGTTCCTCGAGGGCAAGCGGCTGTGGCACGATCCGCGGCAGCGGCAGTGTTCGCTCGCGTCGTTGACTTCGCTTGTCTACCAAGGCGATACGTTGATCGACATCGTCTATTCCGAGCCCTCCGGTGGTTCGGACCCCAGGGTGACCGGGGCGTGAACGGGGCGGTCCGGCGTCTGCTGCCGATGCTGCTGGCCTGCGTGGCGGTCGTCGCCGCGCTGGCCGGCTGTTCCTCGGGAAAGGACGCGGTCGCCCAGGGCGGCACCTTCGACTTCGTCTCACCCGGCGGGAAGACCGACATCTTCTACGATCCGCCCGCCGCCCGCGGCACCATCGGCAATCTCTCCGGTCCGAACCTCATGACCGGGAAACCGCTGTCGGTATCCGATTTCCCGAACCAGGTCGTCGTCGTGAACCTGTGGGGGCAGTGGTGCGGGCCGTGCCGCGCCGAGGCGCCCGCGCTGGAACAGGTCTACGACCGGTCGAAGGATCAGGGCGTCGCCTTCCTGGGGATCAATGTGCGCGATCCGCAACAGGACAAGGCTCGTGACTTCGTCACCGACAACCACGTCGGATATCCGTCCATCTACGACCCCGAGATGCGCAGCCTGCTCGCGCTCGGCGGCAAATTTCCGACCAGCGTCATCCCCACCACGCTGGTGCTCGATCGGCAGCACCGGGTCGCCGCGGTCTTCCTGCGGTCCCTGCTGGCCGAGGATCTGCAGCCGGTGGTGAACCGGATCGCGGCGGAGGACCGGCAGTGACGGCGTTCGCATCTCCGGCCGGGCCGGCCTTGGCGTCGGTGGGTGATTCCTTCCAGCAGACCGCGGCCACCGGACCGCTGCTGCTCGCGCTCGGTGCGTGTCTGCTCGCCGGTCTGGTCTCGTTCGCCTCGCCCTGCGTGGTGCCGCTGGTACCGGGCTACCTGTCGTATCTGGCCGGGCTGGTCGGCGCCGAAGCGCCGCCGGTGACCGTCGGCGAGGCCCAGGACAAGGGTGCCGCGGTGGCCCTGCGAGCCGGCCGGATGCGGGTCGCCGGTGCCGCCGGGCTGTTCGTCGCGGGATTCACCGTCGTCTTCGTACTCGCCTCGGCGACCGTGTTCGGGGTGATCCAGACCCTGAACGTCAATCGCGAACTGCTGCAACGCATCGGCGGAGTGGTGACGATCGTGATGGGTCTGGTCTTCCTCGGCCTGGTGCCGATGCTGCAGCGCGACACCAGAATGCATCCGCGTCAGCTCACCGGCATCATCGGCGCGCCGCTGCTGGGAGCGGTCTTCGCGCTGGGCTGGACCCCGTGCCTCGGGCCGACACTGTCCGGGGTGATGGCGGTATCGGCCGGTACGGAAGGCGCGACCGCGGCGCGCGGCGTGGTCCTCATCGTGGCCTACTGCCTCGGGCTGGGACTGCCGTTCGTTGTTCTCGCCTTCGGGTCGGCCACCGCTCTGCGCGGAGTCGGCTGGCTGCGCCGCAATTCGCGCACCATCCAGATCATCGGCGGCATATTGCTCGTCGTCGTCGGAATCGCGCTGGTCACCGGGATGTGGGATCAGTTCGTCGGATGGATTCGCAATGTCTTCGTCTCCCAGGTAACCCTGCCGATCTGAGCCCCATGACTGCCACCATCACGCCCCCGTCCGCCGCCGCGCAGCCGCCGCGCCAATCGTTGCCTCGCCGCGTGCTGGCGCTGCTGCGCAACGCGTGGCGCGGACTGACCAGTATGCGCACCGCGCTGATGCTGCTGTTCCTGCTGGCGCTGGCCGCGATCCCGGGCGCCCTGCTGCCGCAACGCAGTCTCAATCCGCAGAAGGTCGACAAGTACATCGCCGATCGCGGCACCCTCGGTCCGTGGATGGACCGGTTGCAGCTGTTCGACGTGTTCTCCAGCTTCTGGTTCACCGCGATCTACGCGTTGCTGTTCGTCTCGCTCGTCGGCTGCATCGTGCCGCGGGTATTCGACCACTACAAGGCGCTGCGCACACCGCCGGTCATGGTGCCGCGCAATCTGTCTCGGCTGCCGCACCACGGGTCGACCACGACCGCCGCGACACCCGCCGACACGATCGAACAGGCGCGCCGGGAGTTGCGCGGCTGGCGCACCATCGTCCGCGACGAATCGCAGGTACGCAACGGGCGGCCCGGCGAGGTGACGCTCTCGGCCGAAAAGGGCTATCTGCGCGAACTCGGCAACCTCGTCTTCCATCTGGCACTGGTCGGCCTGCTGGTCGCCGTGGCCGCGGGCAAGCTGTTCGGGTACGAGGGCAATGTGATCGTCGTCGCCGACGGTGGTCCCGGATTCTGCACCACCTCGCCCGCGGTCTTCGATTCGTTCAAGGCCGGCCGGGTCAACGACGGCACCGGGCTGACCCCGGTGTGCGTGCGGGTCAAGGACTTCAACGCCGACTACCTGCCCAACGGTCAGGCCGAGATGTTCACCGCGAACATCTCGTATCAGACCGGCAAGGATCTGGCGACCGACACGTGGCGCGACACCACCATCCAGGTCAACCATCCGCTGCGCGCCGCCGGGGACCGCGTGTACCTGCAGGGGCACGGGTACGCGCCGACCTTCACCGTCACCTACCCGAACGGACAGCAGCGGACCGAGACCATCCAGTGGCGTCCCGACGACGGCGCCACCTTCCTGTCCAGCGGCGTGATGCGATTCGACCCGCCGGGCGGCATGTATCGCAGCGAGGACGAGCGGCGCAAGAACCAGATCGCGATCGAGGGTCTGTTCGCACCCACCGCGCTGATGCACGGCAGCCTGCTGACCTCGTCGTATCCGGCCCTGACCGACCCGGCGGTCGCCGTCGACATCTACCGCGGTGAAACCGGGCTCGATACCGGTCGCGCGCAGTCGCTGTTCTCGCTCGATCCGGAGATGATCAAACAGGGCCGGCTGGTGAAACAGCAGCGGGTGAATCTGCGCCCGGGTGAGACGGCCACGCTGTCGGACGGCACCAAGGTCACCTTCGACGGCGCGAAGCAGTACGCGAATCTGCAGGTGTCACACGACCCGGCCCAGGGGTGGGTGCTGGTGTGCGCGGTGACGATGATGGCCGGTCTGCTGGTGTCGCTGGTGGTGAAGCGGCGGCGGATCTGGTTGCGCGCCTATCCGGAAGGCCCGGACGAGGGCGGTTCCGGTGAACGACGTACTGTAGTAGAAATGGGTGGGCTGGCCCGCACCGACCAGGCGGGTTGGGGCGGCGAGTTCGACCGCTTGCGGACGCGGCTGCTGCGCGCGGATCTCTCGGGCTCCGACCGCTCGGCCACCGGCAGCCCCACAAATCAGCGCCCGGTCGCCCGGACCGAGAGCACGGGAGAGTGAACATGCCGATCGACGAGACACTCGCCGGTTACAGCAATCTCGCCTTCAAAACGGCATTCGTCGTGTACCTGCTGGTGCTCGCGATGCTGATCGTGCAGTACGCCTCGGCCAAGAAGAAGGTGACCAGCGCCGCGGAACGCGAACGCGAACTGGTCGGGGTGGGCGCCAGCGGTGGTGTGAGCGCGGATCGTCCCGCTCCCGGCAAACTCGAACCCGCCGCGAAGCGGTCGCTGCCCGAACGTTTCGGCAATATGGCCTTCGCCGTGGTGTTCGTCGCGATCGGCCTGCATCTGGCCTCGATCGTGTTGCGCGGCTTCGCGACCCACCGCTTCCCGCTCGGCAACATGTACGAGTTCATCACCATGGCGACGGCCGCCGCGATGGTCACCGGTCTGGTGTTCATTCACGAACGGCGCTACCGCTCGATGTGGGTGTTCCTGCTGGTGCCCGTGCTGATCCTGATGTTCCTGGCCGGCCAGGTGCTCTACGCCGACGCCGCGCCCGTGGTGCCCGCGCTGAAGTCGTACTGGCTGCCCATCCACGTCACGATCGTCAGCATCGGCAGCGGCATTTTCATGCTCTCCGGTGTCGCCAGCCTGCTGTTCCTGTTGCGCATGAACCAGCCGGAGGGACAGGAGGCGGCCAATCCGATCGGCGCTCTGGCCCGCCGCCTGCCCGACGCCCGCACGCTGGACCGGCTCGCCTACCGCACCACCGTGGTCGCCTTCCCGCTCTTCGGCACCGGCATCATCCTCGGCGCCATCTGGGCCGAAAGCGCGTGGGGCCGCTTCTGGGGCTGGGACCCGAAGGAAACCGTTTCCTTCATCGCCTGGGTCATCTACGCCGCGTACCTGCATGCCCGCGCCACCTCCGGCTGGCGCGAAACCAAAGCGGCGTGGATCAACGTCGCGGGCTTCGTGGCGATGCTGTTCAACCTGTTCATCATCAACATCGTCGTGAGCGGGTTGCACTCGTACGCGGGACTCAACTGAGGCTCCGCGCGGCGGCGATCAGCGTCGAGTCGCGCGGTCCCAGTCCTCGGCCCAGGCCGTGACCGGCTCGAGGGCCGCGACCAGTCGTTGCCCGATCGGGGTGAGGACATAGCCGCCGGTGTGTTCGACCAAGCCCGCTTCGCCGAGTTCGTGCAGGCGTCTGGTCAACACGCTCGACGAGATGTCACCGCAGGCCGTGCGCAGCTCGCGGAAGGTGAGTGGACGCTCGGAACGGTCGAGTTCCCAGATGACACGCAACGACCATCGCCGTCCGGCCAGGTCGAAGAGGGCCATGACCGGGCGGCCGGATGTGGAGCCGCGGACTCGGCGGCCGGGACGAGGGGGTTCGGCGGTCACGCCGGGTGTGCCGGTTCCGGGAGTGGTGAATCTGCCAGGCGCTCGGCCATCATCGCCATCGCGGTGCGCAGTGTGCGGTGCGGGCGCAGGAACAGCGTCACGTGGTCGAGTGCGCCGGTCGCGTCGTATTCCTCTCGCAGGATGCCCTGCACGTCGCGGTCCTTCACTCGGGCGGTGAACGCGAACAATTGGTCGTCCGTACCGGACCAGCGCCCGGTTTCCTCGACGTCCTTCAGCACCGTCGCGACCAGCGTCAACATATGTGCCGCATTGGCTCGCCCCTGGTAGTCGGCGGCCGGACTGGAGAACGTCGCGGACTCGGCCAATCTGTCGCCCAGCCGTGCGGGGGTGTCGGACCTCCAAGCGGAGAGGATCGCGCTTTCGATCATGCCTCTATATTAGAGGCGCTGCGGGCGCGAGAGTAGCCCATCAGGTTACGAATCAGGTTCGCCCGCCTCGTCTTCGCCGGAGCCCGGACTTCTGCCGTTCTCCGTCGGCCAAAGCACCGCCCAGAGCAGGACCGAGAGTGGGAGCCCGGCGGCGATCACCAGCCCGATCACCGAGAACTCAGAAGGATCGCCCGGCTGCGCGGCCCGAGTTGCCATCGGCCGCCGGGTGTCACCACGATCATCCCACGAGAGTGTAAGCGTGCCAGTGCATTACGCGTAGCCCACCCGGTGAGTGCCGCAGTGCGTTGGAGCTGTGTGGCGGTAAGGAGGCCGCCCGGCGCGAGAGCAAGCAGAATGGCGCGTTCGGCAGCGTTCACGCGCCGGCTCCGATCGCGGTCCAGCGCGCGAAAGACATTCGCGGCCGCGCGGTTTCGATATCGACGAGGTGCATCAGGCGGTCGAGCATGAGCGCATCGAGATGGGCGGGCGTCGGCATCAGGATCGCGTCGACATCCGCCGTGCGTACCTGATCGATGAGCGGCACGGTGGGTACGGAAGTCGGCCACAGCAGTACGTAGCCGAGCCGACGGGCGAGCCGCCGAAGCTGGGCAGCATCCCACGCCGGACTGGTGGTCATCTCCGGATCGATCCACGCGAGCGCGGTCGGCTGATTTCTCATCGAAACGCCCCTCCTCTGTGTGTATTTCAGGTTCGGCGCGGGTGAACGCCTGGAGGACCAGTGCGGGGACAGGGCGACGACATCGGAGTATGTGGACATCCGGGGCGTGCACGAGCCGGCCGCTGCGATGGGTGAACGGCCGGGGCATGGGCAGGAGCAGGCGCCTCGGATGACGCGTGGGCGGTGGCAGTTCCAGACGCCGAGCCGGGCGCTGCTCGACGGGACTGCGGTGGTGAAACGCACTGGTGAACGTCGGTCCAGTGCGCGAGGTGGGGACTACTGAATGGCTGGAGGAACAGTGCACGGACAAGGAGCAGGTGCATGGGTGTAGGGGACATGCGGGGGACTAGTGCAGAAGGGGGACGGTGCCTCGATGTGGTGAACGTCCAGGGGACGAGTGCAGGGACAGCGGGACGGGGCTCAGGTGGGCGGACGTCTGGAGGGTCAGGGCGGGGACGGTGTGCAGGTGCCTCGGAACAGGTGAACGGTCAGCGGAACTCGCGCACGGGGCTGGGGGCGGATATTCGATGGGGTGCACGACGGCGGTGGGCGCAGGCGCAGCGGAACCTGCGCTTCGGCGCGGGTGGACGTTCGGCGGGACAGTGCAGGCAAGGGACAAGTGTTACGGCGTAGGTCAATGCTTGAAAGGCCAGTTCGGGGACAGGGGACAGGTTGGGTATATCGATCTACGCTCGTGTCATGGGCGAGCATGTGGGGCAGCGGATTGCGTCCGAGCGGAAGATCGCCGGGTTGGGGCAGCGTCAGTTGGCGGCGCGGGCGAATTATTCGTTGTCCATGGTGAAGGCGGTCGAGCAGGGGCGCGAGGTGGCGTCGCCGGGGTTCATCGCCGCGGTGGCGAAGGCGTTGGGGATCGACCCCGTTCGGTTGCAAGGGACGCCCTACCTCGAAACTCTGGAAGAAGACGGCCCGCTGCGGGGCCTTCCCGATCTGCGCGCGGTATTGGCGGAGGGCGCTTATGTGCGTCCGCTGGAGCCCGCACCCGCAGCAGAATTGCGTGCAGAGTTGAGCGCGGTGGAAACCGCGTTGCGCAACGATCGGACGCGTCGCGCTCTGGAGTTGCTGCCCACCGTGATTCGGCGTCTACACGGGGCGGTCGAAGCGGCCCGCAGCGATGCCGACCGTGCGACGGCGCACAAGATGTTGTGCGCGGCGTACATCGCGGCGGAAGGGGCTTGTTGCCGCCTCGGATACGCATCGTTGACTGCCTTGGTTCTGGATCGCCTCGACTCCGTTGCATCGGGTGCCGACGATCCGGGTTATGCCGTTCGCAGCCTGATGAAGCGATCACGCCTGCTCATGTCACACGGATCGACCGAGGTGGCAATGGATTTGGTGGATCGGGGGCTGGCGCTGGTACCTGGTGCGAGCGAGGGTGAAAAGGTGCTGCGCGGCTACTGTCATCTGCGCGCGGCCATCGTCGCCGCGCGGGGGCGTCGTCTGGAGTTGGCACAGGACCATATCGCCGCTGCGCGGGAGCTGGCGCGACCGATGCCCGGCGAAAGCAACTTGTACACGACCGATTTCGGGCCGGGCAACGTCGAAATTCACGCATGCGCCGTCGAGTTGGAAGCAGGTGATCCGGGCAGGGCGGCTCGTGAGGGCGCGGAACTGTATGTGCCAACTGACGTTGCAGCGCCTCGCGTGGCTCACCATTGGCAGGATAATGCGCGGGCGTGGTTGATGTCCGGTAAGCCTGATCGGGCATTGGCGGCGCTCAACAAGGCTCGTGCTGCCGCGCCGCAGCAGACTCGGTTGCATCCGTCGGTGCGGGAGACGTTGTATGGGATCGCCGCTGCTCAGCGCCGGCAGTCCGAGAGCTTGTTGGGGTTCGCCAACTGGCTCGGAGCGCGGCTGTAGGCCGAGGGAGCCGGCCGACCAAACGCTTACAGGAGGGGCGCAGCGCTAAGCATCTGTCCTCACTGAGTCGACTGGGACGCCGCGCCTTCGGCAGACATCTTCGGTTAGCTCGAGTCGATCCATGCGAGCGCGGTCGGCTGATACCTCTGCTCTCTCTGTGTACTTCAGGTTCGCGGCGCGGGTGAATGGCCAGGGGCAGGCAGGGACAAGAGCACGGGTGCATCGGTGTAGGGCACGCCTGGAGGGCTAGCGCGGGGCGGGGAGCGTGTTTCGACGATGGAGGTGAACGCTCGGGGAGCGACTTCGGCGGGACAGGGGCAACTGCTACGGCATGGTGGAGGTCTGAAGGGCCAGTTCGGGGACAGGGGACAGGTTGGGTATATCGATCTACGCTCGTGTCATGGGCGAGCATGTGGGGCAGCGGATTGCGTCCGAGCGGAAGATCGCCGGGTTGGGGCAGCGTCAGTTGGCGGCGCGGGCGAATTATTCGTTGTCGATGGTGAAGGCGGTCGAGCAGGGGCGCGAGGTGGCGTCGCCGGGGTTCATCTCGGCAGTCGCGCGGGCGCTGCACATCACCCCCGAACAGCTGACCGGTGCGCCCTTCGACGACGGAAAGCCGTTGTCGGACGCGGTGAACGGACTGTCGGTGCTGCTGACCGAGGGCCGCTACGCGCGGGCCGTGGAACCGGGCTCGCTGGCTGAGCTCGAATCGGAACTCACCGCAGCGCAACGGCTGTACCGGAGCGACCGCACACGGCAAACGATCGAGACCCTGCCGGGCCTCATCCGTCGTCTACACGGCGCGGTGCGCGACCTGACCGGTGACGACCGGTCACATGCGTACACGTTGCTGACCTCCGCGTATGTGCTGGCCGAATGGTCGGTGCGGCGAACCGGCCATATGATGCTCGCCCTCCCGGCCCTGGATCTGGCCGACGCTTACGCGCCGCTCGCCGACGATCCCAACTACGCGGCCCTGTCGGTCCTTGCTCGCGCCCGAGCCCTCACGCACTATGGCGAGTCGGAAGTGGCTGCGCAGCTGATCGATTCGACGATTTCCGCCGCCGGCTACTCGAAAGCCGGGATGGTGCTGACCGGGTACTCGCACCTGGCGGGTGCCATCAACGAGGCGCGCACGCTGAATTATTCAGGTGCATCGGACCATATCGCCGCCGCGCGTGAGCTGGCCGAACGCACCGGAGAAACCGATGTCTATATGACGGCGTTCGGACCGTTGAATGTCGAAATACACGCTCATGCAATAGAACTCGAAGCGGGCGACCCGAACGAAGCAGCGATCGACGGGACGCAGCTGTCCGCGCCGAAGGATGCCCCACCGACCCGCGTGGCTCACCATTGGCAGGATAATGCGCGGGCGTGGTTGATGTCCGGTAAGCCTGATCGGGCATTGGCGGCGCTCAACAAGGCTCGTGCTGCCGCGCCGCAGCAGACTCGGTTGCATCCGTCGGTGCGGGAGACGTTGTATGGGATCGCCGCTGCTCAGCGTCGGCAGTCCGAGAGCTTGTTGGGGTTCGCCAACTGGCTCGGAGCGCGGCTGTAGGCCGAGGGAGCCGCCGGAAAGTACTCAAAGGTGGAATCTTTCAGGTGGCAGTCCGAGACCTGTCGGCCGGAGATCGTGACGGTCGATCCGGGGGCGGATCGCCAGTCACTCATCGAAAGCTCGAGCGACAGCGAGGCTGTCCTCGTAGACGTGGTGGCGGGTGATCATTCCGTTCTCTACGGTGAGGTGGAGGGCGAATCGGGCCCGGTACGGGCGCCGGGTCGGGCGGGCGGTTTGGCGAATCTCGCCCAGCACCACCGCATCCGATCCGTCGACGAGGATCTTCTCCACCACTGTCGCGACCTCTTCCGGAATGTGATGGCGCGCGATTTCACGGAAGTGTTCGGCGACGTCGGCCCGGGTGCTGCGGGAGGTGATCCACGGCGTCGCGGCGCGTCCGTGTTCGGCCTCCGGCCAGTTCAGCTTCCACTCGCTGGTCGGGGCGTAAAGGGCCGCAACGACTTCCGGGTTCCCGGCGGCGATGCGGGTCAGGAGGTCTTCGACGACGGTACGGGTGGTCGCGGGATCGTTCACGAGTGAGAGGTTGCCATCCGCGCCTCGGTGAGCCCATTACCTCCGAGGTCATGCGACCGCGCTGGGCCGCGAAATTCGGTGCCCGGGGGCGGTCGCACGGCCCGGCGCGATCAAATTGTGCACACCTCTGTGGTTTTCGGATTCGCACATTTTCGGCGGCGTCTGCACGACAAGTTCGGCGTCAGTATTCGTCGCGTTTGCGAGGCCAGTTGTCGAAGTTGTCGCCGCGGCCCTTGGGGGCGCGATCGAGGAGTTGCCAAGTGGCGTTGAGGGCATCGGTGCCGCGGTCGTAGGTGGAATAGGTGTGGTAGACCGTGCCGTTGTCGAGGGCGAAGCAGCTCAGCGCCATCAATTCCATGACGTCGAGCATGTTGCCCGGGGGCCGGTTCGGGGTGTCGACGCGCATGACCTCGAAGAAGTCGTCGTTGAAGCCGTTGTCGCCGGCGGAGACCCATTCGATGTCCCAGCCGAAGCGGCGCTTGTAGTCGTTGAGGGCCGGGAGCGGGGATCGCGAGACCAGGATGAAGGTCACGTCGCGATGGGCGAGATGGGGTACGGCGCCGACCAGATTATCGGTTTCGAAGGTGCAGCCGGGGCACCCCTGCGGCGTCTTGGGGCCGTGCATGAAGTGGCGGACGATCAGCTGCGACCGGCCGTCGAACAGTTCGGCGAGGGTCTTCTCGCCGGCATCGGTGTCGAACCGATACTCCTTGGTGACCGGGACCCACGGTAAGGCCTGGCGTTGCCGCGCCAGCTCGTCGCTGCGACGGGTGAGAGCTTTTTCCTCGGCGCGCAGCCGCTCGTATGCGGCACGCCACTGTTCCCGGCTTCCGACCTGGTGTGCGGGCATGGCTGTCCTTTCCGATGCATCGGTCTACCTGTGCAGACGGTATGCCGGGGGGAAATTCATCGGTGTCCGCGGCGGCGTTGCGAGCGCGGCGAACCTGTCGGTGGCCCGTGCGACAATCGGCTTCGTTCGAACGAACCGGGGGTGGAGATGAACGAGCAATCCGATCGGCGTCCCAGGGGCCTGGGTAAGCGGGCCTGGCTGACCACACATCTGATCCGGCGCATCCTGCGCATGCTGGCCTGGTCGAACATCGTCCACGTGACCGTCGTGGGCCGCGAGCAGGTGCCGAAGTCGGGCCCGGTGATCGTGGCGAGCAATCACATCTCGATGCTCGATGCGGTATTCCTGTGGGGCGCGTTGCGCCGCAGGGCGATCGCCCTCGCGATGGCCGAATTGTGGTCGTGGCCGGTAGTCGGTTGGCTGGTGCGCCGGCTCGGCCATATTCCGGTGGTGCGGCGCGACAGTGCGTCCGGGCAGTCGGCGCTGGGGCAGGCCGAACAGATTCTGCGCTACGGCGGTGTGCTGATCATCTATCCGGAAGGCCGGTTGGTCGGCCCGGGTGAGGCCGAGCCGTACAAACCGGGTGTCGCGAAACTGGCTCTGGCGACGGGGGTTCCGATCGTTCCGGTCGGCACGACGGGTACCGATCGGGTGCTGCCGATGCGGCGAAATCGAGTCGACGGCCGCGTGTTCGACCGTCGCGAACGGGTGACGATCCGATTCGGAGAGCCCATCGACCCCGCGGAGTTCGACGATCCGGAGAAATTGCTCGACCATCTGCGGCGGCGCATCGAAGACCTGCGCGTGGGCGGGCTCGGATGAACCGGTACGGCGGAAGCGCGGCGGCGGTTCCCGTAGGGTCGGGTGGATGTGCGCACCTGTTCCGGCACGGATGGAGACATCGTGAACTCGGATTGCGTCTGGTACGCCGCCTACGGGTCCAACCTGTTCGAGAAGCGGTTCCGGTACTACCGGGCGGGCGGAAACCCGCCGGGTACACCCCGCATCTATCCGGGGTTCCGCGATCCGACCCCACCGGCTCGGAATCGGCCGCTGATGCTTCCCGGATGTATCTACTTCGCCTGGGAGAGTCCGGTGTGGTCGGGCGGTGGTGTGGCGTTCTACTCGCATCGGCCGCCGCCGCGGTGGCCGCTCGGCGCGGCCGCCCGCGGATATCTGCTCACCGTCGAGCAGTTCAGCGATCTGATGGCACAGGAGATGCATCGCGCCCCGGGCGAGGTGCCGGAGTTCGATCCGGCGGAGGTGGTCCGGCAGGGCATGTTGCGCTTGGGCGACGGACGGTACGAAACGCTCTGGCATGTCGACGATGTGGACGGCTTCCCGGTGCTGACCTTCAGCTCCCCGTGGGATCCCGAGTACACCCGGTTGAACAAGCCGTCGGCCCGATATCTGCACATGCTGGCCGCGGGTTTACACGAATCGCACGGCTGGGATGCGGACACGATCGTGGGGTATCTCGCGGAACTCCCGGGCGTACAGGGAAATTGGTTGTTCGACGATCTGCGCATCCTGGTGCACACCCAGGTGTAGCGCGGAGGCGGGTAACCGCGGCGAGCTCACTCGGGACCGTGGCGATCGCGCAGGCGCAGAATGGCAGCCGCGGTGGCGGCGATGGTGCGGTCGTCGTCACCGGTCAGTTCGACGAGTACCGCGCGGGCTGCCGAGCCGGGGATTTCGGCCAGGGCCTGGGTGAGCCGAAGCCGCGCGGGTTGGTCGGTCGGCGGCCCCCAGCGGTTCCGGATGCCGCGGACGATCTGCTCGCCGGTCGCCGGGCGCACCGCCAGCACGCCCAGTGTTTCGGCGGCCTCGATATCCGAACGGCCGGCGACGATCATTTCCAGCAGCGCCGGAATCGCGGTGGTCTCCTGCCGGGAGCCCAGGGCCAGGGCGGCGCGATCGCGCACAGTCGCATCGGGATCGGCGAGCGCTCGCGCCAGCAGCGTCGTCGCGGCCGGAACCGGTACGGCCGCGATGGCCAGCGTCGCCCGTCGGCGGATATCGGCGTCCGGCGAATCCAGGCCACCGGACAGTTCGGCGAGAGCCGCGTCGCCGGCTCGGGCCAGCGACCAACGCAGTGCGCCGGCCACATTCGCATCGTCCTCGGCCAGTACCGCGGCGGCGAGCGCCTCGACCGGCAACGCCGCGCCCGCGGGCTGGGCGAGCACCGCCTGCTGCCGTTCGGCACCGGATTCCGATTCCAGACCGCGCAGCAGGGTGACGATGCCCAGGACGTCCTCCCACTGCGTCGGCGCGGCAGCCTCGACCCGTTCGAGCCGGGTGAGCAGCTCGGTTTCGGCGGCGATGCGGGCACGGGTGTGCCGAATCAGCTCACGCACCAGCGCGCTGGGCGCGAAATCCGATTCGTCGAGGGCACGCTTGGTCTCCTCCAGCGACAATCCGAGGGTGCGCAGGCTCTCGACATGGAACAGACGACGGATGTCGTCGGCGGAGTACTCGCGGTAACCGCTGGAGGTGCGGCCCGTCGGCCGTACCAGGCCCAGCCGATCGTAGTGCCGCAACATCCGGGAGCTGACGCCGGAACGGCGCGAGACCTCACCGATCAACATCGCATCGTCTCCTGTCTCACCTGTCCGGACCGGTGGCGGCGACCCGCTTGGCCACCTCGACCGATAACGCGAATCCGCTGTCGGGATCGCGTCGCAGCTGCTCCGTCGCCTCGGCGTGCGCTCGCACGTGCGGATCCGGGCTCTCGGCGGCGGTCGCCAGTACGGTTTCGGCGGCCGACCCGAGTCCGGCCAGCGCCCGGCTCAGCCCGAGCTGCACCGTGCGGTCGCCGCGGCCGAGTTCGCACGCCAATTCGACGGCCAGATCCTGTTCCGCGTCCGGGGGTACCAGGACGGCGGCGGCGCGCCATGCGCTGAGCGCGACGTCGTCGTGACGGTCGTGCAGCAGCGCCGCGACCTGGGGCCAAGCACGCCCGTCACCGATCTTGGACAGAGTGTGCAGCGCCTGACTGCGGGCCTGCGGGCGCTCGGAATCCATTTCGGCCAGCAGCTTCGGCAGCGTGATCTCGACGGGCAACCGGCACAGCGCCCAGGTCAGCATGTCCCGGACGAAGAAGTCGGGCTCGACCGCGCAACGGGCCACGAGCACGTCGACCAGGCCCGCCGCGGCCTGCGTACCGGCGGTGAGGGCGGCGCGCAGCCGAGTCGACGAGTCGGGCTCGACCAATGCCGCGGCGAGGCGAGCATCCGGCTCGCTGTGGTGGGTTGTGTTCACGGGTAACCACCTCCTCCGCCGACCATTCGAAACCTTGTCACAGTGTGAGGGTCAAGGGCTCTTCTTCGGTGGCCGTGGCGGGATGGTGCCGAGGGTGGCGTGCAATGCGGTGCGGGCGGCCTCGATCGCCGGGTGGTCCCGGGTGCCGGATCGATAGGCGATGCGGGTGCGGCGGCGGATCGGCAGAGCGGTCAATTCGACTGCGCCGGTGAGTGATTCGGAGTCCTTCGGGATGGCGAGCTCCGGGATGAAGGCCACCCCCTGCCCGGCTGCCACGAGGGCCAGGACGGTGCCGAAATCGTCGGAGTGGTGGCGGATGTGCGGGATGAAACCGGCTGCCTCGCAGGCTCGCACGGTCATCGTGTGGCACAGCGTTCCGGGCGTGCCGGCGATCCAGGCCGCATCGCGGTAGGCGATCAGCGGTTCGGCGGAGCGGGCGGCGAGATATACCGGTTCCTCCAGGAACGGTTCGGTGTCGAGACCGGCTTCCGCGGGGGCCGGCACATAGTCGTATTCCTGGAGCAGCGCGATATCGAGGGTGCCCGCCCGGAGCGCGGCCGGGACGTCGGCCGGATCCAGCTCGGTGACGTGCAATTCCAGCGCGGGATGGGCGCGGCTCAGTGATACCAGCGCATCGGGGAGGATGCGTTGGACGGCGGTCGGGAAGGCGCCTATGTGTAGGGCGCCGGTGAGTCGCCCTGCGGCCGAAGCCAATTCGGCCTCGGCCTGTTCGAGGATCGCGAGCACGGCCTCGGTGTGCTCGACCAGGCGCTGGGCGGCCGGGGTGAGCACGACGCGCCGACCGCTGCGCTCCAGCAGTGCGACGCCGGCCTCCCGTTCGAGCACGGCCAACTGCTGCGATACCGCCGAGGGCGTATAGGACACCGCCGCCGCGACCGCCGCGATCGTGTGGCGATGCGCCAATTCCCGCAACAGCCGCAATCGGCGCATTTCGAGCATAAGTTCAGCTTAAGACCGAGTGTAGAAATGTGAAATAGACCTGAAGATTCGAATCGAGGAGGCTGGAGCCATGACATTCAGCGGCCTGTTCGTCCCCCTGGTCACGCCGTTCACGTCGGCGGGGGACGTCGCCTACGACGCAGTGGCCAAGCTCGCGAACGAGGTTCTCGACGAGGGGGCGACCGGGGTGGTGGCCCTCGGCACCACCGGTGAGCCGGCCACGCTGAGCGCCGCGGAACGGCGCGGTGTGGTCGAGGTGTGTATCGAGGTGTGCCTGGACCGGGGCGCCCCGCTGATCGTGGGTACCGGGACGAATTCGACGACGGATTCGGAACGAGCGCTCGCGGCACTGGATCCGCGCATCGCGGGCGCGCTGACCGTGGTCCCGTACTACACGAAGCCCTCGCGTCGCGGGGTGATCGAACATTTCCGGCGGCTCGGCGCGGTGTCACCGGTGCCGCTGCTGATCTACAACATTCCGCACCGCACCGGGTGCGTCCTGGATGTGGAAACACTGTGCCGACTGGCGGAGCTGCCCAATATCGCGGGCTTCAAGCACGCCGTCGGCGCTGTCGACGAGACCACGATCGCGTGGCTGGCCGCAGCCGGCGCCCATACGGATGTGCTGTGCGGAGACGATCTCTACGCCTCGCCGCTACTGGCGCTCGGCGCGCGCGGTGCCATCGCCACCTGCGCGAATGCGGCGCCGGCGGCATATGCGGAGTTGGTCGCGGCCTGGCGGGACGGGCGAGTTGACGCAGCGCGGGAACTCGGGAATCGGCTGGCGGGGTTGGCCCAGGCCGTCTTCGCCGAACCGAATCCGGTGGTGGTCAAAGCGGTCCTGGCCGCGCAGGGGCGGATTCCGAACGCGGCGGTTCGGCTGCCGTTATTGGCGGCCGCGCCCGAGACGACGGCCGCCGCGCTGGCCGCGTTGCATCGGCTGGGGTGAGGTCAGCGGTCCGAGCCCGGATCACCGTCTCGGTGCTGGCGGGAGATCCGCCACAGGAATTCGGGATCGTCATCGGGTCCGATGACTCGACGGTGCTTGTCGGAGTCTCGCCCGAATCCGATTCGGGGCGTCTGCTCCGGTCCGAACGCTTTCCAGCACAGCACCGCGACAGCCACGACCGCGATGAGTGCCAACAGGTACGCCACGTCGCTCACCTCCTGACATCGAGGGTAATCCGTGTGCGTACCTGCGGCACTGTGACCGCGAGAATCGGTCCTGTGACCTCAGGGGCGGGTTGCCTCGGTGGTCAACGACTTCAGCAGCTGCATCACCTCGGACTCACGGAAGCGGCGATGTCCGCCCGGGGTGCGCAGCGAGCCCAGTCGCCCGGCGTGTGCCCAGCGCGTGACCGTCTTCGGATCGACGTGGAACAGCGCCGCCACCTGGCCCGGGGTCAGGAGGGCCTCCTGGCCGTTGACGGAACCCAACGTGCGGCTCGCCGCGGTGATCGCAGTCATTCGCAAACCTTTCCGTAATCGACAGATCCCTCATCAGATAGCGACATCGTTGCACCGGGACCCCCACGTACTCGAATGATCTACCGTTGGTAAAGGGGAAGTAATAGACAAAACGGATATACCCGCGGTCCGGTATGTCCGGTCGGCGAACCGTGGGCGACTCCGATTCCGGCGAACGCGGGCAGGTCGGAGCGGGTGTACCCGCGTCGCCTACCCTGGTCGTGTGAGTGAAGCATCCGGATCCGACGACGCCGCGAGCGATCGGGCCCCGGCCTCGGCGGGGCGGCGGCTCGCGCGCAATCTGGCGCTCTACACCCTGGCCAGGCTGGCGCTGGTCGCGGTCATCGCCGCGATCATCCTGGTGTTGGCGCGCGTTCTGAATGTGGACATCCCGCTGATCGTGACGCTGCTGTTCGCGCTGATCGTGGCGATGCCGCTGTCGCTGGTGCTGTTCAAGCGCCTACGGGCGCGGGTGAACGAGGACATCGCCGCCGTCGACGAGAAGCGCCGCAACGACAAGGCGAACCTCCGGGCGAGACTGCGCGGCGAGGAGGGCCGGTGAGCGACACTCGCGCAGCGGCTTGCCGGCCCGATCGGGTGCGGGTGTCCTGTGGGGCTCGGGAGGGCCGGTGAAGTACTGCGATCGCAGTACTTCGCGGGAGTGGGTCGACAATGCGGTGCGGTTGATCGAGGCCGATGCGCAGCGCAGTGCCGATACCCATCTGCTCCGTTATCCGCTGCCGCCCGAATGGGGGGTGCGGCTGTATCTGAAGGACGAGTCCACCCATCCGACCGGCAGTTTGAAGCATCGGTTGGCGCGGTCGCTGTTTCTGTACGCGATCTGCAACGGCTGGGTCTGTGAGGGGACGACGATCGTCGAGGCGTCCTCGGGGTCGACGGCGATCAGTGAGGCCTATTTCGCGAAACTGCTCGGCTTGGATTTCGTGTCGGTGGTGCCGGCCAAGACCTCCCGGGAGAAGATCGCCCTGATCGAGGCGCAGGGCGGTCGTTGTCATTTCGTCGAGCGGGCACCGGATATCTACACCGAGGCGGTGCGGCTGGCGGCCGAATGCAACGGCCACTACATGGATCAGTTCACCTATGCCGAGCGGGCGACGGACTGGCGGGGAAACAACAACATCGCCGAATCCATCTATCAGCAGATGATTCTGGAGACCCATCCGGTGCCGGAGTGGATCGTCGTCGGCGCCGGTACCGGGGGCACCAGCGCGACCATCGGTCGTTACATCCGTTATCGACGGCATGCGACCCGGCTGGCCGTGGTCGATCCGGAGAATTCGGCGTTCTACGGCGGCTACGAGGTCGGCGATGCCGGCTACCAGACGGGTATGCCCTCCCGGATCGAGGGGATCGGGCGGCCGCGGGTCGAGCCGTCGTTCATCGGCCAAGTGGTCGACCGCATGATCGAGGTTCCCGATGCCGCGTCCATCGCGGCGTGCCGGCATGCCAGTGAGGTGCTCGGTCGGCGGGTGGGTGGGTCCACCGGTACCAATCTGTGGGGTGCGTTCGCGTTGATCGCGGAGATGATCGCCGCCGGCCGCGAGGGCAGTGTGGTGACGCTGCTGTGTGACGGCGGGGATCGTTATGCCGGAACGTATTTCAACGACGAGTGGGTCGCCGCGCAGGGGCTGGATCTGAACGCCGCCCGCGCGGTGCTGACCGAATTCGCCGCGTCCGGAATCTGGACCGGCTGACGCCGGATCATCGGACCGGGCGGGTGCAACCGGCCCGTCTCCGCGCCCGAATGCCGCATCCGTTCCGATGCTTCGGCGCAGTTCGCCAGGGGTGAACATCGTGAAATGTCAATTTTCGTTGACGCGACCTCGATGTCAACGTAAATTGACGTACATGAGTGAAGCAACAACTCTGGCGGCCGCCGCCGGTAGTCCGGACCCACAGGTCGGGCTGCGGGCGGTCCTCGCGTTGCGGCGCCTGCTCGAGCGACTGGAGGCGATCCAGGTGGCCAACGCCCGCAAACAGGGCTGGTCGTGGCAGGCGATCGCCGACGCGCTCGAGGTCAGCCGGCAGGCGGTCCACCAGAAATACAACCGGAGAGGCGGAATTCGCTGATGTTCGAACGATTTGCCAAAGCGCCGCGGGCCGCGATCGTGGTCGCCCAGGAGGAGGCGCGCGAATTGCGCTCGCCCAGTATCGATGTCGAGCACCTGCTGTTGGGACTGGCGATGAGTCCCGATCGGCAGCTGCGAAGAATATTGAGCGACAACGACATCAGCGCCGACGGTGTGCGCGACGTGTTGGGGCGTGCGCATCCGGAGAAGCCGCTCGGCGACGAGGACGCGGCCGCGTTGAAGGCCATCGGCATCGACCTCGATGCGGTCCGCGACAGTGTGCGGGCCACCTTCGGCGAGGACGTGTTCGCCGAACCGCCGTCCGAGCCGGAGCCGGGACGCGGCCGCTTCCGGCTGGGCGGCAGTCTGACCTTCGGCCACATCCCGTTCTCCCGGGATGCCAAGAAGGCACTGGAACTGTCCCTGCGCGAAGCGGTTTCCCGCGGCGACGACCGCATCGAAGCCGGTCATGTCCTACTGGGCCTGCTGCGGGTGGCCAATCCGACGACCCGGGCGCTACTGGGTGGCGATCAGGGGATGGACCGCCTGCGCTCGGCGGTGCGCGAAATGCTCGACCGGGCAGCATGACCGAGCGACCGGTGGGGGCCGGAGCGGAACGGGTGGTATTCGCGTACCCGGTGGGCCGGAGCGCCCGCCGCTAGCATTGCGGCATGGCACTGTTGCTCCGGCTGGCGATCAACGCCCTGGCGATCTGGCTCGCGGCCGCTTGGATCGGCGGGATCGAATTGAAGGATCCGCCCGATTCGGGTACCGGCGGAAAGATTCTCGTCGTGGTCTGCGTCGCGATCGTCTTCGGACTGGTCAACGCGCTGATCAAACCGATCGTGAAATTGTTGTCGCTCCCGCTGGTGATCATCACCCTGGGGCTGTTCCTCCTGGTGATCAATGCCCTGATGCTGTGGCTGACCGCCAAGATCACCGAAACCACCGACTACGGTCTGCGGGTCGACGGTTTCTGGGCCGCGGTGGCCGGCGCGATCATCGTGACGCTCGTCAACTGGGTGCTGGGCATCTTCGTGCCCGAGGGCGGCCGGGACTGATCCGGTCGCGGATATTCAGCCGATGCTCAGCGCCACGGCGGTGAGCAGGGACCAGCCCAGCATCGCCAGGCCGGTATCGCGCAGCGACGGAATCAAACCGGGTCCCTGCCGGCCACTCCGCACGGGTGCGTTGGATCGAATCGCGAGCGGAACGGCGAGCAAGCCGACCAGTGCCCACGGGGTGCGGACGGCCAGCAGGAGCGAGGCGACGAACGGCACCACCATCAGCACGAGATGCAGGGTGCGGGTGCGGGTGTCGCCGAGTTTCACGGCCAGGGTGGTCTTGCCGGTCACCGAATCGGTCGGGATGTCGCGCAGGTTGTTGGTGACCAGCACCGCGCTGGAGAAGGCGCCGACCGCGATCGCGCCGACCAGCCCGGCCCAATCGACCCGCTCGGCCTGGACGAATTCGGTGCCGAGCACCGCCACCAGACCGAAGAAGACGAAGACCGCGATCTCACCGAAGCCGCTGTAGCCGTAGGGTTTACTGCCGCCCGTGTAGAACCAGGCACCGGCCAGGCAGGCGGCGCCGATCAGGATCAGCCACCAGGCGGTGGTGAAAACCAGGATCAGCCCGAAGATCGCCCCGACACTCAAACAGGCGATCGCGGCGGCGCGCACGGCTTTCGGAGTGGCCGCGCCGGAGCCGACCAGGCGCAGCGGTCCGACCCGTTCGTCATCGGTACCGCGGATGCCGTCGGAGTAGTCGTTGGCGTAGTTGACGCCGATGATCAGGGCCAGTGACACCAGCAGGCTCAGCAGCGCCTTCCACCACACCGCGGCATCGAGCGAGGCAGCCGCGCCGGTGCCGACCAGGACCGGGGCGATCGCATTGGGCAGCGTCCGCGGGCGGGCGCCTTCGAGCCATTGTGCTGCACTAGCCATAGCCCGCAGCCTAATGGTGAGCGCCCGGAGGCGGCAGCGCAGTGTCACCACGGAGGGTGGTCGCCATTGGGCTGATCGGCACTGCCTAATGGTGAGCGCCCGGAGGCGGCAGCGCAGTGTCACCACGGAGGGCGGTCGCGGGCGCGGTTCGGCTGACTATCGCTAACATTATTGCGATATATCGGAGTAAGCTGCAGTGGTGTGTGCCGGGGCGGGTCCCTCGGCTGTCACGCCCGATAATCACTCGACCGGTCACATACGATTGCGACGGCATGTTTCCTGATCACCACGGCTCCGGGCCGACAGCGCGCTCCCCGCGAGCGGACATCGGGGCGACCGATACCCGGCCGGGCTCCGGCCGGGACGAACCGCTGCCCGAGGCGGTGATCGACGTGGCCCTGCTGGGGGAGATCGCGCTGCGCCGCGACGCGGACCTGGCGGCGGTGCCCGGGGCTCGGGCCCGGTTGCTGGTCGCGGCCCTCGCGGTACACCCGGGCCGCAGTCGCAGTGCCCAGGCGCTGATCGACGACATCTGGGGCGAGCAGCCACCCCGCGCGCCGATGAACGCGCTGCATACCCAGGTTTCCCGATTGCGATCGGCACTGCCGGACGGGGCCTTGGAAATCGGTCCCGCGGGATATCGGTTGCTGCTGAACGAGAATCGGATCGACCTGACCCTCGCCCGCAACCTGGAGCGCCGGGCGCGGCAACGGCTGGAGAGCGGCGACCACGCCGGCTGTCTGGATTTGGTGACCCGCGCGCGCGGGCTGTGGCGCGGCGATCCGGGCGCGGATCTGCCGCCGGGACCGGTGGCCGACGAGCTGCACGAGCTGGCCGCCGCCCGCTGGGCCGACCTGGACGGCCTGGAACTGGCGGCGCGCGAGGCCGGTGGCGATATCGACGGCGCGGTGCGAGTGGCCCGCCGGGCGGCCGCGGCCGAACCCCTGGACGAAACCGCCCACGCCACGCTGATGCGACTCCTGGCGGCAAACGGCCGGCCCACCGAGGCGCTGGAGGTTTTCGCCGGTCTGCGCACTCGTCTCGGCGAGGAGCTGGGCGCGGATCCCGGGCCGGCACTGGTGGCGTTGAACACCGCGATTCTGCGGGGAGATCCGGTGGCCGTCGGTTCCCCGCAGCGCGCGGTCACCTCGGCCGTCCAGCGGGTGTCCACCGCGCAGCACGCGTTGGCCCCCGAGCCGTCCGAGGATCGGTCGAAAACCTCTGCGGGCCCGCCGAATACGGCCTTGGGGCTGCGGGCGGCGCCCAATCCGCTACTCGGCCGCGACGGTGATCTGCTCGCCTTGGAGAAGCTGGTGCACGAATTCCGGGTGACGACCGTGCTCGGCCCGGGCGGTACCGGCAAGACTCGCGTCGCGCACGAGCTGGGCGCCCGGGTCGCGGCCCGGCAAGCGGTCGCACTGGTCGAATTGGCCTCGCTGCGCGCCCATTCCGAGGGTGATGCGGCCGAGCGGATGGAAATGACCTGCGCGGAAGTCGAGGCCGCGATCGGCGCCGTACTCGGCGTCAGCGAATACGCCCGCGAAACCAACGTGCTGCGCCGCAATCAGACCATCGACGGCCGACGCCGCTTGCGGGAGGCCCTGTCGCTGCGGCCGATGCTGCTGATTCTGGACAACTGTGAACATCTCATCGATGCCGTGGCGGAAGTCGTGGCCGATCTGGTCGGCAGTTGTGAACATCTGACCGTGCTGACCACCAGCCGGGCACCGCTGGCGATCACCGCGGAGCAGGTTTATCCGTTGCCGCCGTTGGCCATCGACGCCCACGGCTCGCCGGCGACCGAATTGTTCATCAGCCGTGCGCGGGCCGTCCGTCCCTCGGCCCGGCTGGACCTCGAGGTGGTCGCCCGGCTGTGCCGGACCCTGGACGGACTGCCGCTGGCGATCGAGCTGGCCGCGGCGCGGGTGCGGACGATGAGCGTCGAGGAGATCGAGAGCCGGCTCGACCATCGGTTCGCGCTGTTGCGCACCGGCGATCGCAGTTCGCCGGAACGACACCGGACCCTGCACGCGGTGATCGAGTGGAGCTGGAATCTGCTCGAACCCGAACAGCGGATCGCGCTGCGGCGGCTGTGCCGGTTCCCGGCCGGCTTCTCGCTCGAAGCGGCCGAATCCGTCTGCGGCGGAGCGGATGTGCTGGACGCCGTGGCGGCGGTGGACGGCCTGGTCGGCCAATCGCTGCTGACGGTCCTCGCCGACGACGACATGGTCGCCACTCGCTACCGCATGCTCGAGACGGTCCGCGAATTCGGCGAGGAGCAGCTGATCGCGGCCGGTGAAGCCGATCTGGTGATGGACCGGATGTGCGGCTGGGCACGGCATTTCGCCGAGTACGTGGCAGAGCACTACGAGGGGCCGGAGCAGGTCCGCACGGTGCTGTCGGTCGCCGCCGAACTGGACAACCTGCTGGCGGTGCTGCGCTACGCCACCGAGACCGCCGATTCCCGCACGGTCTACACGATTTTCGGGCCGATCGGGATGCTCTGGGTGATGCGTGGCGCCCATATGGAACTGATGAGCTGGGCGCCGCGCATCGTGCCGGTCCCACCACCGACCGGGCCACGGACCCGGACCGAGGCGGACCTCGAATTGCAGAGCTACATACTGCTGGCGATGCATCTGGCCTTCGCCGACGCCGGGCTGCGGCCCTTGGCGATCGTTCGAGCCGGCGCACGCCGGCTGCTCGCCACCGCCGACCTCGCGCCCGGACTGCGCTTTCTGGGGAAGATGCTCTGCGCCCCCGTGCGGGTGAATCACGGGATGCGCCTGATGGCCGAGGGCACCCGCAGTGACGACGAAGTGGCTCGCGCCATGGCTCACCTGTTGCGCGCGAATCTTCGGGAGAACGCCAGTCATACGGCCGGCTCGATTCGAGACGCGCGGCACGCCCTGGCGATCCTCGACGGCCGTGACATCTGGGGCACCGCGATGTGCTGCCAGCATCTCGGTCAGATGGCCTCGCAGGCGGCTCGCTACGAGGAGGCGGTGGACTACTACCGCCGGGCGGCGGAGCTGATGCAGGAGCTGCGCTGCTACGAGGAGAGCGTGGAACTGCGGAGCTTCCTGGCGGTTTCGATGGTCGGCGCCGGGCAGTTGGTGCAGGCCCGCCGGGAATTGGAATATGCGCTGGGCGTGATCGACGACGGCGTCGGGCTCGACGAACCGGTGACCCGGCCGAACCATCGCAAGGGCGCGGTCGTCGCCGGGATGGCGGAACTGGAGCTCGCCGAAGGGGAGATCGAGCGGGGCCTGCGCACCTTCCGGCGCAGCCTGCAACTGTTCGACTGGCCCAATACCGGCCCGGGGCCCGGCCCCGGCGACATCATCGTCGCCAGCGCGGTCCTCGACGCGCACCTGCTCAACCATGCCGTGCACGAGGTGCCGGAGCTGCCCGGGCAGTTGGCTCGGGTCGCTCGCGAGCGATTGACGCAGTTCATCGACCTGCCGCAGATCGGCGGGGCCGCCTGTGCGCTGGGCTCGCATCTGATTCAGTCCGGGCTCGACCCGCAGGCCGGCGCGCTGCTGCTGGCGATGGCGATGAAAGTCGTGGGTCGCCAAGACTATTCGTCGATGCGGTGGAATCGGCATCTGGCCTTGGCGCGTGAATCGGTCGGTGCGGACGTGCTCGCGGCCGGGCACGAGGCGGTGTCGAGTCTCAACCGGCGGTCGGCCGCGCAGCGATTGCTCCGGATGCTGCCGGAGCTGGAGGTTCTGCTCGCCGGCTGATCGGTCGACCGGCGGGCGGCGGAAGGTACGGAACCCAACTGCCCGCCGGTCGCTGTCACGGCCGGCGGGCAGTTGGGTGGGGGAGGGTTCGCTGGTCACGCCCGGCGCATGTAGGCGCGGATGGCCAGCGGGGCGAAGATCGCGATCACGACCGCGGACCCGATCAGGCACCAGGCCAGATTGCTGCTGTAGACGTTGCCGTTCATCAGCTCGCGGCACGAATTCACCATGTAGTACACGGGATTGGCCTTGTTGATGCCCTGCATCCAGCCGGGCATCGTGCTGACGAGTGCGAACGCACCGGACATGAAGGTCAGCGGGAACATGATCATCATCGAGATGCCCTGCACCGAGGCCGCGCTCTTACCGGTGACGCCGACCAGCGCCCAGATCCAGCTGACCGCGAACGAGCAGAACACCACGACCAGACCGGCGACGACCACGCCGATCACGCCGCCCTCGGGCCGGTAGCCCAGGATCAGGCCGACCACGATGGTGAGAACGGTGGCGATGCCGTACCGCACCATATCGGCGATCAGCGCGCCGGCCAGCGCCGAAACCCGGGCGATGGGAAGGGATTTGAAGCGATCGAAGACGCCCTTGTCCATATCCTCCCGGAGTTGGGTGCCGGTGACGACCGAGGTGAGCACGACCGTCTGGACCAGGATGCCCGGAATCAGCACCGGTAGGTAGGCCTGCACACTGCCGCCGATGGCGCCGCCGAAGATGTAGGCGAACAGTGCGGTGAACAGGATCGGCTGCACGGTGACATCGAACAGCTGTTCCGGATTGTGTTTGATCTTGAGGATGCCTCGGTAGGCCATGGTGAGCGAATTCGCGACGGCCTGGCGGAACGGAATGCGGTTCGTGGCAACGGGAATAGTGGCGCGCGCGGCGTGCCGTCCCGTGGCGGGGGCGGGCAGGGTAGTGGTCACGGTAAGTCCTTCGAGAGTGGGGGGAGATTCGGCGGGATACGGGCTCACGCCGCGGTGCCCTCGGCATCGGTTGCGGCATCGTCCGATTCGGCGGCATGGCCGGTGAGGGCGAAGAACACCTCGTCCAGGCTCGGCTTGCTGACGGTGATCTCGTCGACGCGGATATCGTTGTCGCGCAGCCTGATCAGTAGGTCCGCGGTCACACTCGGATCGCTGAGCGGGGCGGTGACGCGTCCGGCCTCGGGCGAGACGCTGGCCTCGACCAGCTTGCCGTCGGCGCGGGAGAGGAATTCGCCGATCAGTGTGCGGGCCCGTTCGATCGAACCGCGGTCGGCGACGGTGATCTGCAGCGCCGACTGGCCGACCGAGGCCTTGAGCTGATCGGAGGTGCCGTCGGCGATGACCTTGCCGTGGTCGATGACCGCGATCCGGTCGGCCAGCTGATCGGCCTCGTCCAGGTACTGCGTGGTGAGCAGCACCGTGGCGCCCTCGCGCACCAGGCGGCGGATGGTGTCCCACATCTGCGCGCGGGTGCGGGGGTCCAGGCCGGTGGTCGGCTCGTCGAGGAACAGCAGCGGCGGCGTCGCGATCAGGCTGGCGGCCAGATCCAGGCGCCGGCGCATACCGCCGGAGAAGTTCTCCAGGGCCTTGGTGGCCGCCTCGGTGAGCCCGAACTCCTCGAGCAGTTCGGCCGCGCGCCGTTTGGCGGCCGGCCGGCTCAGGCCGAGCAGCCGCGAGAAGATGATCAGATTCTCGGTGGCGCTGAGCTTCTCGTCGACCGAGGCGTACTGGCCGGTGACGCCGATCAGCGAGCGGACCGCGGTCGGTTCGGCCACCACGTCGTGGCCGAAGATGCGGGCGTGGCCGCCATCGGGCCGCAGCAGGGTGGCGAGCATCCGGATGGTCGTGGTCTTACCGGCCCCGTTCGGGCCGAGCACGCCGTAGACGGCGCCCTGCGGCACCGCCAGGCTCACGCCGTCGACGGCCCGCTGCTCCCCGAAGACCTTGACCAGCCCGTCCGCCTCGATGGCGAGTGCATCAGCAGGTGCGTTAGTAGTCATGCCGATACTGTGCGTGGCCGGTCTTGCACCCGGCTTGCGTCGCTGTTGCGTCCCCACGCAAGGGCACCGCGGCACGCTTGCGTGCCGGCCGATCGCCGCCGACGCCGACTACTCCGTGCGGTCCAGCGCCGCCTGCTCGAGCAGATGTTCGCGCAGCTTCACCCGATCCGGTTTACCCGGTCCGCGCAGCGGGATCTCGTCGACGAGCGCGAGCTCCCGCGGGGCGGCGATCGGGTCCAATTCGGCGACCACATGGGCGCGCAGTTCGTCGAGGGAGGGCGCGGTACCCGGATTGGGCACCACCGCGACCGCCACCCGCTGCCCCAGGCGCGGGTCCGGCAGGCCCAGCACCACGGCCTCGTTGATCGCCGGATGGGTCGCCAGCACGGCCTCGACGACCTGCGGAATCACCAGCAGGCCGCCGGTCATGATGGCCTCGTCCAGACGGCCGCTGATGGTGAGTACGCCGTTGTCGAAGGTGCCCGCGTCCTCGGTCCGGAACCAGCCGGGTTCCGCGAAGGCCGGATGATCGGGTATGCCGCGATAGCCCTTGGCCAGCATGGCCCCGCCCAGCAGCACGCGGCCGTCCTCGATCCGTACCTTCGCCCCCGTCAGCGGGACGCCTTCGTAGACACAGCCGCCGCAGGTCTCGCTCATCCCGTAGGTGCGGACCACGTTGATACCGGCCGCGCGGGCGCGATCCAGTACCGGTTGCGGGGTGGCCGCACCGCCGACCAGGACCGCGTCCAGCGCGGCGAGCGCCTGCGCGCCGACCGGGTCGTCGAGGGCCTTGATCAGCTGCGTCGGAACCAGGGAGGTGTAGCGCCGGGGGCCGGTCATCCCCGATACCGCGGTCGCCAGCCCACCGGGCAGGAAACCGCCGGAGACGTCGAGCACCGCCGGTTCGGTGCCGGCCTGAATACTGCGCAGCAGCACCTGCACGCCGGCGATGTGATGGGTCGGCAACGCCAGCAGCCACTGGCCGGGACCGCCCAGCCGCTCGTGGGTGGCATCACCGCTGGCTCGCAGGGCAGCGGCGGTGAGCATCGCGCCCTTGGGCACGCCGGTGGTTCCGGAGGTGGTGACCACCAGGGCCACATCGTCGTCGATCGGCTCACCCGGGCGCAGCGCGCTGGAGAGACGATGGGATTCCCGGCGGTCGCCGGTGGGGATCGGCAGCCACGCCGGACCGTTGCCCTCCAAGGCTTCCCGCAGGTGCGGCAAGACGTCACCCACCGCGGCTCCGGTGGGCATGGGGAGGGTCCGCAGGGTGGTGCTCACGTTCGCGATGGTGTCATGTCGAGATCGGTGACCCGTGAACGGGTCCGCACTTCCTTCACTGAATAGGGGAGTGAGATCAGTCCGACGTCGGTGTCGCCAGTGGCCAGCCACCAGCTGCCAGGTGAGATGCCACTCGAGCGATATCGTCCTCGCCCGGCAGCTCCTTGGCAACTCGGGCGATGGCGGCCTCGATCTCGTGCTGGGCGATCTCGTCGTCGCCCGCGCGTTCGCGCACCAGCTCCTCGACGACCAGATGCACCTCGTAGTCGGTGAGGCGGCGGTGCAGGACAGCGAGCAGGGCGACATAGTCGGATTGGGGCACACCCTGCGGATATCCCGCGCGCAGCCAGCCCAGCACCTTCTGCAGGACCGACGGCGAGGCGTCCGAGGATTCGGGTTGCTGTGGTGATGCGGATTCAGTGCTCACAGATATCCTTTCGACGGTCGGACCGGCGCCGGGTGGGCGGCTCAGTCCTGACCGAACAGATGGATGCCGAGTCGGGCGGCCAGAAAACCTTTGGCAACGAACAACACTCCGGCGATGACGGTCAGCAGTACCACCGCATAACACAATCCGGCGACGGTCGCAGCCGCGCGGCGGCGGGTGACCGACGGGTGTGGCGCATCTCCCGCGATCGAATCTCCCGCGATCGAATGCAGCCGCACACCGAGCGCGAAGATCGCCGGCAGTCCGGCCCCGAAGATCAAGGCCGCGAGCGTAACCCGCCACAGCTCGGTCAGATCGTCGATCAGGGTCTGCATCAGAAGTTCCTTGCGGCGCGGTGGGGTGCGCGTGAGTCGTCGGAGCGTCGGCGGGTACCGGGTCCGATGGGACCGGACGGTCCCGGATCGGTCGAACCGCCACCGGATCGGGCGGTCGTGGCGGTGTCGTCCGCGCGGGCGGCACCCGGATCGGCGCCCGCCGCATCGGTCGCGGCCCGGGTGGCGCCGGTGTCGCGCGGATCGGCCGCCAGGCCGGATTCCCCGGCCGGATCGGCGCCCGGCAGCGTCGTCCACTGCTCGTTGACGTTGGCGGCATGCACCGGGGCGCGGCGCGAGCGCAGGTAGATGACTCCGGCCAGCACGATCAGGATGGCGAAGACCACGAGGACGCCGGGTAGCCCGCCGATCAGGTGGGCCAGCGCCCAGCAGATCGCACCGGCCAGCCCGGCCAGCGGGAGGGTGAGAACCCAGGCCACCACCATGCGGCCCAGGACCGACCAGCGCACTTCGGCGCCGGGCCGGCCGATGCCCGTGCCCAGGATCGCGCCGGTGACGGTCTGCGTCGTCGACAGCGGCAGACCGAAGTGCGCGGAGGTGAGAATGATCGCCGCACTGGTGGATTCGGCCGCCAGGCCCTGCGGCGGCGTGATGTCCACCAGCCCCTTGCCCAGGGTGCGAATGATCCGCCAGCCGCCCAGTGAGGTACCGGCGGCGATGGCGACGGCGCAGGCCACGATGACCCACAGCGGCAGTGGATCGGTGGGTTGCCGGGAGCCGTAGGCGATCAGGGCGAGAAAGATGATGCCCATCGTCTTCTGGGCGTCGTTGGTGCCGTGCGCCAGCGAGACGAGGGAGGCCGAACCGATCTGTCCCCATTTGAAGCCCCGGTCCACCACCCCGGGATCGCTGCGGCGGGTGATCCGATAGACCAGCCAGGTGCCGACCGAGGCGACCAGCGCGGCGACCACGGGCGCGAGGACGGCGGGCACGATGATCTTGGTGAGCACGCCCTTGTGCCCGGCGGACCAGATCACCCCGCTCCAGCCGAGGCCGGCGATGGTGGCGCCGATCAGCCCGCCGAACAGCGCATGCGAGGAACTCGACGGCAGCCCGAACAGCCAGGTGAGCAGGTTCCACAGGATCCCGCCGACCAGCCCGGCGAAGACGATGGCGAGCAGATCGGCCCCGCCCACCTCGTCGAGCCGCACGATGCCCTCGGCGACGGTGGCGGCGACCTCCACGCTGAGGAAGGCGCCGATGAGATTCAGCCCGCCGGACAGCAGCACCGCGGTGCGCGGGCGCAGCGCGCCGGTCGCGATCGAGGTCGCCATGGCGTTGGCCGTGTCGTGGAAGCCGTTGGTGAAGTCGAAAACGAGAGCCGTGACGACGACGATGAGCAGAACGAACAGTTCGGCGGTCACGCCTCCAGTGTGCGTTATCGATCCGTTAACGCGGAGGCCAGGTGGCCGACATGTCCGACCGACCGGGATGGTAAGGCGACTTCGGGCGGATTGTCGGGTATTGCATTCAGTCCGGTGGCCTGCGCGTGTCGCGGCGCAGCGGGTGGTCGCCCGGGACCTCCACCAGCACGATCGGAACCCCGTCCGGATCGCGTAGCCACATCTCGATCAGCCCCCACGGCTCCCGGATCGGCGCGCGATCGATCGGAATGCCTCGGGTCGCCAATTCCGTGGCCGCGATACTCGCATCGCGCACCTGTAACCACACCGCGCCCGCGAATCCGGTGGGCGCCTCCTCGGCCCGGCCGTGCGCGGCCACCTCGATCATCGACTGCCCGGCGAAGAACACCGTCCCGCCCGGATACTCCCGTGCGATCGCCAACTCCAGCCCGTCGCGATAGAACGCGAGCGTGCGTTCGTAATCGGTCGGGCGCAGGATGATTCGACTGCTGAGGATGTCCACGATTCGAGAGTAGAGGGCGGTCCGGGCTGCTGGTGCCGGTTCCGGCCGCGAGCGGACCGCCCGCCGACTCCGCCGAATCTCGCGACGAGCGGTCGGCGGGCCCGCCGCTCAGAAGTGGTACGGGTAGGGACTCCAGTCCGGCTTGCGCTTCTCCAGGAAGGCGTCGCGACCCTCGATGGCCTCGTCGGTCATGTACGCCAGCCGCGTGGCCTCACCGGCGAACAGCTGCTGGCCGACCAGTCCGTCGTCGGTCAGATTGAACGCGTATTTGAGCATCCGCTGCGCCTGGGGAGACTTGGCGAGGATGTCCGCGGTCCACTCGAGGGCCTCGTCCTCGAGCCGGTCGTGGTCGACGACCGCGTTCACCGCGCCCATCCGGTGCATCTGCTCGGCGGTGTAGGGCCGGCCGAGGAAGAAGATCTCGCGGGCGAACTTCTGCCCCACCATCTTCGCCAGATAGGCGCTGCCGTACCCGCCGTCGAAGCTGCCCACATCCGCGTCGGTCTGCTTGAACCGGGCGTGTTCCCGGCTGGCCAAGGTGAGGTCGCAGACCACGTGCAGGCTGTGCCCGCCGCCCGCCGCCCAGCCGTTGACCAGTGCGATGACCACCTTCGGCATGAACCGGATCAGCCGCTGCACCTCGAGGATGTGCAGGCGCCCGGCGCGGGCCCGGTCCACGGTATCGGCGGTCTCGCCGTCGGCGTACTGGTATCCGCTGCGGCCGCGGATGCGCTGATCACCGCCCGAGCAGAACGCCCATCCGCCGTCCTTCGGGCTCGGACCGTTGCCGGTGAGCAGCACGGCGCCCACATCGGGGGTCGTGCGCGCGTGATCGAGCGCGCGATACAGCTCGTCGACGGTGTGCGGCCGGAAGGCGTTGCGGACCTCCGGCCGATCGAAGGCCACGCGCACGGTGCCCTGTTCGATGTGCCGGTGGTAGGTGATGTCGGTCAGGTCCTCGAAACCCGCGACGGGCTCCCAGAGTTTCGGATTGAACGTCACCCGAGCCATCATGCACCCGGTCGGGTTCGCGGGCGTGCGCCCGGGGACCGGGCGGGATGCGAAATGTGATGTTCGTCCGGACCCGCCGGTTACGCGCAGCTACCGACGAGTTGGGTTGGACAGTGTAAGAACTGGGGTTACCGTGCACGTATGAGTGAGCGCGCGGAACCGGCGATCGACACCAGTGCGATCGATGCCGATCGGTACGAGAAGCACGGCGGATTTCCGAAGGTCGTCGAGGCCGAGCTGGGGGCGAACTACGCGCCGTTCCTGGAGGCCATGCGCACGCTGCAGGACCTCACCGTCGCCGTCGACTGCCCCGACGAGGTCTTCGGCCGGGCGCTCGACCAGGCTCGGGCGCTGATCGATCTGCTCGAGCCCTATCGCGCGCCGGAATTGCAGGGGCCGTCCGGCCGGGTGCCGTCGTTGCCCGGGCGGGGCAGCCTGCTGCTGCCGCCCTGGGTGATGACCGAGGCGGGCCCCACCGGCGTGCGGATGCGCGGCGAATTCCGGCGCTATCACCTGGGCGGCAACAACGCCGTGCACGGTGGCGTGCTGCCGCTGCTGTTCGACGATCTGTTCGGATCGCTGGTGCACTACGCCGGTCGCCCGATCAGCCGCACCGCATTCCTGCACGTCAACTACCGCAAGATCACTCCGTTGGAAACGCCGCTGACCGTCGAGGGAACCGTCGATCGGGTCGAGGGGCGGAAAACTTTCGTCTCCGCGCGGTTGCGCGACGAATCCGAAACGTTGCTCGCCGATTGTGAAGGGCTCATGGTGCAGTTGCTGCCCTGGCAGCCGTAGTGGGTGAGGACGGTGTGCCCGGTGCGTCCGATGCGTATAGTTACCCGCGCTCGCTCATCGAAAAACTATCCGGAGGAACCTGAAAGTGGTTGCAGCACTGTCTGAATCCCTGCTCGATGACGCCAAACGCCCGGCCTTCCTGGCCGATGCCCAGGAGGTTCTGGATGCGGAGGTGTCGGATAAGGGGGGTGCATCGGGCCTGGCCGTGAAGGGCGGCTACGCCGCGGTGAAGAAGGTCAGCCCGACCATCGTCTCGGACGCGCTGGAGTCGTTCGCACCCAAGTTCGTCGAACGGCTGGAACCGTACTGGGCTCAGTACCAGGCGTCGGGTAGCGGCTCGTTTGCCGATCTGCTGGTCGCCAACTCCGACGAGGTTGCCGAGGCGCTGCTCGCGGTGACCGACGCCCGGGCCGAGGCCTCCTCGCGGCCGGCGCTGAAGAAGGCGTACTCCTCGCTGCGTTCGTCGGCGAAAAAGCATGTGGTCGAGGCGCTTCCGCGGGTCGGCGACCTGATCCAGCGGCACGCCGGCTGAGTTGCGATTCGAGGACCTCGTCGTCCGGCGTCTCGAGGGACTGTGATCCCGGATGCCGGACGACGGGGGGCCGCGCCGCCGCGGGCTCGGATGCCGCGCGGTGCGGTGCGGTGCCACTCGGTTCGTCGCAGGTCAGTTCGGGGCGGCTCTGCCGACGCGCCAGTAGCCCGTGAAAGTGATGTTGGACTTGGCGATTCCGTGCTCGTGCACCAGTTGCCGCCGCAGGCCCGAGGCCAACTTCTGTTCGCCCGCCAGGAAGGCGTAGACCCCGCTCGCCGGGAGGTTCGCGGTCCGCACGGCCGCCGATGCGGCACTGCCGACTTCGGCCGCCGGATCGCTGCGTACCAGCCAATTCACCTGCACCCCTTCGGGTTCGCCCAGGTCCTGGGCGTCGTCCGGATGGGTGATCTCCAGATAGGCCGCACCGTGCAGGTCGCGGGGCGCCGACCGCAGAATGCCCGCGATCGCCGGCAGCGCGCTCTCGTCACCGGCCAGCAGCGACCACGAAGTGTGTTGCGGCGGTTGGTACATGATGCCCTCGTCGAGTAGCCCGACCGGGGTGCCCGCGGCGGTGTTCGCCGCCCATTCGCAGGCCGGTGTGTCCTCGCCGTGCATCGCGAAATCGATATCCAGCTCGGCGGTTTCGCCGAAGTGGCCCTGTCCGGCGGGCCGGAATTCGCGCACGGTGTAGTTGCGCACCACCGGCCGCTGCTCCTTGCCCATCATCAGCCACTGCGCGTACCAGAGGTTGTTCGCCGCCGAGGGCAGGCGCAGTTCCCCGTGCCGCGGGAGGAACAGCCGGAACCACTGGTCGAAGCCCATCGGCGTGAACTCGTCCAGCTCCGCGCCGCCGACGGTGATGCGGACGAAATTCGGGCTGATCCGCTTGTTCGCCACGACCTCGGCGGTGCGGATCTGCCGCACCTCGGGCTTGACGTATTTGGTGCGCTTGGCCATGAAGATTAGGTTAGCAAAACCTAAGTAGGACGCCAGGGTGTGAGCGGGTCGACGTGCCACCCGGCCCGAAGGTCTGACAGGCTGAGGGTGTGAATCCGTCGACAGCACAGGCCCAGGTCGTGGTGGACGAGCTGGTGCGCGGGGGGGTGCGCGATGTGGTGCTCTGCCCAGGCTCGCGTAACGCACCGCTGGCTTTCGCGCTTCAAGCCGCCGACGCGGCCGGGCGGCTGCGACTGCATATGCGCATCGATGAGCGCACCGCGGGTTTCCTCGCCATCGGTATGGCGATCTCCAGCGGAGCCCCGGTGCCGGTGGTGATGACCTCGGGAACCGCGGTCGCCAATCTCGGGCCCGCCGTGCTGGAGGCCAACTACGCCCGGCAGCCGCTGATCGTGTTGAGCGCCAACCGGCCCTACGAGATGCTCGGCAGCGGCGCCAACCAGACCGTCGAACAGTTCGGTCTGTTCGGCAGTCAGGTGCGCGCCGCCATCAGCCTGGGGCTGGCCGAGGAGGAACCGGACTACCGCCGGCAGAACAGCGTCTGGCGGGCGGCGGTGTGCCGGGTCCTGGCCGCGGCCCGCGGCACCCGCTCCGGCAATGCCGGGCCGGTGCATTTCGATATTCCGCTGCGCGAGCCGCTGGTACCCGATGCCGTCGTCGGTGAGCCGATCCCGGCCGGACGCCCGGGCGACGCGCCGTGGACCGAGACGCAGTACGCGACCCTGGACGTGCCACTCGAGATCGATCTGACGCCGGACACGGTCGTCATCTCCGGGCACGGCGCGGGGTATCGCCCCGAACTGGCACAGCTGCCGACGGTCGCCGAACCCACCGCCGCGATGCCCGGGCCGGCGCTGCATCCGCTCGCGCTGCCGCTGCTGAAGCCGCGGCAGGCGATCATCACCGGGCGTCCCACGCTGCATCGGCAGGTGTCGCGCGTGCTGTCCGATCCGGATGTGACGGTCTTCGCGCTGACCACCGGCCCGCGCTGGCCCGATGTTTCCGGCAATGTGGTCGGCACCGGGACCCGGGCGGTCACCTCCGGCGCCCCGCGGCCGGAGTGGCTCGCGCACTGTCGCGAACTCGATGCCATGGCCTGCCGAGCGGTGCGCACGGAACTGGCACGCCATCCCAAGCCGACCGGCCTGCACGTCGCGGCGGTGGTGATGGACGCGCTACGCGAGGGCGATCAACTCCTGCTCGGCGCCTCGAATCCGGTGCGGGACGCGGCCCTGGTGTCGTATCCGCATCGCGATGTCAAAGTGCTGTCGAACCGGGGCGTGGCCGGCATCGACGGCACCGTGTCGACCGCCGTCGGCGCGGCACTCAGCCACCCGGGGCGCACCTTCGCGCTGATCGGTGATCTGACCTTCCTGCACGACGCGTCCGGATTGCTGATCGGTCCGGGCGAACCGCGACCGGCCGATCTGACCATCGTGGTCGCCAACGACGACGGTGGCGGCATCTTCGAACTGCTGGAACAGGGCGACCCGCAGTATGCGGGCGTGTTCGAGCGGATCTTCGGCACTCCGCACGGAATGGACCTGGCGGCGCTGTGCGCCGCCTATCGCATCCCGCATCGGCAGGTCGATCCGAGCGAGCTGGCCACGGAGCTGACCGGGCACGCGCACGGAATCCGGGTGCTGGAGGTCGCGACCGAGCGGTCCAGCCTGCGCGAACTGCACGCCGCGGTACGGGCCGGTATCGCATAGCACCGGCAGCCCGGCCGGAAGCCGGACTGCCGGTGCTCGTCGGTCCTCGCCGGGCTCGGTAGCCGGACTCAGTACTCGGATTCGGGTTCGTCGTATTCGTCGTCGAGCGGCACGGGGATCGACTGCTCGACGACATCGGCCTCGGTCGCCTCGCGGTCGATGGTGGCGACGCTCGGCTCGTCGAATTCGGCGTCGTCGGGTGCTACCTCGAGATTCTGCTCCAGGTGATCGGCCTCCGGGACGGGGTCGATGGAGGAGGTGTCGACGGTGCGATCGGTCATCGGGTGCTCCCTTCCGCTGGGGTCCGACTTGCGCTGGGTCCGACTTGCACTGGGTCCGACTTGTCGGATACGGCGGCCCGGCACTGTCGAGGATGCCCCGACCGCGTCCGGCTGGCAACCCCGATCCGCCGCCCGCCGATGAGTTGAACCGCCGCGCCCCGTCCTCATCTACGGCGGCCCGTGCGGGTCGATCCGCGCTCTGAGGAGGAGTAATCATGGCGACACCGCAGTTCGATCTGGGGAATGCCACGGACGGGATGGTCGAGATAATCGCCGCGATCGGCGCCGACGATCTCTCCGCCGCCACCCCGTGTCCGGATATGACCGTGCGCGATCTGCTGTTCCACACCCTCGGCTTCACCGAGGCATTCCGGCAGGGCGCGACCAAGGAGGGGATCGGCCGATCCGCACCGCCGGAACCGGCTCCGCAGACCGACCTGCCGGCCGGCTGGAGTGAGCTGATCACCACTCGGTTGAAGGCCCTGGCCGAGGCATGGCGTGATCCGGCCGCCTGGGACGGCGAGACGGAGGTGGGCGGGGTCACCGCTCCGGCCGCCGTGATGGCCGGTTTCGCGCTGGACGAGGTCGTGGTGCACAGCTGGGATCTGGCCCGGGCTATCGGCCGCCGCTACGAACCCGCCGACGCCGATGTGGCGGTGTTGCTGGAGCAGTTCCGCGATACCCCGCGCGAGGGGATTCCAGGCCTGTTCGGCCCGGTGGTCGAGGTGCCGGCGGAGGCGACGCCCTGGGAGCGCCTGCTCGGGCTCACCGGGCGCGATCCCGCCCGGCGGTCCTGACCCGGGCGACCGGGTGCCGGGCTCCGATCAGCGGGCGCCCGGGCTGTCCTAGCGGCCGAACAACCCGGCGAGGGCGGCGGTGGCGGCCGCCTCGGCGGCGGTGTCGGCGACCGACTCGTCGATCGGGTCGCCGGAGATCAGAAATCGGTAGTACAGCGGTGCCGAAACGGCGGAAAGCACGGCGCGGGCATCGGTTTCGGAGGTCAGGTCACCGCGTTCGACGGCCGCGGCGATACACGGCTCCCATTCGGCGAGCCGCACATCGTAGAAGCGGTGCAGCGCGCGGTCGGTTTCCGGATCGCAGACGGCCGCGGCGACAAGGGCTTTGAACAGCGGGCCCTGCCGTGGGTCGGTCAGAGTGCGCGCGACGAGTCGCGCGTTGGCGGCCAGGTCGCCTCGCAAGCTGCCGGTATCGGCGTGGGGCAGTGAGGTTTCCGCCATCTCGGTGAGCAGGTCGGCGATCAGGCCGGCCGGGGTGCGCCACCGGCGGTAGACGGTCGTCTTGCCTACTTCCGCCCGCGCGGCCACCTCGGCCAGATCGAGTTCGGCGAAGCCGCGTTCGGCGAGGAGATCGCCGGCCGCGCGCAGGACGGATTCGCGGACGCGGGCGGTGCGGCCGCCCGGGCGTACCGACCCGGGGGCGGCGGTGTCCGAGCTCATAACGGTCCTCCAGTTTCATTAACGGCGAATCAAGTGTATCGTCTGGCTTGTTAATGAAACTTCAGTTCCGTTAGGGAGTTGATCATGGAATATCGGCGACTGGGAGCGTCGGGGCTGCTGGTTCCGGCCCTGAGTTTCGGCGCGGGCACCTTCGGCGGTCGAGGTGAGCTGTTCAGCGCCTGGGGTGAAACCGATGCCCGGGAGGCGCGGCGGATGGTCGATGTGGCGCTGGACGCCGGCGTGACGATGTTCGATACCGCGGATGTCTATTCCGACGGCGCCTCGGAGGAGGTACTCGGCGCGGCTATCAAGGGCCGCCGCGATCGAGTCCTGCTGTCCACCAAGGCCTCGCTGCCCACCGGGCCGGGCCCGGCCGACGCCGGATCGGGCCGGTCCCGCCTGATCGGCGCGGTGGACGCCGCCCTGCGCCGGCTCGGCACCGACCACATCGACCTGTTCCACCTGCATGCCTTCGATGCCGCGACACCGGTCGAGGAGGTGCTGTCCACGCTCGGAGATCTGGTGCGCGCCGGCAAGATTCGCTACCTCGGCGCCTCCAACTTCGCCGGCTGGCAGCTGATGAAATCGCTGGCGGCCGCCGAGCGCGACGGGTACCCGCGCTATGTCTCGCACCAGGTCTACTACTCGCTGGTCGGCCGCGACTACGAATGGGAACTGATGCCACTCGGTCGCGATCAGGGTGTGGGCGCGATGGTCTGGAGTCCACTCGGCTGGGGCCGGCTGACCGGGAAAATCCGCCGCGGACAACCACTTCCGGCCGGCAGCCGGCTACACCGCACGGCCGAAGCCGGACCGCCGGTGAACGACGATCTACTCTACGACGTGGTCGACGTGCTGGACGAGATCGCCGCCGAAACCGGAAGGTCGGTGCCGCAGATCGCGCTCAACTGGCTGCTGACCCGTCCGACCGTGTCGACCGTGATCGTCGGCGCCCGTAACGAGGAGCAGCTGCGCCAGAACCTGGGCGCGGTCGGCTGGCAGCTCACCACCGACCAGGTGGCGCGGCTGGACAAGGCGAGCGCCGTGACCCCGCCGTACCCGTACTACCCGTACTACCGCCTGTCGGATTTCACCCGCCTCAACCCGCCGGCGGTGTAGCGCTCAGTACACGTCGCGCACGTACCGCTTCTCGGCGGTCAGTTGCTTCTTGAACGCCAGGGCCCCGTCCTCGTCGAGGTTGCCGTGGATGCGGGCGATGGTGAGGAGGGTGTCGTCGACGTCGCGGGCCATCCGCGCGGCGTCGCCGCAGACATAGAGGTGGGCGCCGTCGCACAGCCAGGCCCACAGTTCGGCACCGTGCTCGATCATGCGGTGCTGCACGTAGATTCGCTCCCGCTGGTCGCGGGAGAAGGCGAGGTCGAGCCGGGTGAGGAAGCCGCTGCGGAACATGTCCTCGAGTTCGGTGCGGTAATAGAAGTTGTCCCGCGCGTGCTGATCGCCGAAGAACAACCAGTTGCGGCCGCGGCAGCCCAGCGCGCGGCGTTCGTGCAGGAAGCCGCGGAACGGGGCGATACCGGTGCCCGGGCCGATCATGATCATCGGAGTGTTCGGATCCAGTGGCGGCCGGAAATGCGGTGCGCGCTGCAGGAATACCGGCACCGGACCGGAATGCTCCCGGTCGGCGAGATAGGTGGTGCAGACGCCGCCGCGCGGATCGTCCGCGGCGCCGTAGCGCACCACACCGACCGTGAGTTGTACCTCGTCCGGACTGACCAATGGACTCGACGAGATCGAATATTGGCGCGGCTGCAGCTTTTTCAGTACCGACAGCCACTCCACCAGATCGGCCCGGACCGGGAAATCGCGGAGGACGTCGACGGCGTGCCGGTCCCACAGATAGCGGTCGAGTTCGTTGCGATTGTCCCGGCGCAGCAGTTTCGCCAGCTGCGGATTCGGATTATGGCTCGCCACGAAGGACAGCAGGTCGCCGCTGACTTTCGTGATGTCGAAGTGGGTGCGCAGCGCCACCGACAGCGGCACCTCGCGGCCCTCGACCTCGACATGCCGGGCACCGTCGAGCCCGGTGGTCGCCAGCCAGCGTCGCACCGCGGTCTCGCTGTTGGCGGGCCAGATGCCGAGACTGTCGCCCACCTCGTAACCGGCGTCGAGATCGGTCAGGTCGAATCCGAATTGCCGGACCTCCTTGTCCGACCCGGGCCGCGACAGCAGTTCGTTGCGGACCAGCGGGGCGAGTACCGGCGCGTTGCGGGTGAACGGTGCGGGCAGCGATCGCGGTGTGCGGGCGGGTGCGGCCGAGACCGCGGTGCGGTCGAGCACCCGGACCGCGCCACCGGAAGACGAGGCGCCGGAGGACGAGGTGGCGGCGGCGCGGGCCGCGGGCCCGCCGCCACCGGTCGGCCGGTCGATCCCGGAATCCGCACCCAGCGCCGCGATGACCGCGGCGATCCACTGATCGGACAGTTCGCCATGGTCCGGTTCGCTGTCCACGCGGTCGAGCAGCCGGGTGGCTCCGCGTTCGGACAACAGCCGGTCCAGTTTGCGACCGTAGCCGCAGAAATCGTCGTAGGAGGAATCACCCAGGGCGAAGATCGCGTACCGCAGCCCGGTGTGCCGAGCCGCGCTCTCCTGCAGCCGATCCCAGAAATCGGTGGCGTTGTCCGGCGGCCCGCCGTCGCCGAAGGTGCTGGTGATCAACAGGACGTCCCCGGTCAGTTCGGGCAGCTCGCACCCGTTCATCTCCACCAGCCGGGGGAGGTGGCCGTGCTCGGCCAGGGCGGCCGCCGCCGTCGCCGCCAATTCCTCCGCGGTTCCGGTTTGCGAGGCCCACAGCACGGTCACGGGACGCGCCACGGTGCCGGACGGCTGTGCCGATGCCGGATTCGTCTCGGTCGCGCCGGCCCGCGAGTACATTCCGGCCAGCAGCCCGTCGACCCACCAGCGGCTACGCTCCGACAGCGGCGCCGATTCCGGCAGCACCGGCTGACCCCGCACCGGAATAGATTGCAGGGCAGCCAGATAGCCGCCGAGATAGATCCGTTCCGCCTCGCTGAGTGTCGGGGCGAGGGCGTTGTCGAGGCCCAGGACGGCTGCCAGCGGATGCGCTGCGGTCCGGCCCGTTTCGATATCCGGCTCGCCACTCGCATCGTCCTGCGGAACCGCCGCCACCCGGCGCAGCGTCACCGCACACGCCTTGAATTCCGGCTGCAGCGAATCCGGATCGACGGCATCGTTGGTCACGGCGTTGATGGTCAGATATTCCCCTTGTTCGTCGTTCCAATGGAAGGGTGCGAAGCACGCACCCGGCCGCACCCGGTCGGTGATCGACACCGGCAGCACTGCTCGCCCACGGCGCGAAGCGATTTCGATCTGATCGCCGGGGCGAACCGTCAATCGCTCGGCATCCTCGGGATGTATTTCCAGAAACGGCGCCGGATTCAGTTTGTTCAACTTCGCCACCCGGCCGGTTTTGGTCATGGTGTGCCAGTGATGTTGCACTCGGCCGGTATTCAGCACGAACGGATAGTCGTCGTCGGGCATCTCCTGGGGCGGCAGATGTGGTCGTGCCCAGAACGCCGCCCGGCCGCTCGCGGTCGGAAAGCGCGGTCCGGACGGGTCGTCGGTGCCGCGATAACGAATCGGGTTGCGGCGCTGTCCCGGATCGGCGCAGGGCCATTGCATCGGGCCTTCGCGCAGTGCGGGATAACTCATACCGCTCAGGTCGTAGCCCGTCGCCGGATTGGTGAAGCGCCGAATTTCGTCGAAAACCTCGGCGCTGGAGGAATAGTCGAATCCGGCGAACCCCATGGCGGTGGCGATGCGGGCGATCCACGCCCAATCCGGCAGCGCCGAACCGACCGGATCGACCGATCGCTGCAGCAAGGTGACGTTGCGTTCGGAATTGACCATCACTCCGTCCGCCTCCGCCCACAGGGTGGCGGGGAGCAACAGATCGGCATAGGCATTGGTCGCGGTGTCGAGATAGACGTCCTGGGTGATGACCAGTTCCGCCGCCTCCAACCCGGCGATCACGGTTTTGCGATTCGCCACCGAGGCCACCGGATTACTGCAGATGATCCAGCACGCCTTGATCGTGCCGTCGGCCAATTCCCGGAACATCTCGACGGTGCCGCGCCCGGATTCGGCACGGATGGTGCCGGCCGGCAGTCCCCATTCGGTTTCGACGAAACGACGATCGGCCTCGACCAGTGCACTGCGCTGCCCGGGCAATCCGGGGCCCATGTACCCCATTTCCCGGCCGCCCATCGCATTCGGCTGGCCGGTGAGCGAGAACGGGCCGCTACCGGACCGGCAGATCGCCCCGGTGGCCAGGTGCAGATTGCAGATCGCGTTGGTGTTCCAGGTGCCGTGCGTGGACTGGTTCAAGCCCATCGTCCACAGCGTCATCCATTCACCGGCGGTGCCGATCCAGGCGGCGGCGGTGCGGATATCGGCCTCGGCCAATCCGGTGATCTCGGCGACGCGGTCCGGTGGATAGCCGGCGAGGAATTCCGGCATCGCCGCCCAGCCCTCGGTGTGGGCGGCGATGAATTCCGCGTCGATATCACCGTTGTCGACCAGCAGATGCAGCAGGCCGTTGAGCAGTGCCAGATCCGTGCCGGGCGCGATCTGCAGGAAAAGGTCGGCGCGCGCGGCGGTTTCGGTGCGCCGCGGGTCCACCACGATGAGTTTGGCGCCCGCCTTGAGCCGATCGGCCATGCGCAGGAAAAGAATCGGATGACAGTCGGCCATATTCGAGCCGATCACGAAGAACAGGTCGGCGCGGTCGAGGTCGTCGTAGGAGCCCGGTGGGCCGTCGGCTCCGAGCGATTGCTTGTACCCGGTGCCCGCACTCGCCATACACAGCCGGGAGTTGGATTCGATATTGATCGTGCGCAGATAGCCCTTGGCCAGTTTGTTCGCCAGATATTGCGCCTCGAGCGACATCTGCCCGGACACATACAGCGCGATGGCGTCGGGCCCGTGCTCGTCGGCGATCGCGCGCAGTCGGTCGGCGGCGTGGCGCACCGCCTGTTCGACCGCCAGCTCCTGCGGCTGCTGTCCGCGCTGCGGGCGGTGCAGGGGAGTGGTCAAGCGACCGGGCGCTCGCATCAGTTCGAGGTGGGTGGCGCCCTTGGTGCACAGCCGGCCGCCGTTCACCGGATGCAGCTTGTCCCCGCTCACCTTGGCGATGACCGGTGCGCCCGCCTCGTCGCGACCGGTCTGCACCGTGATGCCACAGCCCACGCCGCAGTACGAGCACGCGGTGCGGACGGTGCTCGCGGGGTTCTCGGCGGGACTCGACACATCCCCGATGATGGCGAGCCGCCGTTGCGACGGATTTACCGAACGTTATCGGCAGATGACGAAAATTCTCACCGACGTCGCGCCGGCGCGGTGAGAATTCCGGTCGACGCCCGGTCCGGGCCGCATTAGGCGGCCCAGCTCACGACGCGTGGTGAGCTGTTTCACCCCAGTTTGAAGCCGCGATGCAGGGCGACGATGCCACCGGTCAGATTGCGCCACTGCACCGACGACCATCCGGCGTCGGTGAGCCGCATGGCGAGTTGCCGCTGATTCGGCCAGGCCCGGATCGACTCGGCCAGGTAGACGTAGGCGTCCGGATTACTGCTGACCGCCTGGGCGATCTTCGGCAGCACCTTCATCAGGTACTCCATGTACACCGTGCGGAAGGGGCCGAAAACCGGGGTGGAGAATTCCGCCACCACCAGTCGCCCACCGGGTTTGGTCACCCGCAGCATTTCCCGCAGCGCCGCATCCGGATCCGAGATGTTGCGCAGGCCGTAGGAGATCGCGACCGCGTCGAAGGAATCGTCGGCGAACGGTAGCGCGGTGGCATCGCCGTTGACCATCGGAATCTGCCGGAAGCGCCCGGCCTCCAACATGCCCTTGGAGAAATCCAAGGCCAGGCACCAGGCGCCCGATTTGGCGAATTCGGCGGTCGAGACGCCGGTACCGGCGGCCAGATCGAGGACCCGCTCGCCGGGCCGCAGCGCCAGCGCCCGTCGAGTCGCCCACCGCCAATAGCGGTCCTGGCCGCCGGTGAGCACCGTGTTGGTCAGGTCGTACCGCTTCGCGACACCATCGAACATGGACGCGACCTCATGCGGTTGCTTGTCCAACGAGGCCCGAAACGACTCTGTCTTCGCCACGAATGTGACCCTAACGTGGATCGCGCGGGTGGCGGACGCGGGTCCGTGCGCGTTCGCCCGGCGGCCGGCCGCGGTGCAGGCCGCACTCACCGCACACGCGGGATATGCGCCGCAGCGATACCGCGATGATCCACCGTCACCGGAGAATCTGGGGTAGCGCGGGGCCTGCGGCTCGGTGGGGTCCGCGGTGGTGGGCTTTCTGCGCCACCAGGGAATCATGCTCATCGGCGCGGAAGGTAGCTATCGGGGGTGCAACATCCGCGGAAGAACGAATCCCCACCTGTTCCTAGGTCAGGTGGGGATTCGGGAAGGGGTCGGAGAAGGTCAGACCCCGAGTTTGGCGGCGTACCAGTCCAGCGCCGCGTCACGGTCGGTGACCGAGCGGGTGGCGGCGGTGGGCGGGGTGATCCAGCGAAGCGACCGCCATCCCGACACCGGGCGCAGCACCCATGCGCCGTATTCGCGGTGCATGGTGTAGCCGCCGCCGTTGTCGCGCGGGTCGCGGCGCAGCGACCGGACCGCGAGGGCGGCGCGGTGGGCGAGCCATCCGAGCGGGTTGCGGTGGCTGGTGTCGCCGTAACGGCCTGTGGTCAGCGGCATTTCAGTTCCCTCTCGCGCAGTCGTCGGCGGTCACGAAACGCTCCATCGAGTAATCGACGAAATCGAACGGGCGTCCGCTCAGGCTACCCACCGCCTGGGCCTGGACGCGCCACAAACCCGGTGTGCAGGACGCTTTCACTGCGTAGGTGGCGCGCGGGTAGGGGATCGTGGCGTTGCTGATCAGCTGCTCGGTTCTCCAGCTGCCGCCGGTGCGGATCTGCAACCCGAGTCGCAGTTCGTGACGCTCGGGTGCGACATCGCATTTCACCCACGCGTTGCCGATGATCGACCCGACCCCGACCGTGGGTTTGGTGGGCATGAATCCCAGATCGCACGCCTTCGCAGCGGCGTGCGCCGGGGCTGCGCCGTGGACGGCCCCGGTGAGCAGTATGGCCGCGACAGCGGCGGTGATTGTTGATCTGATGCGACGCACCTGATCCCCCTGTCTGTGTGTTCTTCCTGCCGCCACACGGCGACCAGGTCCTATTGGGCGGCGGGTGACGGTGCCGGATGGGGCTGCAACGGATTCGGTCGCCCCTGCTCCGGTGCGTAGCCGCCGCCCCGCTCGTGGGTTTCGCCGGTCGACATGTCGTGAATGTCGGTCATCTCCGCCAGCTCCGCCGGGATTCGGCCCCGCAGGTGACGCATATTCGGCACGATCAGCAGCTCAATCGCGTGGGTTTGGACGTGATCGAGCAGCGCCTCGGGGATAACGAGGCTGGAGGATCTGGTGAGCCCGATGTAGTCGTAGCCGAGCCGGTTGGCGACCTGCACGGCCTGCCGGTTCAGACCGGTCAGGGTATCGACCAGATCGATGCACACGTACCCCATCGCACGGGGCGGGGCCTCAACCTCCATAGGAGCCTCCTTGCGGGTGGTGAGTACGGGTCTCGGATTCGACACGGCGGTGGATCGATTCGACGGTGTGGTCCTTCGGAATCCTTTGCGGCCAAAGGACAATCAACGCGTAGATGGCGGCCGCGAGCACGACGCAGCCAAAGGCGAGCGCGATCACTGTCGGCTCCTCGGTGTCGAATGCGGACGATTGGTTCGCGCCCGCCGCCGGGGTCTGCGGCGCCCGGCGGCGGGGCTTGATCTGACAGTGCCGCACCGCGAGAGCGTGAAGTACCAAACTTTTTCGCACTTTTCGCACCCCGATGGGAGTTGAATAGGAGGGGTGAACCGACAGGGCAGCAACGGTGGAGTGGGGCCGCGCGTCGCGCAGATGCGGAAGCTGGGCGGGCTCACTCAAAAGCAGCTCGCCGAACGCTCGAACATCTCGGTCGGCCTGATCCGGGCCGTCGAGCAGGGCCGGGCCCCGGCGACGCCGGCATTCCTGGGTGCGCTGTCGAAAGCGTTGCGGGTCAGCGTCCCTGACCTGACTGGCCAGCCGTACGTGCCTGCCACCGAGCAGGACACGGAAGTGCACGCGGCTATCGCGGTCCTGCGTACCGAGATGGCCGCCTACGACCTGGACAACACCGGCATCCTCGAACCGCGTCCGCTACAACAGATCAGCGAGGACGTGGACCGGATATGCCGGTACCGGCGTAATGCGTCGTTTCACCGGCTGGGCGAGGAATTGCCGCCGCGGCTCGGCGAGGTCCGCGCTGTCATCCATCGCTCAACGGGCGAGGTGCGGGACCGGGCGTTGGTGATGATGTGCGAGCTGTACTACTCGGCCCACAGCCTCACCCACAAGCTCGGATACGCCGACCTGGCCGCGCTCGCGGTCGACCGGCTCGCCTGGGCCGCACGCGAATCCGACAACCAGCTGTGGACCGCCACCGCACAGTTTCAGCGGGCCGCGCTACTCACCTCCGGCGGCGACTGGACTGCCGCCCTGACCTTCTTGGAACGCTGCCGCGCCGATATCGAACCGCGCCTCGACGTTGGCCGGCGGTCTGACCTGATCGCCTGGGGCGGGCTGCATCTGCAATCCGGGCTGGCGGCGTCACGCGCCGGGAACCGCGGTCTCGCCGACGCGCACTTGGCCGAAGCGCGGGAGACCGCCGCACGCGTCGGCGATGACCGGGATCCGATCCTGTCGTTCGGGCCGACGAACGTCGACATCTGGTCGGTCGCGCTCGCGGTGGAGGCGATGGACGGCACCGAAGCGTTGAACCGTGCCCGCTCCCTTGTGATTCCGGCCGAAGCGCCGAAAGAACGCGCAGGACACCATTTCATCGACCTGTCGCGCGCCTACCTGCTGCACGGCGACCGTCGTCACGCGTTCGGTGCGTTGCAGACCGCGCGGACGATCGCCCCGGCGCAGACCCGCTATAACCCGATGGTGCACGAGACCGTGCGGGCGCTGGCACGGGCGGAGGCCCGCAGCGTGGACACCGTGCACGGGTTCGCGGTGTGGTGTGGGATCGCCGACCGCCTCTAGGCGGGTAGCCCCTTCACCGCGGCGGGGGTGAGGAACTCGACCCGGAACGACTCGACATACTCGCCGCGCTGGTCGAGGAACCGGCGGGTGTGTGGCTGGCGTTCGTGCTCATCGAACGCCGCCCGGTCCTGGTACACCTCATAGAAGATGCGTGCCAAGGGTTCGTCAGCGACCGTGTGGGTGGCGTAGACGAGTGTGCCCGGTTCGTGCTCGGTGATCGCGGCGACGGTTTCGGCGACCAGCGCATCGAACGCTGCCGCCTTCTCCTCTGACTCCAGATTGAATTTCACGACCAGCGCGAACATTCGGCTCCCTCGAACGATGAGTGCGGACGTTCGGAGGGTATCGCGCAGTGAGGTGCCCACGCTCACCGAGCGGCCCTGAGCGCCCGCCCGGGCACCAGCTGCCGCACCCGCACGCGGCCCTGCTGGATCCCGGTCGTGAGCACGAATTCGACCAGACCCAACCAAGTTCCGTCAGCGGCGCCCGCCCATGCGCGGAGCTGGCCGGTAACGACGAACTTGCCGGCCTTGATGTCCATGGCGACCTGATTGCGGCCGAACGGGGGCCGATGTCGGCACCGCTCCGGCGCGCCGACCGGTTCGACGCTCAGGCGCTGCGGTGCAGGGCCTCCTGCCCGCCGATCACCTCGCGATAGTGGCCCATCAGTTCGGTGCAGATCGCGGGCCAGGTGCGGTGCAGTACGGATTTGCGTGCGGCACCGGCGAATCGGGCCCGCAGTGCCGGATCCCGGAGTGCCGCAACCGCACTGGGCAGCAGTTCGGTGAAGCGGTCCACCGGCAGCAGATAGCCGTTGCGGCAGTGCGCGATCAGATCGCGCGGACCGCCCGCATCGGGCCCGATCACCGGCACTCCGCAGGCCAGCGCCTCCTGCACGCCCTGGCAGAAGGTTTCGTGCTCGCCCGGATGCACCATCAGATCGAGGCTGGCGTAGGCGTGCGCCAATTCCGCGCCGCCGAGCTCGCCGGTGAAGATCGCGTTCGGCAGCAGGCGACGCAGCCGGCCCCGCTCGGGACCGTCGCCGACCACGACCAGTTGGACCGCACGATCCTGGGCCAGCACCGCCAGCCGCTCGACGTGTTTCTCCGGCGCCAGCCGGCCCACGAATCCGACGATCAGCCGATCGGGGTCCGCCCACGACGCGCGCAGTGCCGCATCGCGTGCCGTCGGGGTGAACCGCACCGCGTCCACCCCGCGGGCCCACCGGTGCACGCGGGTGATGCCATGGCGGGCAAGGTCTTCCATCGCCGCCGAGGACGGCGCCAGGGTGCGCGCGGCGCGGTTGTGGATGCGCCGGGTCCAGGCCCAGGCCGCCCGCTGCGCCGCGCCCAGCCCGTAGCTGGCCGCGAAACCGGCGACATCGGTCTGGTACACCGCCACCGCCGGCAGATCGAGCCGCAGCGCCGCCGCCGCACCACCCGCCCCGAGCAGGAACGGCGAGGCCAGATGCACCACATCGGCATCGAAATCCTCGATCGCCGAGGTGAGCAACGGCTGCGGCAGGCCGACCGGAAGCGAACTGATCCGCGGCACCATCACCGCCGGGACCCGGATCACCGGGAAGCGGCCGTACGAACGCTCCGCGGCGGCCTGGCCGCGCGGGGTGTCCGGCGCGATGACGAGGGCGTCGTGTCCGTTGCGGTCCAGATGGTCCAGGACCCGCAGCACGGAGTTCACGACACCGTTCATGTTCGGCAGAAACGATTCGGAGACGATCGCTACACGCACTCCTGCAGTGTGCGACGTGCGGCACGCCACGACACCACACCCATATGACGGGCACACGAAGTTCGGGCGAACAGCTAAGCGGTCACCGGGCGGAGGGTCCGTCGCCGTTCGACGCGGCGCACCAGCCACAACACCGGCAGCGCCACCGCCCACACCACCACGATCACCGACAGTGCCGGAATGATCGCGACCCGGGCATCGCGCCCGGCGACCCGGACCAACTCCGGGTCACTGCGGCTGTATTCGACGTTGATCCGCTCGCCGGCGGTGAGTTTGGTCGGATACAGCACGCCGACCTTCGGATTGTGCGTCACGCCGTCCGGGGTGACGTAGGTGACCGCCGACCGCAGACGTCCCGCCGAGAGCACTTCCGCGCTGGTCACGCCCTTGTCGGAGGTGATCAACAGATCGTCGCGCCAGGCGGCCAGCACCAGCAGGACGGCCAGCACACTCACCGCGGTGGCGATCACCACGAGGGTGATCCGGGTCCGGCGTAAGCGAGGTGAACCGGCCTCGGTTCGATGCTCGCGCGCAGCAGACTCGGTGGTTTCCGACACCGCCCCAGGCTATTGCATCGTTCGGATAGCGTGTGCGCTCATGTCCCGTAACTTCCGCTTCACCGTGTCCTACACCGTCCCGGTCGAGGAATTGCACCGGGCGCTCACCAGCGACGAATTCTGGCAGGCCCGGTTCGAGGGCGCCGAGACCGCGACCCTGGAACTCGCGCACCCCGCCGGACCGGGCACCATTCACCTGCGGATGACCGAACGAGCCCGGCAGGACAAGATTCCGGCCATCGTCCGCAAGGTCCTCAAGAGCGAGCTGGTTCTCGAACGAGTCGACGACTGGGGGCCGCTCGAGGGCGACACCGCGACCGGAACCTTCTCGGCCACCTCGTCGGGCATTTCCTCGGAGATGACCGGAAAGTACCTGCTGCGCGGTACCGCTACCGGTTCCGAACTCGAGGTCACCGGCACCGTGAAGGTGAAGGTCGCGCTGGTCGGCGGTGCGATCGAACCGCTGGCCGAGCAGTTGCAGCAGCGCGTGGTCAACAGTGAGCGGAAATTCGCCGAGCAGTACTTCGCGAGCAAGTCCGAGGCCTAGCGGCAAGGGGTGGGTGCGAGCAGCGGCGGCCGCTCGCACCCGGCTCGTCCGGCGCTACTGCGCTCCCGGACCGAACGCGCCGGCGTCGAATTCACGCTGTTCGACCAGGACGAGCCAGTTGCCGGAGTTGTCGCGCATCACGGCCTCCACGCCGTAGGGGCGTTCCGCGGGCGGCTGGACGAATTCGACGCCCTTCGCGGTGAGCTCCTCGTAGGCCTTCTGGCAGTCCTCCGTGCGCAGTCCGAGCGCGCCCATGGTGCCGTTGCCGAGCGAGCGGCGGATCGCCTCGGCCATGGTCTCGTCCAGCGGCGGCCCCGGAAGCATCAGGGTCACCTCGAGTTCGGGGTGATCCGGCTGGGCGACCGTGACCCAGCGAAACCCGTTGTCGCCCATGGTGATATCGGCGGTCTCCACGAAACCGAGCTTGTCGATGTACCACTGCTTGGCCGCGGACTGGTCGGTCACGTACACGGTGACCAGCGAAACGTTGGTGATCGTCGTCATGAGCTCAGGCTATGGGTCGCCGGCGTCGCTCGGCTTCTCCGAAATTGCGCCACCGGAACCGGGCGCGGGTTCGGCCGGTTTCCGGTCCGAGAGCCCGTGCATGAACACGTAGCATCCCGGAATGCGCGGAACCCCGTCCGCCGCGAATTTCGCCTGGTACGCCGACGGTGTCATTCCCACCAATTCGGTGAATTTTCGGCTGAACGATCCCAGGCTGGTGTACCCGACCAGCATGCACGCCTCGGTCACGGTGATATTCGTGGAGCGCAGCAGATCCTGCGCGCGTTCGATCCGGCGCTCGGCCAGATACAGCGCCGGGGTGCGGCCGTAGGTGGCCGCGAAACAGCGCAGGAAATGGTATTTCGAGACGCCGGCGGTGGCGGCCAGTTCGTCCACGTCGAGCGGGCGGGCGTATTCGCGATCGACCAGATCCCGCGCCCGGCGCAGATGGGGGAGGAGATCCTCGGGCACCGACGGAGTGCGATCGCGGCGTGCCCGGCCCGCGCCGCGCTCGTCCACAGGGCGGTCCACGCTGTCACCTCCTCGGCCGTCGTCGGCGCGGATCAGCTGAACGGTGCCGGTTCGTCGAATCGGAGCGAGGCCCGGCCCGCCGCACGCCAAGCCCGCGCGGTGATATCGGTGTCCTCTTCGTCGACCAGATTGCCCATCACCCGCACCGCCGTACGCTGCAGCAGCGCCGACCGCATCACCGGCGGTCCGCCGGTCGGCACCATGCGCGGATGGGTGGCCAGCGCGGCGATTCGCCGGGCCACCGAGAAGGTCCGCCCGTACCGGTCGCGCAGCAGATCCGGCCACACCGTGGTCAGATCCGGCTCGTCCAGCAGGTGCGACAGCAGATGCCCGCCCTCGAGGCCGTAGTCGATGCCCTCACCGTTGAGCGGATTCACGCATCCGGCGGCATCGCCGACCAACACCCAGTTGCGGCCCGCGATATTGGATACCGCCCCGCCCATCGGCAGCAGCGCCGAGGCCACCGCGCGCGCCTCACCCTCGAATTGCCATTCCGCCCGCCGCAGCGAGACATAATGCTGCAGAAGCGGTTTCAACGCGATGTGCGAAGGCCGGCGCTCGGTCGCCAGCGACCCCACCCCGATGTTGACCTCGCCGTTGCCCAGCGGGAACACCCACCCGTACCCGGGTACCAGGCCGCCGTCGGCGTCGCGCAGCTCCAGATGCGAGGTGATCCACTCGTCGTCGCTACGGCCGGAGCGGATGTACGCGCGAGCGGCCACGCCGTAGGCGAAGCGGCGATGCCAGACGCGGCCCAGCAACTTCCCGACGGGCGAGCGCACCCCGTCGGCCACGATCAGGATGTCGCAGCGGATGTCGTGGGTGCCCGATTCGGTCTGCACGGTGACACCGGTGACCCGATCGTCCGCGCGCGCCACCGCGACCACCCGCACCCCGTCGACCATGCCCGCACCCCACTTGACCGCGGTCTCGCGCAGCTTGTCGTCGAGCTCGGTTCGGGGAACAGCACTTCCGTAGGTGGGGAAGGATCCGCCCGGCCAGGGCAGCAGCGCCTCCCGGCCGAACCCGGCCATCCGCAGTCCCCGGTTGACGGTATGCGCGCGCAGCCATTCCCCGAGCCCGAGCGCCTCCAGTTCCGCGGTGGCGCGCGGGGTCAAGCCGTCGCCGCAGGTCTTGTCCCTGGGGAAGACCGCGGCGTCGGTCAGCAACACCTCGCGTCCGGATCGAGCGGCCCAGGCCGCGGCCGCGGAACCCGCCGGTCCCGCACCCACCACCAACACCTCGACGTGCTCGGGGAGAACGGTGCCACGCTCCCGTTCCGATGCTGTCGAACCGCCGTCCTGAGCTGAACCCATGGGCTCAATAGTGGCAGAGTCGCAGCTCCCGGTCCGCTCGGGCGGCCGTTCGGCCGAGCCGGTAGGAGCCCGTGCGCCCACCCCTCGATGAGCGCTGAAGAGATTCGGTCGAACCGGATAGCCGGTGCCCACTTCGGGGTATGCACTTCCGGGACGGTGTTCCACCACAGTTCTCGGCCAGGGTGCCGAAAACGCGCCGGAGCGAAGCAGAAGCCACCGGCACAGCGAAGCGGAGGCCAATCACACAGACGGTGTTCATGGGAGCTCGGCGGGCGACACGCTAGGTTCTTCGGTGTGGGGACGGACGCGGCATTGGGAGAAGACATGAGTGCATCGGCTGTGAGCGATGAAAGCACCGTGGTTGCCGGGGTCGATCTCGGCGATCCCGAGCTCGCGGCGACCGTGCGCAACGGGCTCGACGAGGTGGAGAAGCTGCTGGTCAGCGAGCTCTCCGATGGGGAGGACTTCCTGCTGGAGGCGGCCCTGCACCTGGCCCGCGCCGGCGGTAAGCGGTTCCGCCCGCTGTTCACCATCCTCACCGGTCAGCTCGGCCCGCGCCCGACCGACCCCGATCTGATCACCGCCGGCACGGTGGTGGAGCTGGTGCATCTGGCCACCCTGTACCACGACGACGTGATGGACGAGGCGTCCATGCGCCGTGGAGCCCCCAGTGTGAATTCGCGGTGGGGCAACAGCATTGCCATCCTGTCCGGCGACTACCTGTTCGCCCACGCGTCCCGGCTGGTGTCCACACTCGGCCCGGACGCGGTGCGCATCATCGCCGAGACCTTCGCCGAGCTGGTGACCGGGCAGATGCGGGAAACCTTGGGCGCCAAGCAATCTCAGGACCCGGTCGAACACTATCTGCGGGTGGTGTGGGAGAAGACCGGTTCGCTGATCGCGGCGTCGGGGCGGTTCGGCGGCACCTTCTCCGGCGCGAGCCTCGAGGATGTCGAACGCCTGGCCCGTCTCGGTGACGCGGTCGGCACGGCCTTCCAGATCTCCGACGACATCATCGACATCTCCTCGGTATCCGAACAGTCCGGCAAGACTCCCGGAACCGATCTGCGTGAAGGTGTGCACACGCTGCCGGTGTTGTACGCGTTGCGCGACGAGGGCGCCGAGGGCGATCGACTGCGGACCCTGCTCGCCCGGCCGTTGGAATCCGACGACGAGGTCGCCGAGGCGTTGGATCTGCTCTCCCGGTCGCGCGGCATGGTGCTGGCGAAGCAGAAGTTGCAGGGGTACGCCGATATCGCCCATGCCGAGCTGTCGGCGTTGCCGCAGGGGCCGGCCAACGACGCACTCGAACGCCTGGTCCGCTACACCATCGAGCGCGTCGGCTGAGTTCGCGGCCGATCTCGGCATCCGATTCGGCCGGAATGTGATCGATCTCGCACCTATCGACCGCTGGTCGGGGGTGGAACCCGAATCGGACGCCGCTCGTTGATCCGACATGCATGGTTACGCGAACGGTTTGAAGACCTTCGGGCTGATGGTCGGCCTGTCGGCACTGATCGTGTTCGCAGGTGCGATGTTCCGCAACCCCGCAATCCTGATCATCGCGATCCTGCTGGCGGTGGGCATGAACGCCTACGCCTATTTCAGCAGCGACAAGCTGGCCCTGCGGGCCATGCACGCGCAGCCGGTATCCGAACTCGAAGCGCCCGTGATGTACAAGATCGTGCGCGAGTTGGCGACGACCGCCCGCCAGCCCATGCCACGGCTCTACATCAGCCCGACGAACGCCCCCAACGCGTTCGCGACCGGTCGTAACCCCCGGCACGCGGCCGTCTGCTGTACCAGCGGCATCCTGCAGATCCTCGACGAACGCGAGTTGCGGGCGGTGCTCGGGCACGAGCTGTCGCACGTCTACAACCGCGACATCCTGATCTCGTCGGTGGCCGGTGCGCTCGCCGCGGTCATTTCCGGGCTCGCGAACCTGGCCTTCTTCGCGAGCATGTTCGGCGGCGGCAACCGCGACGGCGAGGGCCCGAACATCCTCGGGGTGCTGCTGGTCTCGCTGCTGGGGCCGATCGCCGCCACCCTGATCAAACTCGCGGTCTCCCGCTCCCGCGAATACCAGGCCGACCAGGACGGCGCCGAACTCACCGGCGATCCGCTGGCCCTGGCCTCGGCGCTGCGCAAACTCGAACGCGGTACGCAGGCCGCGCCGCTGCCGCCCGAACCTCAGCTGACCTCGCAGTCCCACCTGATGATCGCCAACCCGTTCCGGGCCGGTGACAAGATGGCCCGCTGGTTCTCCACCCATCCGCCGATGGCCGAGCGGATCCAGCGGCTCGAGCACATGGCCGGTGGCCCGCGGCGGTACTAGCGGTAGTTGACGAACTGCAGCGCCACGTCGAAGTCGGCGCCCTTCAACAGGGCGATGACAGCCTGCAGATCGTCACGCTTCTTCCCGCTGACCCGCAGTTCGTCGCCCTGAATCTGCGCCTTCACGCCCTTGGGCCCCTCGTCGCGGATCTTCTTGGCGATCTTCTTCGCGTTCTCCGCGGAGATGCCCTGGACCAGGGTGCCGGTGATCTTGTACGTCTTACCGGAGGCGGCCGGCTCGCCCGCCTCGAAGGCCTTCAGCGAGATGTCGCGGCGAATCAGCTTCTCCTTGAAGACCTCGAGGGCCGCCTTCACGCGCTCCTCGGATTCGGCCGTCAGCACGATCTTCTCCTCGCCCGACCATTCGATACTCGCGCCCGTCCCGCGGAAGTCGTAGCGGGTGTTGAGCTCCTTGGCCGCCTGATTGAGGGCGTTGTCGACCTCCTGCCGGTCGACCTTGCTGACGACATCGAATGACGAATCGGCCACGCTGCGCTCCTGTCTGACGGCTCACATTTCACCGGGTATTCCGGTAGGGAACTTTCTACCCCGGCCGGCCCGACTCGGTCACGGCACCCCCGCTGGCCTGCCGGTTTGCATCCGCCCGCCCTGGTCGTTGTATTCTGCTCTGCGCGCTGGCAACAGTGCGCAAGGCGGATTGCCCGAGTGGCCAAAGGGAGCTGACTGTAAATCAGCCGCGAAAGCTTCGGAGGTTCGAATCCTTCATCCGCCACCCTCTCAGGGCCCTCCCTAATCGGGGAGGGCCCTCTTCTTGTTCGAGGGTGATTTGTGGGGGCCCGGCCCCCACACCCCCACGCCGGAGGGGCTTCGCCCCCCGGACCCCCCTTCCAGCCGATTGCTTTTACGCGTCGGTTGTCAGCCCCATTCGGGGCAACCTGACGAGATGGTTCATCCTGGTGGGAAGCGGAGGCCAATGGCTCTGACCAGCTGGTTTGGTAAGTTTGCGGTGCAGTGTGTAACCTCGTTCAAGGCTTCAGCGCCCCGGGTTCGAGAATTCGAGTTCGGAGCGAATGTAGCCATGCCCCCTTAGCTCAGTCGGCAGAGCGTTTCCATGGTAAGGAAAAGGTCAACGGTTCGATTCCGTTAGGGGGCTCGCCGGATTGCCGGTGGTGACCGACTCGGCACTCCACTAGAGCCGAACCTGGTTCCGCCCGCATTGCCGCGCATATGGCGGTGTAGCTCAGGCGGTAGAGCAAACGACTCATAATCGTTGTGTCGCCGGTTCGAGTCCGGCCATCGCTACCCATACTGATTGACCCTCTAGGTTGACCGGAAAGAAGGCATAATCGTGGCCGCGAAGTCCACCGATGTCCGGCCAAAGATCACCTTGGCCTGCGAGCAGTGCAAGCATCGCAACTACATCACCAAGAAGAACCGGCGTAACGACCCGGATCGTCTGGAGCTGAAGAAGTTCTGCCCGAACTGCGGCACCCACCGGGCGCACCGCGAATCTCGCTAGATTTCATCGCGTGCACGCTGCCGCGCGCGAAGTCGGCGCCCGGATCGAGGGAGGTATATCGATGACCTTCCCGAATCTCCGTGGACCACGCCGACCCGAGCAGCACTCCATGCCGGAGCAGGTTGATCAACCCGCTCCGGCATTTGCTGTACTTGCGGTAGTTTCACGCTCCGCAGACTCCCGGTAGCGGAGTCAGATAGGGACTCACTTTCCGTGACAATCAACACCGGAACCGATGCAGTGGACGCGCGCAATACCGGCGAGGAGCCGTTCGATCCGTCCGCTCACGCCGCCGCCATGGTCGGCCACCACTACCGCGTAGACGACTACTACGAGGTGGGCCGCGAGAAGGTGCGCGAATACGCGCGCGCGGTGCAGGACTACCACCCGGTCCACTGGGACGAGACCGTCGCGCGGGAGTACGGCTACGACAGCCTGCTCGCCCCGGTGACCTTCATCTCGTTGGTCGGCATCCTGGCCCAGCGCAAGCTGTTCGAGCAGGTCGTCACGGGTTACGACCTGAGCCAGATCATGCAGACCGACCAGATTCTGGAGTTCCACCGGCCGATCAAGGTCGGTGACCAGCTCACCTGCGATGTGTATCTGCACTCGTTCCGGCAGGCGTTCGGTGGCGACATCATCGTCACCAAGAACATCGTCACGGCGCAGAACGACGAACTGGTCCTCACCACCTACACCACGCTGGTCGGCCGCAGCGGGGGCGACGTCGATCCCAATATCGCCGACGCCGTCCGCAACATCCTCATGCACGGCGTGGGTGAGGCGCCCGAGCACCGGCCGCCCACCGAGACCCCGATCACCGCGCCGCCGGTTCCGGTTACGACGGTCCCCGAGTTCACGGTCGGCGCCCGCGCCCGGTCCTTCGACGAGGTCGCCGTCGGCGACGAACTGCCCGCCCGGATCGTGCGGCTCACCCGCGGCGATCTGGTGAACTACGCCGGCGTCTCCGGCGACGCCAATCCGATCCACTGGAGCGACGAGGTCGTCAAGCTGGCCGGGCTGGACAACGTGGTGGCCCACGGCATGCTCACGATGGGCCTGGGCGGCGGATTCGTCACCTCCTGGCTGGGGGACCCGGGCGCGGTCAAGGAGTACAACGTGCGCTTCACCAGCCCGGTGTACGTCCCCAGCGATCAGCCGGCCGAGGTGGAGTACACCGGCAAGGTGAAGTCCGTGGATCCCGACACCCGCACCGCTGTGATCGCCATCGTCGCCAAATCGGGTGGCCGCAAGATCTTCGGACGTGCGACCGCGACCGTGCAGCTGGCATGATGATCCGCGGTGGCGGATGCGCCGATGCGCAGCCGTCCCCGCGGTAGTCGGCCCGATTGGCTATCCGCAGGGGCGGTAACGTACACTCGGGTTTCTGGGGTCGCCAGCCACTGCGCGCTGCTCTGAGGGGCTGGTTCCGGGCGGGTGACCGCCGGGGCCGGCATACCGCCGGAGCGGCGCGCGTGTTGTGTGATCCCGGGTTGGCACAACTGAATACCTACCGTGCTGGACGAGTATGTGAGTTCAGCCGAAGGGGCGTAGCTCAATTGGCAGAGCAGCGGTCTCCAAAACCGCAGGTTGCAGGTTCAAGTCCTGTCGCCCCTGCACTGGATGCCAGCGACGAGAGAGGGTTCACGTGAGCGACGAGCGGGACATTCGCCACGGCGCGCATGCCGCCGATGACGAAGACACCGCTGCGGTCAGCCGGCCGAGTGGTAAGCGGTCGGCTCGCCGGGCTCGCTCCTCCTCGGGCAGCGACACCGGTACCCTCGCCACGATCGACCGTGGCGAAGGCTCGGATCTGGCATCGCGTAAGGCGTCCAAGTCGGCGGGGAAGAAGAAGACCGCCGACCGCGGTCGGGGCAATCCCTTCAAGCGCCTGGTGAAGTTCCTGCGGGAAGTCATCGCGGAACTGCGCAAGGTGATCTGGCCCAACCGCAAGCAGATGGTCACCTATACAAGCGTTGTCCTGGTGTTCGTGATTTTCATGGTCGCGTTCATCAGCGGGTTGGACCTGGCGTTCATCAAGGGTGTCAACTGGCTGTTCGGCTAGCTGACCGTCGGCGTCAGGAGCGGAGCATGCGTGGTCCCGAACGGGTTCCGCGCCGTCGCTCGGCCACGCGAGGACGGAACCATCCGTCGGATTCACCTCCGGCGCAGTGGATGTACGTGACGACACAGGAAGCGAGTGCCCAGTGAGCACCCCGGAGAACGGCACAACCGACGAGTTCCCGGTCGACGACGAGGCGGCGGCGACGACCGCCGACGAGGCGACCGTCTCGGAGGGGACCGAGGCGTCCTCCGATGACACGGCCGCCGTGGCCGCGGAGCCGGCCGTCGCGGACGAGCCTTCCGACCCGGTCGCCGAGATGAAGGCCGCGCTGCGCCGGGCCCCGGGCGACTGGTACGTCATCCACTCCTACGCCGGGTACGAGAACAAGGTGAAGACCAATCTCGAGACCCGTGTGCAGAACCTGGGCCTCGAGGACTACATCTTCCAGGTCGAGGTCCCGACCGAGCAGGTCACCGAGATCAAGAACGGCCAGCGCAAGAACGTGCAGCGCAAGGTGCTGCCCGGTTACATCCTGGTCCGGATGGACCTCAACGACGAGTCGTGGGGCGCGGTTCGCAACACCCCGGGCGTCACCGGATTCGTCGGCGCCACCTCGCGCCCGTCGCCGTTGACGATCAACGAAGTGGTCAAGTTCCTGGTCCCGGCCGAGCAGCAGCAGAAGAAGCCGGCCGCCGCGGCGGCTGGTGCGCCTGCGGCCACGTCCGAAACCGTCACCGAGACCGCCGCCAAGCCGGCCATCGAGGTTGACTTCGAGGTCGGCGAGTCGGTGACCGTCATGGACGGTCCGTTCGCGACCCTGCCGGCGAGCATTTCCGAGGTCAACGCCGAACAGCAGAAGCTCAAGGTGCTGGTGTCGATCTTCGGGCGTGAGACTCCGGTCGAACTCGCGTTCACGCAGGTCGCGAAGATCTAAGACTTCCGGGGTTCCGCGCCCCGGGACAGGCTTACGGAAGTCCGTAAGGAACCTAAACCAAGGAAAGAAAGATGCCCCCCAAGAAGAAGAAGGTCGCCGGGCTCATCAAGCTCCAGATCCAGGCCGGCCAGGCGAACCCCGCCCCGCCGGTGGGTCCCGCGCTGGGTCAGCACGGCGTCAACATCATGGAGTTCTGCAAGGCGTACAACGCGGCGACCGAGTCGCAGCGCGGCAACGTCATCCCGGTCGAGATCACGGTCTACGAAGACCGCTCGTTCGACTTCAAGCTGAAGACTCCGCCCGCCGCGAAGCTGCTGCTGAAGGCCGCCGGTGTGCAGAAGGGCTCCGCCGAGCCGCACCGCAACAAGGTCGCCACGGTCACCATGGATCAGATCCGGGAGATCGCAAAGACCAAGCAGGAAGATCTGAACGCCAACGACCTCGATCAGGCGGCCAAGATCATCGCGGGTACCGCTCGCTCGATGGGTATCACCGTCGCCGACTGACGGTCCCCGTCTCCGCCGGTGACCGGCGGGATGTGCGTGGGAGGGACGGCCAGTCCCGACAACCACTTCTGACTTACGAACAGGACAGACAATCATGGCAAAACGAAGCAAGGCTTATCTCGAGGCGGCCGCCAAGGTCGACCGTTCCCAGCTCTACTCTCCGCTGTCGGCCACCCGGCTGGCGAAGGAGACCGCGACCAAGAAGACCGATGCGACCGTCGAGGTCGCCGTCCGTCTGGGCGTCGACCCCCGTAAGGCCGACCAGATGGTCCGCGGCACCGTCAACCTGCCGCACGGCACCGGTAAGACCGCTCGGGTCATCGTGTTCGCGGCCGGCGAGAAGGCCGCCGAGGCCGAGGCCGCCGGTGCCGACGCCGTGGGCGCCGAGGATCTGATCGAGCGCATCCAGGGCGGCTGGCTGGACTTCGACGCCGCGATCGCCACCCCGGACCAGATGGCCAAGGTCGGTCGTATCGCGCGTGTGCTGGGCCCCCGCGGCCTGATGCCGAACCCGAAGACGGGCACGGTCACCACCGATGTGACCAAGGCGGTCAACGACATCAAGGGCGGCAAGATCAACTTCCGCGTCGACAAGCAGGCCAACCTGCACTTCGTGATCGGCAAGGCCTCCTTCGACGAGAAGAAGCTGGTCGAGAACTACGGCGCCGCGCTGGAGGAGATCCTGCGTGTGAAGCCCTCGACCGCGAAGGGCCGCTACGTCAAGAAGGTGACGATTTCGACGAACACCGGACCGGGCATCCCGGTGGACCCGAACCGCACCCGCAACCTCACCGAAGAGGACGCGTAAAGGCGTAGGTAGTTCCAAAGGCTCAGGGCCGGTACGGATTTCCCGTACCGGCCCTGAGTCGTTCCGGGTGCAACGAGGTCCGGGGCGGCGGGAGGAGCGGCCATTTCGAGGCCCCGTTTTTGATTCCCGCTGCTCATCGGCTAATCTGTACTGTGGTCGTCGGCCAGTTCGGCGATCACCCCCAATCGTTCTACCGAAGACCGTTGGTTGCTGCCGTCAGGCAGTCGAAGGTCCGGCGATATTGCCGGCGGCCCACGCAGGGAGAGCCGAGGTGAGGGACGACATGTGAGCCGTGTGTTCATGTCGAGTTTCTTGTGCGCCCCGGGACCACTCTGCGTCCGGGGCGTTTGCTTTGTCGCCGGGTCGACGTAGCCTCCCCGGGCCCAGCCTCCGTGAGTCGGTAGTTCATCGCAGAACCGACCATCCAGAGAGGAGGCGAAGTATGGCGAAACCCGAAAAGGTCACCGCGGTTGCGGAGATCACCGAGCAGTTCAAGAGCGCTACGGCCACCGTGGTCACGGAATACCGTGGTCTGTCGGTCGGCAGCCTCACCCAGCTGCGACGTGCCCTGGGCAGCAATGCCACCTACTCCGTCGCCAAGAACACCCTGGTCAAGCGTGCCGCCGCCGAGGCCGGCATCGAAGGCCTGGATGACTTGTTCGTCGGTCCGACCGCGATCACCTTCATCACCGGTGAGCCGGTCGACGCCGCCAAGGCCCTCAAGACCTTCGCCAAGGACAACAAGGCGCTGGTCATCAAGGGCGGGTACATGGACGGCGCCCCGCTGTCGGTCTCCGAGGTCGAGCGCATCGCCGACCTGGAGTCGCGCGAGGTGCTGCTGGCCAAGCTGGCCGGCGCCATGAAGGGCAACCTGCACAAGGCGGCCGGCCTCTTCGCCGCGCCTGCCGGCCAGGTGGCTCGCCTGTTCGCCGCGCTCGAGGACAAGAAGCGCGCAGAAGGCGGCGAGGCGGCTCCGGCTGCCGAGGCCGAATAAGCACACCCACAAACTCTTTCTCCCCGCCGCGCGGGGTTGATCCCAATCGAAAGGAAACACCATGGCCAACGTGGACGAGCTGCTCGAGACCATCGGCAACATGACCCTGCTGGAGCTGTCGGACTTCGTCAAGAAGTTCGAGGAGAAGTTCGAGGTCACCGCCGCCGCTCCGGTCGCGGTTGCCGCTGTTGCCGGTGGCCCGGCCGCCGGTGGCGCCGAGGCCGAGTCCGAGCAGGACGAGTTCGACGTCATCCTCGAGGGTGCCGGCGACAAGAAGATCCAGGTCATCAAGGTCGTGCGTGAGATCGTCTCCGGCCTGGGCCTGAAGGAAGCCAAGGACCTGGTCGAGGGTGCCCCGAAGCCGATCCTGGAGAAGGTCGCCAAGGACGCCGCCGACGCCGCCAAGGCCAAGCTGGAAGAGGCCGGCGCGAAGGTCACCGTCAAGTAATTGCGGTAATCGAGTCCGGAAAAGGGCGGTCCCGTTGCGGGGCCGCCCTTTTCACATATTTCGCGACGAATGTTGTGAACAGTCGTGGCCGGCTCATTGCCGCCGACATTTCTACCGACCGGTCAGGTAGGGTGTCCTGCACCAGCGGCATGCGATACAGTGGCCGCACCCCAGTGTGACGCGTCACACCGCGCGGAAATACGGTGACGCGGCCGTGGGCGCTCGTCAGAAGAATTATGGAGGTCGGCGTGGGCGTCGAGGTCAGGACCGAAGGTGTTACGAAATCTTTCGGGTCCCAGCGGATTTGGCAGGATGTCACTCTGACTCTGCCCACGGGGGAAGTCAGCGCCTTGCTCGGCCCCTCCGGTACCGGTAAATCGGTGTTCCTGAAGTCCCTGATCGGTCTGCTGCGCCCCGAGCGTGGCTCGATCTACATCGACGGCACCGACATCACCACCTGCTCCAACAAGGAGCTCTACGAGATCCGCAAGCTGTTCGGCGTGCTGTTCCAGGACGGCGCCCTGTTCGGTTCGATGAACCTGTTCGACAACGTGGCCTTCCCGCTGCGCGAGCACACCAAGAAGAGCGAATCCGAGATCAAGCAGATCGTCATGGAGAAGCTCGAGCTGACCGGTCTGCTCGGCGCCGAGGGCAAGCTGCCCGGCGAGATCTCCGGTGGTATGCGCAAGCGTGCCGGCCTGGCCCGCGCGCTCGTGCTGGATCCGCAGATCATCCTCGTCGACGAGCCGGACTCCGGTCTGGACCCGGTGCGTACCACCTACCTGTCGCAGCTGCTGATCGACATCAACGCGCAGATCGACGCGACGATTCTGATCGTCACCCACAACATCAACCTGGCCCGGACCGTGCCCGACAACATCGGCATGCTGTTCCGCCGTCAGTTGGTCATGTTCGGCCCGCGTGAGGTGCTGCTGACCTCGGAGGAGCCGGTGGTCAAGCAGTTCCTCAACGGCCGCATGGTCGGTCCGATCGGTATGTCGGAGGAGAAGGACGAGGCCCAGATGGCGCGCGAGCAGGCGCTCGCCGACGCCGGGCACTACGACTCCGGTATCGACGAGGTCGAGGGCATCCCGCCGCAGATGAAGGCTCAGCCGGGTATGCCGGTGCGTCAGGCCGTGGAACGCCGTCGTCGGCGCGTGCTGGAAATCATGCACACCCTGCCGCAGCCCGCCCAGATCGCGATCCGGGAATCGATGGAGCAGAACGGCGATACACAAGTGTTGCCGGCCTACACGGGCAACGCTCCGCAATATCAGAGCGGCACGTACGACACCACCGTGCGTCACGACACAACCAACGGGTAACATACGCAACCGTGAATCAACCCCTGGCACGGCTGCGCACTCCGGTCGAGTCGGGATTTGCGCAGGCCGGCAACATTTTTGCGCTGCTCATTTCCGTGGCACGCAATACCCTGCGCCGGCCTTTCCAATGGCGTGAGTTCATCGAGCAGTCGTGGTTCATCGCGAGCGTCTCGATCCTGCCCGCCGCCCTGGTGGCAATCCCGTTCGGCGCCGTTGTGGCATTGCAGACCGGTTCACTTATCAAGCAGCTCGGTGCGGAATCGTTCACCGGCGCAACGAGTGTGCTGGCAACCGTGCAGCAGGCCGCCCCCGTCGTCACCGCGCTCATCATCGCGGGTGCGGCGGGTTCGGCCGTGGCTGCCGACCTCGGCTCCCGCACCATCCGCGAAGAGATCGACGCGATGGAGGTGCTCGGCATCGATCCGGTACAGCGCCTCGTGGTACCGCGGGTGCTCGGCATGATGCTGGTGGCTCTGTTGCTGAACGGCCTGGTTTCGGTCGTCGGTATCTGCGGTGGATATTTCTTCAATGTGTTGCTGCAGGGCGGAACTCCGGGTGCCTATCTGGCCTCCTTCTCCGCGCTGGCCCAACTTCCGGACCTTTGGATCGGTGAACTCAAAGCACTTATCTTCGGGCTGCTCGCGGGCGTGATCGCGGCGTACAAAGGTTTGAATCCCAAGGGGGGACCGAAAGGTGTTGGTGACGCGGTGAATCAATCCGTGGTGATCACCTTCCTGGTGCTCTTCTTCGTCAATCTGCTTTTGACGTTGGTGTACCTGCAGGTCGTCCCGGCCAAGGGTTCGTGACGATGGTTGTTGCACAGCGTTCTCCGATCTTTTCGAGGCGGATGCGCCGAGTAGGCGCTGCCCTCAAGTCGCCGGTGAATGTCATCGATCGCGCCGGCGACCAGATGTCCTTCTATTCCAAGGCCATCGCGTGGATTCCACGCACCGTCGTGCACTACCGCAAGGAGGTCATGCGGCTGCTGGCCGAGGTGACCTTCGGCTCCGGCGCCCTCGCGGTCATCGGCGGCACCATCGGCGTGGTGGTGATGATGTCGGCCTCGGTCGGTGTGGTCGTCGGCCTGCAGGGTTTCAAAGCCCTGGACGCCCTGGGCAGTTCGGTACTGACCGGCTTCCTGACCGGCTACATCAACACCCGTGAGCTGGCTCCCCTGGTCGCGGCGCTGGCCCTGTCGGCGACGGTCGGCTGTGGTTTCACCGCGCAATTGGGTGCGATGCGCATTTCCGAGGAAATCGACGCGCTCGAGGTGATGGCGGTCCCCGGCGTGCCGTTCCTGGTGACCACCCGCGTGATCGCGGGTTTCGTGGCGGTGATTCCGCTCTACATCGTCGGTCTGCTCGGCACGTTCGTGGCGTCCAGGCAGATCAGTGTGTGGTTCAACGGGCAATCCACCGGGTCCTACGACCATTACTTCGGCCTGTTCCTACCACCCGAGGACGTGTTGTATTCGTTCCTCAAGGTGCTGGTCTTCGCGTTCGTGATCATCCTGATCCACTGCTACTACGGCTTCAACGCCACCGGCGGTCCGGCGGGTGTGGGCGTGGCCGTGGGCCGCGCGGTGCGCGCGTCGATCGTGCTGGTGAACATCCTCGATTTCTTCCTCAGCCTGGCGATCTGGGGAACTACGACGACAGTGCGGGTCGCGGGATGAGCGGACCCGACGCGGCGGCGTCCCGGAAGGTGGCAGCATGAGCGCGCGCGGTGTGCAGTTCTGGCGCTCGACCGAGAAACTGCGGGTGCGCACATTGGGCATCGTGTTCTTCGTGGTGATGGCGCTGTTCCTCGGCACCACGATCGCGGCCTACAACAAGGTGTGGGTCAAGGTGGTCAAGGTCGATCTGATCACCGACACGGTCGGAAACGCGTTGACCCGCAACGCGGATGTGAAGGTCCGTGGCGTCAACGTGGGCGAGGTCCGCTCCAGCGAATCCGCCAACGGCAAGGTGACCCTGCATCTGGCGCTGGACCCGGCCAAGGCCGCCGAGATCCCGTCCAACGTCACCGCGCGGCTGCTGCCGAAGACGCTGTTCGGCGAGCGCTATGTCGATCTGGTGTGGCCGGAGCAGCCCAGCCCGCAGCATCTGAAGGCGGGAATGACGCTGTACCAGGACGCCAGCGGCAACGCGGTCGAGGTCAGCCAGCTGCTGGACTCGATCATGCCGCTGCTGCAGGCGATTCCGCCGCAGTATCTGGCGTCGACGCTGGGCGCGCTGTCGCAGGCGCTGGGCGGACAGGGTGAGGAACTGGGGCACACCATCGATCGTCTGGACGACATCTTCCGCGACATCAACGGCGTGATGCCGCAGCTGCAGGAGGATATCCGCACCTTCGCCACGGTGGCCGACACCTATTCCGACGCGTTGCCGCAGCTGGTGGACACCTTCGACAACCTGCGCGCGCTCAACGCCACCATCGTGCAGAAGCGGTCGCAGCTGGACACGCTGTACGCGGTGCTGACCCCGACGTCGTCGAAGACGGCCGACTTCCTGGCCGCCAACCACGACAACATCATCGACATCGCGGCCGATTCGCGGGATGCGCTGGAACTGCTGGCCACCTACTCGCCCGAATACGCCTGCACGATGAAGAATTTCGCGCAGCTGAAACCGCGCATCGACACCCTCTTCGGTAAGGGCACCGATCTGCCGGGCTCGCGGGTGACGATCGAGATCACCAATACCCGCGGCCGCTATCTGCCCAACCAGGACGAGCCGCGCTGGCTCGACACCAACCGGCCGCCGGCCTGCTTCCCCGAGTACCCGCTGGGCGTCGACCCCGGTCAATACCCGACCGGATCGGCCAACGACGGCTCCTATCAGCCGCCGACCCGGAATCCGGGCGACCAGAACATCGGTCAGCTGCCGCCGGCGCAGTTCTCCGTCTACGGCGCGCAGAGCGCCACGACCATGGGTTCGCCCGCCGAACAGCACACCCTGGGTGCGATCTACGGTGCGGCGAACGGGGTTTCGCCCGACCAGGTGCCCAGCTGGGTGACCCGGATCGGCGCCCCCGCGATGCGTGGAAGTGAGGTGAGTGTGCGATGAAGGCCAAGTTGCGTGGTCTGGGCGGGCCCCTGACCAAACTGGGCATCTTCGTGGTCGTGACATTGCTCGCGACCGCGTTCCTGGCGCTCACCATCGCCAACTACTCCGGTGGGGGCACCGAGTTCAAGGCGCGGTTCAGCGATGTGACATCGCTGAACAAGGGCGACGAGGTTCGCATCGCGGGTGTGCGGGTCGGCAAGGTGACCAAGGTGTCGATCGTCGACCGCAGCCTGGCCGAGGTGAAGTTCGAGCTCACCGATCGCGATTGGCTGCCGGCCTCCACCACCGCCACCATCCGCTACCGCAATCTGGTCGGCCAGCGCTACATAGCCCTGGAGCAGGGCACCGGGCAGCAGGGTCGCAAGATCACGAAGGGCGCCACGATTCCGCTGGAGCGGACCAAGCCCGCGTTGAATCTGACCACGCTGTTCAACGGCTTCCGGCCGCTGTTCCAGACGCTGTCGGCGGAGGACGTGAACAAGCTGTCCTACGAGATCATCCAGGTCTTCCAGGGCGAATCGGGCACGATCACGGAGCTGGTGCGCAATACCGCGAGCCTGACCAACAAGATCGCCGACAAGGACGCGGTGATCGGTGAGATCGTCAAGAACCTCAACCAGGTGCTGGACGAGGTGAACGCTCGCGACGGCCAGCTCAACGATCTGATCGTCAACACCGAGGCGTTGGTGAGCGGTCTGAACGCCGAGCGCGGCACCATCGGTTCGGCCGTGCAGTCGCTCGGCAATCTGGCCTCGGCCACCGCGGATCTGCTGGTTCCGACCCGGCCGACCCTGCAGGGTTCGATCGCCGGTCTCAACCAGCTGACCGGCACCCTGAACGATCGTTCGGACGAGGTGAACGAGGCCCTGACGAACCTGCCGATCAAGATGGAGAAGCTCGGGCGCGCGGCCAGTTACGGCTCGTGGTTCCAGTTCTATCTCTGCGGAATCGATATCGTCGCCGGTCCCGGCGTCAAGGACGCACCGCAGCTGAATCTGCCGGCCGATATGCCGACGGTGAATCAGCCGCTGTACACGAATCCGGCGCCACGGTGTCATGGGAAGGGTGGCCGCTGATGGAAGACCGGGTTCTTCTCGGCAAGCGCAGCCCCGCGTTCATGGGCGGGCTGGGCCTGTTCATGGTGTTGCTGATCGCGCTGTCGGCGTTCTTTCTGAACAAGCTGCCGATCATCGGCGCGGGTACCAAGTACACCGCGGAGTTCTCCGAGGCGGCGGGCCTGAAGAAGGGTAACGAGGTACGGATCGCCGGCGTGAAGGTCGGCGATGTCTCCGACGTGCGTCTCGACGGCGATCGGGTGCTGGTCGATTTCCGGACCAAGGACGCCTGGATCGGCGATGCCACCACGGCATCCATCCAGATCAAGACCCTGCTCGGGCAGAAGTATCTGGCGCTGAACCCCAAAGGTTCGCATCCGGCCGATCCGGACAAGCGAATTCCGTTGTCGCGCACGGTATCTCCGTACGACGTGGTGGATGCCTTCAGCGATGCGGCGAAACAGGTCGAGCAGACCGACACCGCGCAGCTGGCCACCAGCTTCCGGGTGCTGTCGGACGCGTTCTCCGGCACTCCGCCGGAGATCCGCGGTTCGATCGACGGGGTGGCTCGGCTCTCGGAAACGCTCGCCAAGCGCGACGAGGAGCTCAAGCATCTGTTCAACGCGACCAACAAGACCACCAAGGTGCTGGCCGACCGCAACGAGCAGTTCGAGCGGTTGCTGGCCAACGGCGGCCAGCTGCTGGCCGAGCTGAACGTTCGGCAGCAGGCCATCTCGCAGCTGCTCACCGGCGCGAAAACCGTTGCCGCCGAATTGAGTGCGCTGGTGCACGACAACGAGGAACAGATCGGTCCGGCGCTGACCAATCTGAAGAAGTCCATCGACATGCTCAACGACAACCAGCAGAACATCGCCAAGACGTTGCAGCTGGCCGCCCCGTTCTACGGCCTCTACGCCAACGTGCTCGGTAACGGTCGCTGGTTCGACGCGGTGATCGTCAACCTGATCCCGCCGGCGCTGCCGGAGATCCCGGGTGACCGCCAGCCGATCCGCACCCTGGGAGGCAACTGATGCAGGCTGCTCTCGGTAAGGGATCGCGCCGGGACCCGCTGACCGCGATCCGGGAATCCGGGCGCGGGACGAAGATCTTCCTGGCGCTGGGCACGGTCGCGGTGGTGGTCGTCGCGGGTGTGCTGTGGTGGTTGTTCTCCGGCTACAACACAACCAAGATCACCGCGTACTTCGACAAGTCGATCGGCATCTACGAGGGTTCCGAGGTACGCATCCTCGGTGTCCCGGTGGGCAAGGTCGATTCGGTGACGCCGCAGGGTGACCAGGTGAAGGTCACCATGCACGTCGACCGGAAATACGACATCCCGGCCGATGCCAAGGCCGCCCAGATCACACCCTCGGTCGTGTCGGATCGCTACATCCAGCTCACGCCCGTCTACAAGGGCGGGCCGAAGATGCCGCGCAACGCCACCATTCCGCGGGACCGCACGGCCACCCCGGTGGAGGTCGACCGGCTCTACAAGAGCATCCAGGAACTGTCGGACGCCTTGGGGCCCAACGGCGCCAACAAGGACGGTGCGGTCAACGAACTGGTGCGCACCGGCGCGGCGAATCTGTCCGGCAACGGAGACGCGCTGGCCAACAGCCTGACGCAGCTCTCGCATGCGGCCCGGTACCTGTCCGATGCGCGCGGCGACATCTTCGACACGATCAAGAACCTGCAGATCTTCGTGCACACCCTGGCGGTCAACGACCAGCAGGTGCGCGAATTCAACACGCAGCTGGCCGACCTGGCCGGCTTCCTGTCCGGGGAGCGGGAGAACCTCGGGCAGGCGTTGAACCTGCTGTCGATCGCGCTCGGCGACGTCGCCCGGTTCATCGACGACAACCGGGATCTGGTCGCGGAGAACGCCGATGCGTTGACCAAGCTCACCCAGACGCTGGCCGATCAGCGTCAGAACCTGGCCAACGCGCTGCCGGTGCTGCCGTTGGCGCTGAGCAATCTGATCAACATCCACAACGGTGAATCCGGCACGCTCGACATGCGCGCCAACTTCACCGATCTGCAGAACCCCTTCGGCGCGGTCTGCAAGATGCTCGATCTCGGCCAATTGCGGCCCGGTGACCCGAAATTCGAGGCGATCAGCCGGCAGATGCGCCCGATCCTGGATCAGTGCAAGGTGATCACCGACCAGATCAAGGACGGCGTGCAGACACCGACGCTGGTGCTGCCGTTCGGCATCCTCAGCGGTGAGAACATCCAGAAGACCCCGGCCCCCGGCAGTGTTCCGGGTACGCCGTCGGACCGGCAGCCGCCGTCGCAGCAGGAAGGTGGCCAGCGATGACAGCGTTCGCATTCCGCAGGACGGCGCGCGGGCTGGGCGCCGTCGCGGTGGTCGGCGTGACCGCGTTGCTGGTGGGGTCGTGTTCGTCGGACGGGATCTACAGCGTGCCGCTGCCCGGCGGCGCCGATGTCGGGGACCACCCGATGCATATCGATGTGCGGTTCGACGACGTCCTCGACCTGGTTCCGCAGTCCGCCGTGAAGGTGGAAGGCGTGCCGGTGGGGCGCGTCGAATCCATCGACGTCGCCCCCGACGGCTGGACCGCCAGCGTGCACACCGTGGTGAACTCGTCGGTGAAACTGCCGGCCAACGCCCATGCCGAAGTGCGTCAATCGAATCTGCTCGGGGAGAAATTCGTCGAGCTGTCGGCGCCGAAACAGGACCCGTCGGCGGAACCGTTGCAGGACGGGGCCGTCATCACGGTCGATCGGACCCGGCACGCGGTCGAGATCGAGCAGGTGCTCGGCGCGCTGTCGCTGCTGCTCAACGGCGGTGGGGTGGCGCAGCTGCAACCGATCGTGGTGGAACTGAACAAGGCGCTGGCCGGCCGGGAGAACCGGGTGCGGTCGCTGCTGGATCAGGCCGACACCCTGATCGACGGACTCAACCAGCAGGTCTCCGATATCCAGCGCGCGCTCGACAGTCTGGGCACCCTGTCCACCCGGGTGGGGCAGCAGACCGAGCAGATCGGCAAGATCCTCGACGAACTGCCCGCCGGTATCAAGATCCTCGACGAGCAGCGACCGCAGCTGATCGGTCTGCTGCAGCAGCTCGACCGCGTCGGCCAGGCGGGCTTCGACGTGCTCGACAAGTCCAAGGACAATCTGATCCGGGATCTGCAGGCGCTGCGGCCGACGCTGCAGGAGCTGGGCCGTGCGGCGCCGGACCTGGTGACCGCCTTCCCGTTGGTCCCGACGTATCCGTTCCCCGACGAGGCGATCAAGTCGACCTTCGGCGGTTCGGTCAACACCTGGCTGTCGGTGGATACGCAGATCGGCACGACGCTGTCGAATCTCGGTGTGGGCAAACCGGATCCGGTGTACATCCCGCCGAAATACGGACCGCCGGTGCCGGTGGATCCGACCAACCCGTACTACAACGGCAACGGTCCGCGGCCGGGATGGCCGACGGTCTCGCTGGTGCCGCTGCCGCCGACCGTGGTGGCTCCCGCGCCCGCCAAGCCGGGTGATCCGATCGGGTCGATTCTCGATCAGTTGGGAGTGAAGCCGCGATGAGTAGATTGGTCCGCTATCAGCTCGTCGCCTTCGCGGTGATCGCCGTGCTCGGTGTGGTCTACGTCGGCGCCAGGTACATCCACCTCGACCATATGCTCGGGTTCGGCCAGTACCAGGTGAAGGTGAAGGCCAAGGAGACCGCCAACCTGTCGAAGGGAGCCGAGGTCACCTATCGCGGTGTGCCGGTCGGCCGGGTGGATTCGCTGGACATCACCCCCGACGGCGTGCTGATCTCGTTGCAGCTGGACTCCGGAAAGCCGAAGGTGCCGGCCAGCGCGAAGGCGATCATCGCCAACCGCTCGGCCATCGGTGAGCAGTATCTGGACCTCGTCCCCGAGACGTCGAAGGGTCCCTACCTGCGCGACGGCTCGGTGATCGACAGCGCCGAAACCCCGATCCGGGTCGAGGATCTGCTCGCGAGCGTCAACCATTTCGCGAGCACCACCGATCTGCAGGCGCTGAGCACCACGGTGACCGAACTCGGTAAGGCCTTCGACGGGCAGGGCGACAACCTGCGCATCCTCGTCGATTCGCTGAACAAGTTCTCCCAGACCGGCGTGGAGGCGCTGCCGCAGACCGTGCAGCTGATCCGGGATGCTCAGACCGTGCTGGGCACCCAGGCCGATCAATCGCCCGCGATCCGGACCTTCAGCGAGGGCCTGGATCGGCTCGCGGTGCAGTTGAAGGCCAACGATCCCGATATCCGGCGCCTGATCGGCACCGGCGCCGACGCCGGTACGTCGATCGGGAAGCTGCTCGACCGTAGCGCGCAGCCGCTGACCACGGATCTGGCGAATCTGCGCCTGCTGCTGCAGGCGGTGTCGCCGCAGACCTACACGCTCAAGCCGCTGCTGCAGATGCTGCCGCTGCTGTCGGTCGGTGGTTCGGCGACCGCGCCGGGCGACGGGACGACCCACTTCGGCCTGGTGCTGGAAACCAACAATCCGCCGGCCTGTACCGTCGGGTACGAGGGAACTCAGCGCATTCTCGACCAGATGAAGGCGCAGAACCCCAACTTCGACGACACCCGTGACGATTTCCCGTTCAACACGGACGCGAAATGCACGGTGCCGTTCGGAAGTCCGACCGACGTCCGCGGCGGTGCGCGCGCGCAGTACGCCGATCCGAATGTCCCGCAGCCGTGGGATTCCAAGCCCAAGACCGATCCGGACAAGCTGAACCTGAGCCCCGTCGCCATCCAGTTGGCCACCCTCATCGGAGTGACCCCCAAGCGGTGAGGCGGGCGAGGGCGGCCGAATCCGGAAAACCGACGACGCTAGGGTGTCGCTGTGAGTTCTGATCTGCCCGAATCCTCCTCGCAACCTGCGCCGGACCATGCCGAAAAGCCGGTAGCCGATCCGTCGCCGGCGGGGGACACCGCCGCCGAGACCGTGCGCATGGACGGCGACGCGACCGAGACGGTGCGCGCGACCACCGCCGCGCCGGCGGCGGATGCGGGCCGCGACACCGACTCCGAGCAGACGGTGAAACTTCCGCAGCCCGCCGCCGCGGAGCGGGAGCGATCCGGCTCTGCCACGCTGCGCACGGTCGTGACCTCGGTCGCGGCGGTGTGGCTGGTGGCGGCCCTGGTGCTGGCGGCCTGGTTCGGCACCGGCTGGGTGCGGGCGATGTGGTTCACCGACGGTCCGCGCGCCGATGCGCGCGATACCGCGCTGGATGCGGCTCGGCAGGCGGCGATCAACCTCACCTCGATGAATCCCGGCGACGTCGAGGGTTCGATCGCCACCATGCGGTCCTCGATGACGGGCGACATGCTGACCCAGCTGAACGAGAACCACGACCGCATCAAGGACGCCGCCGAGAAGTCGAAGACCAAGATCGACAGCAAGGTGCTGGGCGCCGCGCTGAGCTCGCTGGACAGCGAGCGCGACAAGGCGTCGGCGATCGTGGTGCTGAAGCTGACCCAGACCGCGCCCAATGTTCCGGTGCAGTCCTTCCGGGCCACCTGGACTCTGGACATGAAGAAGGACGGCGATACCTGGAAGGCCGAGCAGGCCAATTCGCTCGGTCAGCTGGTGTCGCTGGATACCCCCGGTCCCGCCGGGGCGGCACCCCAGCCGAACGGAAACGCCGCGCCGCCGCCGAGCGCGCCCGCGAATCCGTCCGAGGCGCCCGCCCCCCAGCCGGGATCGTAGGAGGTAATCGATGGCATCCCGTCCGCCGATCAACAAGGTCTCGCCCCGGCTGAAGCCCGGCGAGCGCACATCCGACGCGGCCGAGCGCACGATCCGGCGCCGCAGCCCC
>NZ_BAGM01000124.1 GCF_000308855.1 Nocardia veterana NBRC 100344 | reverse complement strand
GTCGGCCCGGGCTCGTCGGTGTCGGTAGGGGCCACCTCACCGGTCGGCGTGACCGTGCGGACCGAGGGACGTTCGCAGAAGTTCCAGGTCGCGGTCGAACGCAGCGACACCATCGCCGACCGGAGTGCGGTCACCCGGACTCCGGTCACCCTCCGGCCGGGCGCGACGCTCGATGTGCCGGTGGATCTCTGGACGGGCTGGACCCCGCTGACCGCAACGGTGCGCGCCGGTGGGTCGACGACGCCGGTGCCCCTGACGGTCAGGTGATTCCGCCGTCCGGCGAGTCGACGTGACATAGGGAGAATCCCCGACGGTGGCCGACATCGCGTACACGGCAGCGCCCAGGGCACCCGTAACTCCAGCGCGCACCGCGAGCCTGGGCGAACCCGCAAAGTTGCTGGCCGCCCGAACCTGGGGTACGCGTTCCTCCACCACGCCGTCGACGACCACTCCCGGTAACAAATGGACCCGACCGTACCGGCCGCAAACCAACGGCAAGGTCGAACGATTCAACCGGACCCTCCAGGAGGAATGGGCCCACGCTCGCCCCTACCTCAGCGAATCCGAAAGCGTCGCAGCCTTCCCCGAGTTCTTCACAACTACAACCACGAACGCGGCCACACCGCACTCCGAGGCAACTCACCCGCCGACCGCGTACCCAACCTTGCGGGTCGGTACAGCTAGTGATGCGCGTCGACGGCGACCGGGGCCATCGACCGCCACTTCTTCAGGACCGCGGGGTCCTGCTCCTGCAGCTCCATCCAGGCGATGACGTCCTGGTGGGTGGCGCAGATGACCTCCGGCTTGGTGCACGCGCGGCGCATGAAGGCGGCGGTCGCCGGGTTGAAGGCGTTGGCGTTCCAGGTGTTCAGATGGTTGGCGATCACCAGCGGCGCGCGGTTTCCCTCATAGGCCCGGCGCAACATGTAGTAGTAGGTGCTGGTGACGACCCGCGCGATCCGCGCACGATCGGCGGGCCGATCCGTCGCCTTGTTGACGCTGTACCAGAAGTTGTAGTCGAGCGCTGTCTGGCGTTGCTTCAGCGCCGGCGACCAGACGTAGGGGACAGGGAATTCCCAGATGCCGTTGATCTTCGACGGCCAGTAGACACCCGGTCGCGACGCCGGGATCGACGAGTCCCACATCATGTCGTAAGCGCGCAGCGCGGGGAAGAGCGCTTTCATCGAACCCTCGAGGCACTGTGTCCGAGCGCCTTTCACCGCTTCGGGTCCGAAGGCGAGGTCGGGTCCGGTGCGGATTCCGTTGAGTTCACGCCACTGCGTCATGAGCCGGAAGAACTGAGCCAACTCGTGACGCCATTCGGCACTGGTCCACGACTTACCGGGATTCTTTGTGCCCGCGCAGAAATGGCCCACGAAGTGGGTGCCCATCTCGTGGCCGTCGTACCAGGTGCGGTTGAGGTAGGTGATCTCCTCGATCACCTCCTTCTTCGATCCGCCGAATCCGATCGCCGCCTCGCCGGGTTTGTATCCCGGACCGCGGTACTGCCGCTTCTTGGCGTCGGTGAGGAAATAGAGCCCGGTCATGAGCGCGGTGAATCTCGCGTCCGATTCGGCGGCGGTGCGCAGGAACAGGTCCCAGTTCTTCGACACCCCGACGCCGTCGAAGGAGAACAGGATGAATTGTGGCGGTTTCTCACCCGGTGCCAGTCGCTTCATCGGGACGTTCGACGCCACTCGTGTGGGCGGTGACGGCGGAGCCGGGGAGACCGTTGGTCTCGCACCACGCCGCCGCTCGGGCGTAGGGGGTGCCCTCGGCAGCGACGTAGACCACGGGCACCGCCTCGGGCACGTCGTGTCCGGCCCACCTGGTGCCGGTGGCGATCGCGCAGGACATCCCGAGCGCGGCGAACGTCTTACCCGTGCCCGGATGCCCGGCGAGCTGTGCCGAGGTCGAGCGGTAGAGCAGACCAGACACCAGCGGCGTCGGCGGCTCCAGCTGGGCCAGCTCGGCAACCGACAACACCACCAACGCCGCCCGGTCGCCGGTCCGGGCGCGGCGCTCGGTCAGCATGGTGTAGCGGCGATGGGCAATGGTGAGGTCTCGCTTCGCCGCTCGCACATCCTCACGGGTCGCCGAGATCATCGCCGCGAGATCTTCGGGTGTCGCGCCGAGATTGACCAGGTCAGCCGGAGTCGCCAGCGGGACGCGCTCGGTGAGTCGGTGCGGGCGCGGAGTGTCCCAGACCTCGGCGTTGTGTCCGTCGATCTCCAAGCGGGCACCAGCGGCGATCTCAGCGCCACAGACCCGCTCGGCCTCGGCGAGGCTGTAACGAGTACGCGGGTCGACCCCGGCACGCCGAACGACGTTCTCGGCCTGGTGCTGTTCCCGGAACCGTGCCGTCCGCTCCGCGTGCATCGCCTCGCCGACGGCTTCGGGGTCGGGCAGCGGTCGGGCGTACTCCTCGGAGCAGAACCGATCGACCTGGTCGCGGGTGAAGTCCAGCCCGGCGGCGTGGAACACCTCGGCGGGGATCGCGTCGAGATCTGAGAACGTCGTCTCGCCGCTCACGTCGAGTTCGTACTTGGTGCCCAGGCGACGGAACTTCGCCCAGACCTCAGCGGTCACCGCGTCGCGGATCGCGGTGTCAGGCGGGGTGTCCGTCTCGACCGCGAACAGCGCACCCGGAATCCACCGCGCGGGCGGGGTAGACTCGGAGTCGGTTTTGTTGGTCATGGTCAGACCTTCCTTGCGACCCCCGGATGTCTCGCCGGGGGTCGCGCCATATGTCGAGGCCGATTGAAATGCGTTGCGCTGGTTGTGTTGTCGCGCCGATCGTCCGGCGGAACCGTCGGGCGGGGCTACGGGCGAAACCGCCCGACGGAACCGCGAGACGATCGGCACGATGGTTAGGTCCGGTGCGCGTAGACCTCGGTCGGGATGACCGGCACGAACAGGGCATCGACATCGGCGACGCGGACACGTACCCGAGAGCGCGGCTTGTTGGTCATCCGGTAGGCGGGCAGCTCGCCGGTGTTGATCTTGTCGCGCAACGTGAAGATGCTGAATCCGGTGCGAGCTGCCGCGTCCTGGAGCGATTCGTACTCGGGCGCAACGGTGCTGGTGGTGGTCTTGTTGGCCATCTCGTCTCCTCGGCCTTGGTCATGCGTCCCGTGGGGTGAGGCGTGGCGGGAGCGGGCGCGGGAGACGTGTTGGCAGATCCGGGACCGGCGATCTGCACCTGATATGAGAGTACCCGGGAATGGTGCAGAGGTCCAGTGAATAGTGTTGTGGCACAGTAGAATACCGAGCCCTGCGGGTGTTGTGGTCGGTGCCCGGATATGCCGAGACCCCGCCGCCCGGTGCAGGGCTGACGGGGTCTCGGGTAGGGCGTCGGTGGCGGTCAGGCTCCCGGTGCGCCGCTGGCCATCGCGGCGATACGGTCGGCCAGCAGTGCGTCCCGATTCGCCGCCCGCTCGGCGTAGTGAAGTGCCATCTTCGGGGAGCTGTGACCGAGGCGGGCCATGCTCTCGGTGATCGTCGCGCCCGCGTAGGCAGCGACCATCCCTGCGTGGTGGCGCAGGTCGTGGAAGCGCAGCGTCGGACGACCGGCAGCGGCGCGCGCTCGGTGCCAGTGCGGGCGGAACTTGCCCTCGGTGACCCGCTCGCCGTCGGCGTCGGTGAACAGGGGAGCGTTGTCACCGGGTCCGGTGTGGTCGCGCAGGTGCTCGACCAAGGCGGCGCGGATATGCGGGGGCACCGCGACCAGTCGATTCGAGGTCTCGGACTTGGGCGCGGCGATCTCGGTCACGCCGCCGCGCCGCGTCATGCCCTTGCTCACGCTCACGGTCGAGCCGTCCGCCGCCACGTCGGCCCGATCAAGCGCGACGACCTCGCCGAACCGCAGACCGCACCACGCGGCGATCAGCACCGCCGCGCGCAGGTGCTCGGGCATCTTCCCGGCCAGCGTCTCGACCTCGGGCGACTCGATGTGCACGACCGACCGCGCGCGGCGGACCTTGGTCGCGCCCGGCACCTTGCACGGGGTTACGGGCAACAGACCCTCGGCCACCGCCGCCGAGAACATTGAGGACAGCATTTCGTAGGCGCGGGCACGGGCGGTCGGCTTGCTCGCGTCGAGCTGGCCGAACCACTCGCGGACATCGGTCACGGTCGCCGCTGTCACCGGCATATCGGCGAGCGCGGTCCCGGTCAGCCGGGAGTCGATCAGGTATCGGTAGCTGTCTCGCGTCCGTCGGCTCATCGGCTTGTCGCGGTGCCACGCCTCGGCGTACTGGCCGACCGTCGTCGCGGTGCGCGTTGCTTTCGCCGACCGATCCGCCGGTGCCGTCCAGGTGCCCGGCGTCAGACGGTCCAGGTCGATCAGGTGGCGCTCATTGGTCAGCCACGCGACCGCGTGGTTCTTGGTCTCGAAGGTGGCCGGAGCGCGGTGCATCGTGCCGTTGTGGAGGTAGGCGGCGGACCATCGGCCCGACCGCTCCTGCCGGGTCCGACCGAACGCCAGCCGCTTGGGTTGTCTGGTCCGCGCCATCGTTGCCTCATCTCGGGGTGCCAGTGCACAACATCTGCACAACAGTGATCCTCACAAACCATACAGAACTCACACGGTGAGGTCGAACCATATGATCTAGTCAAGTCGGGTTTATGGGTCCATCTGTCGAGGTCGAGCAGATCGCACAACATCGGGTTCGGCTGGTTCGAACCCGGCCGGAGGTGACGGGCCGGCTCTCAGGAGGCGGCGGCCGTGGCGCGGGCCGCGGACCGGTTGGTGCCGAGCGAGCGCACCGCGAGTAGTTCGGCCGCGATCGCCACCGCCTGTTCCATCGGCGTGCGGGCGCCGATGTCGAAGCCGGCCGGCGCATGCAGCCGGCTCAGGGTCGCGGCGTCGAAACCGCCGGCCTGCAAGGCTTCCAGCCGGTGGGTATGGGCGGAATGGGAGCCGAGCGCACCCAGATATCCCAGCTCGGGCAGCCGCAAGGCGACGGTGAGCAGGGGGATTTCGAATTTCGGATCCTGGGTGGCGGCCACGATCGCGGTGGTCGAATCGATGGCGCCGGCCGCGGCTTGGGCATTGAGGTACCGATGCGGCCAGTCCACGACCACCTCGGCGCCGGGGAAGGAGGCCGCCGCGGCGAAGGCCTCACGCGGATCGCAGATGGTCACCCGGTAGCCGAGCAACCGGCCCTGCGTGGTCAGCGCGGCGGCGAAGCTGTTGGCGCCGAAGATGATCAGGCGCGGCGGGGCCGTGTGCGAGCAGACGAACACATCCGATTCCGGAAGCGACACCAGCTCGGTGTTGTGTCTTCGGTCCGTCACCAGATGCTGGCCGATCACCTCCGGATCGCTGTGCCAGACCACCGTGAAGACCGTGACCGGTTTGTGCCGGGCGATATCCCCGGCGACGGCCGCGAATTCCGGGAAATGACTGCGAGAGAACGGCTCCACGAAGACATCGATGGTGCCGCAGTCGGCACCGACGTCGAATCCGGAGGTCGGGTCGAAGCGTCGTAGTTCCCGATGGCCGGTGCGCGCCGCCGTCACCGTCGCCTCGTAAACCGCGGCCTCGTAGCAGCCGTCGGAGACCGAGCCGTGTACGCCGCCGTCCGGGTCGACGAGCATTGCCGAACCGACGGGTAACGGGGAGCTCCCGAAGGTGCGGACCAGAGTTGCCAGGCCGCCCGTGCGGCCGCTGTGCCAGACCCGCAAGAGATCCTCGACGATGTCACGCATCACATGCTCCCGATCAGCGTGGGCGAGTGGGCGGGCCCGCCACCGATCGCGTCCCGTCACCAGATCGTCACACGTGAGGGCCACGATAACCGCTCCCGTGCCCGCCGTCGTGTCAGCGACGGGAATTCCCCGATGTGCACCGACAGCCGCCCGGATCCGGCTGTGAGATAGCACAACCGAATAACCGGGACGACTGTGGTGTCACGCAGTGTGGAATCGCCGCCCGACGGGCGGCCCGCCGTGGTCACCCGCCGCTGCCGCCTCGGGGCTTCGGCCCATCAGGCGAACAGGCCGCGAACGAACGGCAGCGAATCCACCAGCGAGGCGTTCACCGTGCCACTGTGATCGGTGGGGTAGACCTTGAAGGTCAACGGCTGCCGGTTGGCGGTGAGTACCCCGGCGAAGCGCAGGGTCTCCGGCGTGATCACATCGGTGTCGCGCAGCCCCTGGCCCATGAAAAGCGGTCGGTCGTAACCGGTTTCGGGCAATCCGAGGTAGCCGGCCAGCAACCCGTGCAGATCCGGGAGCTGCGCCAGCGGGCGGGTGAACAGATCGCCGATCACCACATTCGCGGCGGCCAGCTCGTCACCGAGCGGCAGCAGGCATTCGTCCTTCGCTCGATCGAGCCAGTAGCGGCCGTTGTCGTTCAGGAACGACGCGATGTCGAGTTGCGGGAAGGTCGTGCGCAGGCCGTTGAGGATGTACAGGACGTATCCGGTGGTGTGCGGGCTCAGCTTCACCGGCGGCATGCCCGGACCCAGCGGCATCAGGATGTCCTCGATGTAGGCCGGCACGCCGGTGCCCACCGCGCCCCGGTAGTCGAGATCCGGGCCGCCGAATTCGGTCGCGTAGCGCGCGGTGAACACGGCCGCGCCGCCGCCCTGCGACTGGCCGACCACAACCCATTTACGCGACAGCTGCGAATAGTGGCCGACCGCCGCCCGGACGGCATCGACGACGTTGTGGGCCTCCACGACGCCGTTCAGGTACGGGTGATCGCCGGGGGTGCCCAGACCGGCGTAATCGGCGGCCACGATGGCGTAGCCCTGCTTCAGCCAGGTGCCGAGATAGGACCAGTCGCGCGCCACATCGCCGGGGCCGGCGATGCTGTAGGCGCAGCTGTCGCCGAGTCCGACCGTGCCGTGCGCCCAGGCGATGACGGGCCAGCCCCCGGCGGGCGCCGGGCCGGGCGGGAAGTACACCGCCGCACTCGCCACCGTCGGTTGTTCGCCGACCGTGGTGGTCGTATACAGAATGCGCTCGGAACCGACCGAACCCGGCAGGGTGGCCGCTGCCGACAGCGGTTCCACCGCTTGCACCGCGGGGGAGTCGGCGGCGGCCCGCGGTGCTTCGAGTACGCCTACCGATGCCGCCGTGACCAGGGTGCAGGCCACGGCCGCGAGAGCGGTCCTCAGTGTGCGCATCGTGTTCCTTCGCGATTCGGTGCCGCGGGTATCCACAGGCCGACCTCCCTGGTCGATCGCTGCGGCCCGCCGGCAGGGCGGACGATAGCGGCCCGGCGGGGCCGAGCTGCCGGAGTATGCGGGAATCGTACGGACCCGCTCGGGCCGGAGGGCCGAACTCGTCGGTCGCCGCGGCGAGTGGCGCGGCCCACACCGAGGGCGGCCGCCTCGGGTTGTGAAGGTCCTCACAGCCGGCAATGCGGGCCGTGGAAACCCGGCGGTGGTAAGGCTCACTGAAACAGTACGAGCGTTACGCAAAACCGCATGTCAGCCCTACTCGCCAGTAGAAGAACGCCGTGCAATTAACAGGCAAATTTTGCAAAGTTAGCAAGGTGCCCGGCAAAGCTAGCGGAGATTCACACTTGCAACAGGTAGACGGCGATTTTTTGTTGTGCCATCGTGTGGAAGTACACCCGATGGGCATAGCAACCCTGCAAATTGCCGCTCCAGCAGAGTTCGGACATCGACCGGCTCGCTACCAGCCAGGAGTCGAGAGCGCGCAAGTCCGAGCATGGGGCCCGACCGAACGAAGAAGTGGAGTCAGCAGATGTCGAAGATCGGCACCCCGAAGACCGCTGCGGAAATCCAGAAGGATTGGGACACCAACCCCCGCTGGAAGGGCATCACCCGCGAGTACACGGCCGAGCAGGTCGTGAAGCTGCAGGGCAATGTCGTCGAAGAGCACACCCTCGCGCGCCGCGGTGCCGAACTGCTGTGGGAGGGCGTCAACGCCGAGGGCGAGTACATCCACTCGCTCGGCGCCCTGACCGGTAACCAGGCCGTGCAGGCCGTGCGTGCCGGCCTGAAGGCCATCTACCTGTCCGGTTGGCAGGTCGCCGGTGACGCGAACCTGTCCGGCCACACCTACCCCGACCAGTCGCTGTACCCGGCCAACTCGGTGCCGTCGGTCGTGCGCCGCATCAACAACGCGCTGCTGCGCGCCGACGAGATCGCCAAGGTCGAGGGCGACACCTCCGTCGACAACTGGGTCGTGCCGATCGTCGCCGACGGTGAGGCCGGCTTCGGTGGCGCGCTGAACGTCTACGAGCTGCAGAAGGCCATGATCGCCGCGGGTGCCGCCGGTACCCACTGGGAGGACCAGCTGGCGTCGGAGAAGAAGTGCGGCCACCTCGGTGGCAAGGTGCTGATCCCCACCCAGCAGCACATCCGCACCCTTACGTCTGCCCGGCTCGCGGCTGATGTCGCCGACGTCCCGACCGTGGTCATCGCCCGCACCGACGCCGAGGCCGCCACCCTGATCACCTCCGACGTCGACGAGCGCGACCGTCCGTTCATCACCGGTGAGCGCACCTCCGAGGGCTTCTACCACGTCAAGAACGGCATCGAGCCCAGCATCGCGCGGGCCAAGGCCTACGCCCCGTACGCCGACCTGATCTGGATGGAGACCGGTATCCCGGACCTCGAGGTCGCCCGCAAGTTCGCCGAGGGCGTCAAGGCCGAGTTCCCGGACCAGCTGCTGGCCTACAACTGCTCGCCGTCGTTCAACTGGAAGGCGCACCTGGACGACGCCACCATCGCGAAGTTCCAGCGCGAGCTGGCCGCCATGGGCTTCAAGTTCCAGTTCATCACCCTGGCCGGCTTCCACTCGCTCAACTACGCGGCCTTCGACCTGGCCTACGGCTACGCCCGCGAGGGTATGACCGCCTTCGTCGACCTGCAGGAGCGCGAGTTCAAGGCCGCCGCCGAGCGTGGCTTCACCGCCATCAAGCACCAGCGTGAGGTCGGTGCCGGCTACTTCGACACCATCGCCACCACCGTGGACCCGAACACCTCGACGGCCGCCCTGAAGGGCTCCACCGAAGAGGGCCAGTTCCACTGAGTTGTGCAGTCGCCCCACGCGGGCGGCGGTGATACCGACCCGGCGGCGACCTGTCGCCGCCGGGTTACCTCACCACCCGACATGGGCACTCCTGCAACGAGTGTCCGAAGCCCTTCCCGTCCGAACAGCCCCGGCGGGGAGGGCTTTTCCCTTAGACCACCACCGACAGTCGACGAAGTACTCAGCAGAATTCGATACGAGACAACTGATTTCGTAAGAACATGGGTAACTCATCGGGTACATCCAGAACCGGTTCGGCACCCGACGCAATAACGGATGCATGACTGATCGCGGCACACAGCCGCCCGCAAAATATCCGGAGAGGCGGAACAGTGGAAAAGATTCAGCGCGTCGGAGTTATCGGCGCCGGACAGATGGGCGCCGGAATCGCCGAGGTCTGCGCCCGGGCGCATGTCGATGTGCTCGTGTTCGAACAGACCCGGGAACTGGCCGCCGCCGGCCGCGCCCGCATCCTGCGGTCACTGGATCGCGGCGTGAGCAGCGGCAAGATCACCGAGCGGGAGCGGGAACAGGCCGCCTGGCGGTTGCGCTTCACCTCCGATCTCGGTGACTTCGCCGACCGGCAGCTGGTCGTCGAGGCCGTGGTCGAGAACGAGGACGTGAAGACCGCGATCTTCAGCGAACTCGACAAGGTCGTCACCGACCCGGAAGCGGTGCTGGCCTCCAACACCTCCTCGATCCCGATCATGAAGATCGCGGTGGCCACCAACAACCCGGAGCGGGTGGTGGGCATGCATTTCTTCAACCCGGTTCCGGTGCTGCCGCTGGTCGAGCTGGTGACCACGCTCAAGACCAGCGAGGCCGTCTCCGCACGCGCCGAAGCCTTCGCCGGCGAGGTGCTCGGCAAGCAGGTCGTGCGCTCGGCCGACCGCTCCGGCTTCGTCGTCAACGCGCTGCTGGTGCCCTATCTGCTCTCGGCCATCCGGATGGTCGAATCCGGTTTCGCCACCAAGGAAGACGTCGACAAGGCCATGGTGCTCGGCTGCGCCCACCCGATGGGCCCGCTCGCGCTGACCGATCTGGTGGGCCTCGACACGGTGAAGTCGATCGCCGACTCGATGTACGCCGAGTTCAAGGAGCCGCTGTACTCGGCCCCGCCGCTGCTCATGCGCATGGTGGAGGCCGGGCTGCTGGGTAAGAAGACCGGAGCGGGCTTCTACCAGTACAACCGGGGCTGAGCACAGAGACGGTCGGCTCGCGCGCCACGGCAGGGACCTCGCCCGTTCGCGAGGCCCTTGCCATACACCGTCTCGGAAATGTTCGCGCTGTGTTTGTCGGCCCTCGTTCCGCTCGGCGTGTGCACGGCCCGGGACTCGCCGTTCGGGTACCGCTGCTTGCTTCGCCTACGCAGTGCACCCCGAACGACGAGCCGGCCGTGAACGGTTGGCCCGTGCGGGTCTCCGGTTTCCTCGGTGTGGGTCGGAGCACGCGAGTAGCGCGGATCCGGTGTCTCGTCCACAACTTCATCAACACCAGCAGTACCCACCGCCCGTTCGGCGGGTATCACCGTTACCGGGCATAAGCTGCAAACAGGTCCTTGTCGGCCGCAGCTCGAAAGGGAGTCCCGCTCATGGTCAACGTCACCGACGGTTTCGGATCGAGCATCCTGGGTTACCCGCGGATCGGTCCGCACCGGGAGCTCAAGCGCGCACTGGAGTCCTATTGGCACGGCACCCTCTCCCGCGACGAACTGCTCGCGGTGGGGCGCGAGATCCAGGACACCCAGTTCTCCGAGCTGGCCGCGACGGGGCTGACCCAGGTACCCGGTAACACCTTCTCCTTCTACGACCACATCCTCGACAACGCGCTGCTGTTCGGCGCCGTGCCGAAGCGGTTCGAGCCGTACCGCGAGGAACTGCACCCGCTCGACTTCTACTTCCTGATGGCGCGCGGGCGGCCCGATCTGCCGCCGCTCGAGCTGGTTCGCCTGTTCGGCACGAACTATCACTACCGCCAGCCCGAACTCGATGCCGAGACCGAATTCTCGCTGCATCCCGAGGCCTTGCTCGACGAGTGGGATCGCGCGATCGCACGCGGGATCGAGCTGCGGCCGGTGGTGCTGGGCCCGCTGTCGTTGCTGCTGCTGTCCAAGGCCGGCCAGGTGCCGGGTGAGACCGAATTCGACAAGCTGACGCTGCTGGACAAACTGCTGCCGGTCTACGAGGAGCTGCTCGAGATTCTCGCCAAGCGCGGGTCCACCTGCGTGCAGTTCGACGAACCCTGTTTCACCAGCGAACGCTCGCCGGAGGAACTGGAGGCGTTCGAGCGGGCCTATCGCCGCTTGTCGACCGCGCCGCTGCGTCCGCGCATCCTGGTCACCGGCCAGTACGGCGATTTCGGTGAGGCGGTGCGGATTCTGGCCGGCACCGCGGTGGAGGCGATCGGCCTCGACCTGGCCAGCCATCGCACCCGGCCCGAGGAGCTGGCGGCGATTCCGGGGATCGCGCGCAAGCGGTTGTACGCGGGCGTGATCAGCGGGACCAACGTCTGGCGCGCCGATCGGCCCGTGACGCTGGAATATCTGAACGCACTGTCGCAGGTCTGCCCGGATCTGGTGGTGTCCACCGGGACCACGCTGTTGCACGTGCCCTACGACCTGCTGGTCGAATACGACATCGAGGGCAATGTCGCCGACCGCCTCGCTTTCGCGAAACAGAAAGTGCTCGAGGTGGTTTCGCTGGCCAAGGCGCTGACCGAAGTGCATCGGGGCGGGGATGGGGGCGAGACCGCGGCAAAGTGGGCCAAGCGCCCCACCTCGGTGCATTTCAAGCAGAAACACGCTGTGCGGCAACGGGTTTACGCGATCACCCCGGAGATGCGCGAGCGTGAACCGTACGAGGTGCGCGCGGCGGCGCAGCGGGAACGCCTGAACCTGCCACTGGTCCCGGCGACCACCCTCGGGTCCTTCCCGCAGACCGATGCGGTCCGTCAGGCGCGCTACGACCTGGGCGAAGGGCGGCTGTCCTACGAGGAGTACCGCAAGCGGATCGAGGCCGAGATCGAGGCCACCATTCGCCTGCAGGAAGACATCGGCCTCGACGTGCTGGTGCACGGTGAGCACGAGCGCAACGACATGATCCAGTACTTCGCGGAACTGCTCGACGGTTTCGCCACCACCCACTTCGGCTGGGTGCAGGTCTACGGTTCGCGGTGTGTGCGGCCGCCGATCCTCTACGGCGACGTGTCGCGCCCGAAGCCGATGACGGTGGACTGGATCACCTATGCCCAGTCGTTGACCGACAAACCGGTGAAAGGCATTGTGACCGGCCCGGTCACGATGGTGGCGCGCTCGTTCGTGCGGCAGGACCAGCCGCTGTACGAGACCGCCGACCAGGTGGCGCTGGCGATCCGCGACGAACTGGCGGATCTGGAGAAGGCCGGGGTGGCGATCATCCAGGTCGACGAACCGGCCGTCCGCGAACTGCTGCCGTTGCGTCCCGACGGGCGCACCGAGTATCTGCGCTGGGCGGTCAACGCCTTCCGGCTGGCGACCTCCGGGGTCCGGCCGGACACCCAGATCCACACCCACATCGCCTATTCGGCTCGTTCGGAAATCGTGCGCGCGATCGAGGAACTCGACGCCGATGTCACCGCCATCGTGGCCACCCGTTCGCTGGAATGGGTGCTCAAGGCGCTGACCGAGGATGTCGAGGAGGGCCACGGCCTGAGTCACGGCGTCGGCCCGGGCGTGTACGAGAGCCGGTCGGCGCGGATTCCGGATATCGACGAGATCGACGAATTGCTCACCGCCGCAGCCGAAGCCGTGACTCCGCAGCGGCTGTGGGCCAATCCGGACGGTGGGTTGAAGACCCGCCACTACTGGCAGTTGGATCCGTCGTTGCGCAATATGGTCGCCGCGGCCCGCCGGGTCCGGCGTCGCGCCGAAGCGGCCGAATAGATTGCTACCGGACGCATCGCCCGGGTGGTTCGCCGCCCGGGCGTTGTGCGTCTGCGCCGGTGGCCGGGGTCGTCCGGGGGCCGAATTCACAGCTCGTGCCGGGCATTCGCCGACCGCACGTGGGTTAGCCTACGACTACTGTTTCGAGATCAGGAGAACCGCTCATGGGAATGTTCGACCAGTTCAAGGATGTTGCCGGCAAGGCGGCCGATCTGGCGGCCAAGAATGCCGACAAGCTCGACCCGGTCATCGACAAGGTCGGCGATCTGGTCGACAAGCAGACCGGCGGAAAGTTCGAGAAGCAGGTCGATGCCGCGCAGCAGGCGGCCAAGAAGGCGCTGCACGAGCAGACCGGCAAGTAGAACCGGCGATATCACCCGCGAAAGGTCACGTCCGGCGGACGTGACCTTTCGCGTTCTCGCCGCGCCGCTGTTCAGTGGCGGCCGAACAGCAAGGTCATCAAGGTGGCCACGGTGTCGTCGGCCTTACGGGTGCGATCGAAGGTGGTCAACGCCAGCAACGAGGGGAAGCGCTGCCGTGCCACGGCGTGGGCGTAGGTGAATTCGCGCAGGCCGTCGGGGCCGTGGATGCGGCCGAATCCGGAATCGCCGACGCCGCCGAACGGCAGCGACGGAATCTGCGGGAAGGTGAAAACCGCGTTGACACTGACCATTCCGGTGCGCAGCCGGTCGGCCAGTTCGCGCCCACGCGCCTTCGAGAACACGGCGGCCGACAGCCCGTACCGGCTGTCGTTCGCGCGGATGATCGCGGTGTCCATATCCGGCACCTTCGCCACGGTGAGCGTCGGCCCGAACGTTTCCTCGGTCACCGCCGGCGCGTCCTCGGGGACGTCGACGAGGATCGTCGGTTGCACCACCTGGCCGACGATGGTGTCCGCGCCCCCGGTCAGCGCCCGCCCGCCGCGTGCGATCGCATCCTCGATATGCCGGCGGATCACGTCGAGCTGTTTCGGCATCGTGATCGGACCGATCTTCGCACCCGAATCGATGCCGGCGCGCAGCTGTTTCGCCTTGGTCACCAGAATTTCGGTGAAGGCGTCGTAGACCCGTTCGTGGACGTAGACCCGTTCGGTGCCGATACACGACTGGCCGGCATTGGCCATGCCGGCCCACAGCGCGGCGTCCGCGGCCGCCTCGAGATCGGCATCGGCGTCGACCAGCAGCACATCCTTGCCGCCGCATTCGGCGACCAGCGGAGTGAGGGTTTCGGCGCAGGTCGCCATGACCTTCTTCGCGGTCGCGGTGGAGCCGGTGAACGCGATCTTGTCCACCCCCGAACGGCACAGCGCCGCACCGGTTTCGCCGTCGCCGGTGATCAGTTGCAGCACGGGCTGCTCGGGGACCACCTCGGCGAACATGTCCACCAGCCAGCGGCCGACGCCGGGGGAGTATTCGCTCGGTTTGAACACCACGGCATTGCCGGCCGCCAACGCGTACACGATCGAACCGAGCGGGGTGAAGACCGGATAATTCCACGGCCCGATCACGCCGACCACCCCGAGCGGCTTGTACTCCACCGATGCCGCCTGGTTCACGGTGAGCAGGCCGACCCGGGCGGACTTGCGTCCCAACACCTTCGGCGCATTCTTGCCCGCCCACTTCAGATGGTCGAGGCTCAGCGCGACCTCGAGCGCGCCGTCGGAATACGGTTTGCCGGTCTCGTCGTGGATCACCGCCGCCAGCTGCCGCATCCGGCGCGCCAGCAGGCCGGCGAAACCGGCCAGCCGCCGGGCACGCTCGGCGTGGCCCAGCGTCGACCACCACTCGAAGGCCACCCGCGCCCGCGCCACGGTCTCGGCGACATCGGCCGCGGTGTGAATCGGATAGTCGGCCACCACATCTCCGGTGCCCGGATCGCGCACCTCGAAGGTGCGACGGGTATCGAGTTCGCCGATCTCGTTCACGGTCGTCATCGGGTGGCCTCCTTCGCCGCGCTGCCGGATGTGGACGACGGGGTGCGCCCGCGGATCAGGTCGGCCGCCTTCTCGCCGATCATCACCGTGGGGGCGTTGGTGTTACCGCGCACGATCCGCGGCATGACCGAGGCGTCGACCACCCGCAGGCCGTCGACACCGTGGACGCGCAGTTCGGGATCGACCACCGCCGCCTCCCCGGTGCCCATCGCGCAGGTGCCGACCGGGTGGAACAGGGTCTGGGTCCAGCGTTCGACGTGCGCGCGCCAGCCGTCCTCGTCGAGCTGGTCGGCGCGTTCGGGCAGATAGGGTCGATCCAGATATTTCGCCAGCGGCAGCCGGTTCGCGATCTCGATCAATTGCCGGCAACCCGCGAGCAGCGCGTCCATATCGCGCGGGTCGCTGAAGTAGGCCGGATCCAATTCCGGCTTCCACATCGGATCCGCCGAGCGCAATCGCAGCCGGCCGCGGCTGTGCACATCGACCAGCGTCGGCCCCGCGGTGAACATCGGCGCGATGTTCTCGTGAAAACCGTTGTCGTAGAAGGCGGTCGGGGCGACGTGGTATTGGATGTCCGGGCCCTCCAGGCCGTCGCGAGTGTGCACGAAACCGCCACCCTCACCGACGTTCGAGGTCAGCGGGCCACGACCGAGGGCCTGCCACTGCGCCAGCCGCAGCGGAGTCTCGAAATCGGCGAGATCGGAGACGCCGCGGGTGCGCCACAGGATCGGGGTCACCGGATGGTCGTGCAGATTCTCCCCGACTCCCGGCAGGTCGGCGACCACGTCGATACCGAACTCACGCAGGTGGGCGGCCGGTCCGATCCCCGACAGCAGCAGCAGGTGCGGCGAATTGATCGCGCCACCGGACAGCAGGATCTCCGCCTCGGCGTGCACGGTGTGCTCGCTGCCGTGCCGGCGGTAGGTGACGCCGATCGCCCGGGTGCCGTCGAAGACCAGCGAGGTCGCGTGCGCCTCGGTGCGGACCGTGAGATTCGGCCGGCTCAGCGCGGGCCGGAGATAGCCGTCCGCGGTGGACCAGCGGCGGCCGTGGCGATGGGTGACCTGGTAGCGGCCGACCCCCTCCTGGGCGGCTCCGTTGAAATCCTCGTTGCGGGGCAGGCCCGCGGCGGCGGCCGCCGCGATCCAGGCATCGGTCAGCTCGTGGGTGAACCGGCGATCCTCCACGTGCAGGGGGCCGTCGGTGCCGTGGAACTGCGATCGGATCCCGGTATTGGTCTCGGACCGGACGAAATACGGCAACACCTCGTCGTAACTCCAGCCGACCGCCCCGAAGTCACGCCGCCAGCCGTCGTAGTCGGCACGATTGCCGCGAATGAAGATCATCGCGTTCATCGACGAGCAGCCGCCGAGCGCCTTCATCCGCGGCCAGTAGGCGCGCTGACCACCGAGATGCTTCTGCGGTGTCGTCTCGTATCGCCAATCCCATTGCGTGCGAATCAGTTTCCCCCACGCCGCGGGTATCTTGATCTCGTCGGCCGTATCCTCCGGGCCGGCCTCCAACAGCAGGACCGAGACCTGCGGATCCTCGGTGAGACGGTGGGCGAGGACGCAGCCCGCGCTGCCCGCCCCGATGACGATGTAGTCGAACGATTCCCGGTCGGGCACGAGGAGACCTCCAGCATGGTTGTCGAACACCGACGCGGAACCGGCGAGCCGACCTGCGGTTTTTCCCGCAGGGGCGGTCCGGGGAACGGTTCCGGGACCGACCTTACGCCGTACCGGAAGGTCGGCGGCGCAGTTCGGCGAAGGGGTGTCGTCCCGATGCCGTGTACCGCGGCCACGTACCGGGGTACGGGCGGCATCGCGGAGCCGAAGGTCAAGTGGTGCAACGAGTTACAGGGTTCCGACCGTTACCTGCGGGAATGACTGCCTCCGGGTGTTCGTCGCGGGCACATCGAGCGCTGCGGCACGCAAGTGCCGACCGGGCGCACGGCCGGTGCGCGGGCCGTAGGATTCCGGCCGGAACCGGTTGACCGGGCCGGCGGCATCGGCGCCGCCGGACGGATGTCGCAGGCGATCGGCAGGAGGCCGTGATGAGATCGTTCAGCGGGGGTGTGCGCAGGGGTCGGCGGTTCGCTCGGGCGGGTGAGTCCGGCACGACGGTCGTCGCTCGCTCGGCGCTCATCGGTGCGCTCGCGGCACTGTGTGTCGGGACGCCGGCCCTGCTTCCCACCGGCCTCGCTCCGGCGGGCGCCGACGCGCCGGACTGTCGCGCGGCGTCGGTGCAACCGGTCCTGCCCGCCTCGACGCCCCTGGATTTCGCGGAGAATCTGGGCTTCGACGCGCACGGCAACCTCTGGGTGTCGCGGGTCTTCCGGAATGTGGTGCAGCGTTACGATTCCGCGGGCCGCGTGACGGCCGAGGTGGCGATCGACGCGCCGGGTGCGATCCGGCTCGGCCCCGACGGCGCGCTGTACGTCGTGTACGGCGACTCCTCGGCGGGACTGTTGCAGGGAGCGCACGGGAGCGGGATCGTTCGATTCGACCCCGACGCCGATGGGCCCGTCCCGCAGCCGTTCGTAACCGGGCTGGGCATGGCAAACGGCGCGGCATTCGACGATGCCGGCGATCTCTACGTCGCCGATACCGCGCACGGCGTGGTGCGAGTCCGCCGCGACGGATCGATCGATCCGGAGTGGACCGGTGGCGCCACCGCGGACGGGGCCAACGGCATTGCGTATCACGGTGATTCGATCTACGTGACGCTCTACCGGAGCGCCACCGGCCGGATCGTCCGGATACCGCTCGGGGCGCCCCGGGCACAGACGACGATCGCCGAGGTCACCCTCGGCGCACTGCCGCTCACCGCGCTTCCGGACGATCTCACCGTCGGCTCGGACGGCATGCTCTACGACGCCACCACGACCGGCCGGGTGGTCCGCATCGATCCTGCGGGCGGCGGCGAAATCTGTACCGTCGCCGACCTGGGCGTCCCGGTGACCTCGGTCGTGACCGTTCCCGGCGATGAGCGATCGCTGCTGGTCAGCACCGCAACCGGGGCCGTGCTGCGGATTCGGTAGCCCGGTGCGGGCGGCGATTTCCGAATATCCGCCGCTCGGAAATACAGCTGTCGAGAAATGTGACCGGCCGGTGTGCTGTTCGGTCGGCAACCGCCCGGCATCCCGGCCCGAATACCGGTCCGGCGATATCCGGTTTTTCGGGCAGTCTTTTCGAAGGAAAAATCCGATTCCGGGAAGCGGGCGGGTGCGCTGTGAATTGCCCCGCCCGGCCCCGCGAATTATCGGATCAGGGCAGCACCTGCGGGACCACGTCGGGCGAAACCGTCCCGACGATCGCACCGATGACCGCACCGCTGATGGCGCCGCCGATCGCGCCGACGACGCCGAGCGGCAACGCTCCGATGACGAACAGCGGCAGGCCGGAGACCGCCCCGCCCACGCCGCCCAGCACCGCGCCGAGACCGGCGCCCGCGGCCGCGCCGTTGTGCACCGGGTCGTGGTCCTGCGCGGCCGGATCGGTGGCGATGTCCTGCGCCTTCGCCGCGGCAGCGGCGACGGGAGCGGCGGTGGCGGCCGGCGCGGCGGGTGCCGCGTCGGCGGTGATCTCGGGCTGCTGGAACGCGACCGGTGCCGGGGCGACCGGGGCCGCGACGGTGTGTACCACCGGCGCCGCGGGGGCGGTGTCGGCCTGGGCGATCCCGGCACCGGCGAACGCGGTGGCCACCGCGATCGGCAGCGCCCCGACGATCAGTGTGCGACCGACATTTTTCATGGAACGACGGAACATGATGAATTCCTCCCCGACGAACGATTCCCCCACGGCTGATCCCCACACGCTCGATGACCCCCCCGGGCGAATCGACGTCTGATTTCACGTGATTCGAACGCACATATTCTTAATTGATCGCGCGCGGTATTGCCAACTGGGGTGGCGGAGGTCACAGTGGAAAAAGCCGATGCGGCGCGCCGATTACAGCAGCGGTGCCAGGATGCGCAATCCGGCCACGATCTGCTCGGCGGAGGGGGCGGACGGCGGGTCGAGCAGCCACTGTACGAGCAGGCCGTCCAGCAGGGTCCACAGCAGCGCGCCGATCGCGCCGCCGTCGGCCGCATCGCTGTTGTCGGGCAACAACATTCGAGTCAGCGCGGCCCGGCCCTCGTGCAGCTTCGCGGATATGTCGGCCTGCACCTCGCCGGAATGCAATGCCTGCGCGAAGCTTTCGATGTTGGCCGCCCACAGCGCACGCTCCTCGGTGAAGGTGGCGATGAGGCGTCGGAGGAAGGTGAGCAGCCGCTCGGCTGGTTGCGCTTCGTTGCTCTCGGCGAGGGCGTCGAGGATCTGCTGCACGGCCTCGCTGGTCGACTCGATCATGGCCTGGCCGAGCAAAGCGTCCCGGGTTCCGAAGTGGTAGTTGATCGCGGCCAGGTTGCTCCCCGATGCGGCGACGATATCGCGCACGGTCGTCCGGGCGTAGCCGCGTTCGGCCAGGCAGTGCTTGGCGGCGGCCAGAAGATCCTCACGTGTTCCCACGTCGGCAGGGTAGCAAGCGGCGACTGACGCATGTTTCAAACAAATGTTTGTGACAAGTGTTTTAAACATATGTATGGTTCGAGGTGTGATCTCCGAGTCGTTCGAGAGGTGCCAGATGGTCACGCAACGCCCCATATCCCCCTTCGAGTCCGGCTACTTCCGGGTCGGCGCCAGTTTCGGGTCCGTGCCGGTCGGCGGCATGGCGCTGTTCATCGGGTCGACGGTCGAGGGTGAGCTCGACGTCGACGTGCTGCGCACGGTGCTGGCCGAATTGGCCGCCGAACACCCGCTACTCAGCTGTCTGCCCGTCGACGGCGAGGTGCCGATGCTGCGCCGGGTCGACGACCACCGGCCCGAACTCACCGAAAGTCCCGGCGGCGAAATCGAATACGTCGACTTCGTCAACCGCCCACAGGATTGGCGGCGCGGACTGTTCTTCGGGCACGTGTTCCGCGACGGTGCCGAGAGCCGGATCGTCCTCGTCGTTCACCACGGAATAGCCGATGGCCGTTCGGGTTTCGCGCTCCTGGATCGGATGTGGCGGCGCTACACCGCGCACCGGCGCGGTGCGCCCATGTCGGTGGCCGCGAATCGGGAACTACCGCAGGCGATCGACGAACGCCTGGCCCGGTCCGTCGCCGAGGCCGAGGTCCTCGACCTGCTGGATCGTATGCGCGCCATGATGACGCAGGCCCCGGCCCGGCTGGTGTGCGATGGCGCTGCCGGCGCCGAGCGTGGGCTGTTCGCCGCGGAGCGCATCGAACTGGACGCGGCGACGACCGCCGGCTTCGCCGCGGCCGCGCGGGCCGCCGGTATCGGGGTCAACGGCCTGCTGAGCGGGTGTGCGCTGGTAGCGGTACGGGCCGAACTGGGCGGGGCCGACCCGCTGCCGATGGTGTGCGGGTACGCGGCCGATCTGCGCGCGGCGGTGCAACCGTGGTTGTCGGAGGACATCGTCCTCAACTGCGCCTCGGGGTGGGGCACCCTGCTCACGGTATCCCCGGCCGCGGATCCGTTCGAACTCGGCCGGGTCGTGCACGACGACGTGCGGGCGGCACTGGATCGCGGCGATCCGGCGCGGCTTTCCTTGGCGGGCAGGCATATTCGCGACGAGACCACCGCGGCCCTGCTCGCCGGGCAGCCGAGTATCGCGCTGTCGAATATCGGCCGGGTGCCCGCTCACGTTCTCCCGGCGGAGCTTCGGCCGATTCGCGACAATCTGCTCGCGATGGGGCCCGGCATGCCGCCCAAGGTGACCGCCTTCACCCTGGGCGACCGGCTCACGGTGCAGGTCGAATACGACACCCGGGACCACAGCCGCGCGCAGATGGGCCGGATTCGCCGGCATCTGGCCGAGCTGCTGCGGCGCAGCGCGGCCGACGCGCGCCTACCCGACCCGGTGGGGGCACCGGCCGGGGACGCGGCGAAATTCACATGGTGGCGGCGTCGATGACGAAGCGGTAGCGCACATCGCTGGCGACCACGCGCTCGTAGGCCTCGTCGATCCGGTCGGCGGAGATGACCTCGATTTCGGCGCCGATGCCGTGCTCGGCGCAGAAATCGAGCATCTCCTGGGTTTGCGGAATGCCGCCGATATTGGAACCCGCCAGCGATCGCCGGTTTCCCGTCAGAGTGAACGGCCGCACCGCCAGCGGCTGGTCCGGCAGACCCAGCATGACCAGCGTCCCGTCGAGCTTCAGCAGCCGCATGTAGGTGTCGATCGGCAGATCGGCCGAGACGGTGTTGATGATCAGATCGAAACGGTTGCGCAGTTGCCGGAAAATCTCCCGGTCGCTGGTGGCGTAGTAGTGGTGTGCGCCGAAGCGGCGGCCGTCGTCCTGCTTGCTCAGGGAATGGCTCAGCACCGTCACCTCGGCTCCCAGGGCCGCGGCGATCTTCACCCCGACGTGGCCGAGCCCACCCATTCCGATGATGGCCACCTGCTTGCCGGGTCCGGCATTCCAGTGCCGCAGCGGCGAATAGAGGGTGATGCCCGCGCACAGGAGCGGCGCTGCCTCGTCGAGGCCGATGCCCTCCGGAATGCCGACCACGAAACCCTCGGTCACCACGATCTGCGTGGAGTATCCGCCGAAGGTGTAGCCGCCGGCCTGGATCTCCTCGGGCACCCGGCCGTTGTAGGTCATGGTCGCCCCGCGTTCGCAGTACTGTTGCTCACCGGCCAGACAGGGCTCGCATTCGCCGCAGGAATCGACCATACAGCCGACACCGACCCGATCGCCCACCCGGAACTTCTTCACTTCGGAACCGACGGCGGCGACCAGTCCGGCGATCTCGTGGCCCGGGACGCACGGATAGGCGGTGCCGTGCCATTCGTTGCGGGCGGTGTGGATGTCGGAGTGGCAGATGCCGGCGTACTTGATGTCGATCAGCACGTCGTGCGGGCCGAGCTCGCGACGCTCGATGGTGGTTTTGGTGAACCGGCCGTCGGGTGCGGAAACGGAATACGCGGCAGCTGTGGTCATGCGTTCATGCCTACTCCCGCATGGTTGCGGACGCAAACGCGGTGACTCGCCGATCGGATGTGCGTGCCGCTGTGGTGCCGATACCGGATGCTGATCCGGTGGCGATCGTGCTGGCGCTGATATCCATGTGTTCGACGCTGGTGGGCGGTTTGGTCGCCGCACGAATCGGTGAGCGCAAGCGGCTGGTACTCGGCCTGGCCGCCGGGATCATGCTCGGCGTGGTCGCCTTCGACCTGATCCCCGACGCGCTGGCCGAATCCGATCAGGTCGTCGCCGGGGTGCCGGGAGCGCTGGTGGCCGCGGTGATCGGCTTCTTCACCATCCACATCATCGAACGGGAAATGGCGATCCACGTCGGCCACGAACAGGACTTCGGCCGCCACACGCACGATTTCCAATCGGTCGGACTGCTCGCCACCGCCGGGCTGATTTTCCACAGCATGCTGGACGGGCTCAGTATCGGCGTCGGCTTCCAGGCCGGATCCGCGCTCGGGATCTCGGTCGCGATCGCGGTGATTTCGCACGATTTCGCCGACGGATTCAACGCCTTCACGATCCCGACCCTCTACGGCAGTGCCCGGCGCCGGGCACTGACCCTGCTGATCCTGGACGCGCTGGCGCCGGTGGCCGGTGCCGTGATCGGGACCGTGATCCGGGTGCCCCCGCACGTGGCCGGGTTGTACCTGGGATATTTCGCCGGCTTCCTGCTGTATCTGGCGACGAGTGACATTCTGCCGGAAGCACATTCGGGCCGGCCCTCGCGCACGGTGCTGTTCTGCACGATCGCCGGGGCGGCGGCGATGTTCGGGGTCGCGGCTCTGCAGGACTGATGTCGCGCGCCACGCCGATTTGGTACACATGAGATCACGAACTCCGCCAGCCCACCGGGCACGCAGAATCGGGAGCGGCGATGGACGACCAGCATCCGGGCCGGCATCCGCGTGCGGCTCGCGGGGGATGGCTGTCGACGGCCGTGTTCGTGCTCGTCATGGCCCTGGTGGGGACCGCATTCCTCGGATATCACGGTGATCTGCCCCGCTGGGCACTGCCGGCGAGCCGGACCTCCTCGGCATTGTTCGGGCCGCCGCTGCCCCCGATGGATCCGACGGCGGTCGCCGCGGCGGTCGAACCCGAACTGGTCAACATCAACGTCTCGATCCGGCCGAGCGGGATGGGCGCCGCCGGATCGGGCATCGTGCTGAGCCCGGACGGCGAAATCCTCACCAGCCACCACGTGGTGAAGGGAGCCGAGACCATTACGGTCGGCGATATCGGCAACGGGTCGCGCTATCCGGCAACCGTGCTCGGTTACGACTCCGAGGCCGATATCGCGCTGTTGTCGCTCACCGGTGCCGCGGCGCTGGCGGTGGCGCGGATCGGAAGTTCGGCCGGCGTGCGGATCGGTGATCAGGTGCTGGCCATCGGCAACGCCGGCGGCACCGGTTCACCGACGGCGACGCCCGGCACGGTGACCGCGTTGGACGCCTCGATCGTGGCGCGCGATACCGCCGACCTCACCCGCAAGGCGCTGATCGGAATGATCGAGGTCGCGGCGCCGGTGGTCTCCGGACAGTCCGGCGGCGCCCTCGTCGACCGGGCCGGTGCCGTGATCGGCGTGGTCACCGCCGCATCCGGTGAGCTGTCCCGATCGGAGGGGCGGGCCAGCGGCTACGCGGTCCCGATCGACCGCGCGCTGGCGGTGGTGCGCCAGATTCGAGCCGGAGTGCCGACCGACACCGTGCACGTCGGCCCGACCGCCACCCTGGGCGTGCTGACCTCCGACGCCAAGCCGACCGGCGCGCGCGTGGACGTGGCGGTGTACGGGATGCCGGCCTTCGCCGCCGGTGTCGATTCCGGTGAGGTCATCGTCGCCGTCGACGGCCGGCCGATCGGTTCGGCGCAGAACCTGAAGGCCGCGCTCAATGTGCGCAAGCCCGACGATGTGGTCCATCTCGAGCTGCTCGCGCCCGACGGGTCCCACCGGCACGTGGCCGTCACCCTGGCCAGTGGTCCGCCGAATTGAGCCGGGACCGGGCCGCCGGGCCCGGTGACCCGGTCAGAACAGCGACAGCCAGTAGTCCTGGAAGCGCAGGAACACCAGCAGCAGCACGACCGCGTAATAGACGACCACGACGGTCCAGCGCCATTGCGCGATGATGCCGAGGATGCCGCGGGCACCGCCCCACAACTGATCGGTGACTACCGCCAGGCAGACCGGGGTGAACGCCCACACCACCATGCAGTAGGGGCACAGCGCGCCGATCCGGTAGAGGCTCTGGAAGATGAGCCAGAAGACGAAACCCATCCCGGCGATCAGGCCGATCCACAGCCCGCCCCAGAACCATCGCGGCAGCGCGATGCCCGCCACCGCGAGCACCGCGATCGTGACCGCCACCGAGAACCCCACCACGCCGATGATCGGATTGGGGAATCCGAAGACCGAGGCCTGATGGGTCGCCATCACCGAACCGCAGGACAGGATCGGGTTGATACTGCACGACGGGCGGTAGGAGGGATCCTTCAGCAGTTTGAAGTCGTCGATGGTCAGGGTGACCGCCGCCAGCCAGCCCAGCAGGGTGCCGGCCAGCAGCAGCCACGCCGCGCGCGGTCGTGCGGTGATCACTTCGCCGCGGCCTCGATCGTGGCGCGCAGGCCGTCGGGCTGCATCAGCTGCTGCGAGCCGGTGATCTGCTTACCGTTCACGAAGACGGTCGGGGTGGACTTGATGCCGCTGTTCAGCACGTCCTTGGTGGTCTTCTGCACGTACTTGTCGTACTTGTCCGAGGTGATGCACTCGGCCACGGCGGGGTCGGTGTAGCCGGCGGCCTGTGCGATCTGGACCAGCTTCTCGTCCGGCAGGCCGGTGCCGCCCTCCGGCGGCTGCTGCTCGTACATGCTGCTCAGCCACGGCAGGAATTTCGTCGGGTCGGAATCGGCGACGCAGTAGGCGGCGTTGGCCGCGCGCGAGGAGTAGCGGGTCCCGCCCGAGGACTGGTCCAGGAACGCGATGATGTTGTAGCGCACGCTCGCGGTGCCGGCGTTCACCGCATCCTCGATGGCCTTGGTGTTGGCGCCTTCGAACATCTTGCAGGCGGGGCACTGCAGGTCGGCGACAACTCGGATGTCGGCCTTGGCGCCGGGCTTGCCGATCTTGATCTCACCCTGATCGGTGATCGAACCGGTCACCGCGTCGGCGGAGGCCGGCTGCGCGGTGACCGAGGGCACCGGGCCGACGTCGTTCTTCTTCGACTGTTTGACCGCGATGCTGATGCCGATGGCCGCGATGAGCGCGATCAGCACGGCTGCGACGCCCACCTGAATCAGGATCGTGCGCGTGCGGTCTCCGCCACGCACCGCCGTCAGCGAGTTCTTCCCACGCGGATTCTTGCTCACCTCGGAGTTCACCACGCCTTTCCTGTGTTTCGTGTGGACAAGCGATATCGACGCCGCTTGCGATCGTACGGGCCGCCCGGTGCGCCGTCGCGACGCCGCCGACGGCACATTCGGCCCACATGATTCCCGGTGAACCTGAGAGATCCCCGAGACCGGGACGGAAATCGCCGGTATCGGTGACCTCGGTCGCAGCCGCGATCAGCCGGCGGCCAGCTTGGCCTTCTCGGTCTCGATGTCGAAATGCGGGGCGGGCCAGGTCAGCTTCAGGCCGGTCAGCGCGTCGACGAGCAGTTCGGTGATGGCCAGGCGGGCGAACCACTTGCGATCGGCCGGTACCACGTACCAGGGCGCGTGGTCGGTGTCGGTGCGATCGAGCACATCCTGATAGGCCTGCTGATATTCCGGCCAGCGGGCGCGGTCGTCGATATCGCTGGGATCGTATTTCCAGTACTTGTCCGGTCGCTCGAGCCGTTCGGCGAGCCTGCGCTTCTGTTCCTCGAGGGAGACGAACATCGCGACCTTGACGATCGTCGTACCCGCGTCGACGACCTCGCGCTCGAATCGGTTGATCTCGTCGAAGCGCTGCTCCCACTCCGCTTGCGGAACCAGTTTCTGCACTCGCACCACCAGCACGTCCTCGTAGTGGGAGCGGTCGAAGACGCCGATCTGGCCGGCACCGGGCAGTCGGCGCCGGACCCGCCACAGATAGTGATGGCGGCGTTCCTCCTCGGTCGGGACGCCGAAGGCGGCGTGCCGGACACCCTGGGGATCGACCATGCCGATCACATGTCGGACCACTCCGCCCTTGCCGGCGGTGTCCATGCCCTGCAGCACCAGCAGCAGATTGCGGTGATCACCGGAGCGGCCGTTGGCGAACAGCATCTCCTGGAGTTCCGAGAGCACCCGGCCCCGCTTGCCGAGCAGTTGCTCGCCGAGCTTCTTGCCGCCGGTGAAGCCGGGGGTGGCCGCGGGATCGTAGGAGTCGAGCCGGACTCCCGCGGCTCGTAATGCGGTGCCGGCCGGTTCGGCCCACGGAGATTTCGCCATAACCGTCGAGTATGGTCCCGCGCGGCCGGATGTCAGCCGATTCCGGCCAGCCGCAGCAGGACGGCGGCGAATTCGGCGTCGCCGACCGGCGTCAGGGTCAGTTCGGCCGCGGTGCTCAGCAGATAGCGTCCGTCACCGGTGATGTCGAGCCAGGTGCGGTGGCGGGTCGGCGGCGACATCGGATTGTCGGGAGCGACGGTGACGGTGATGAAACCGCGCGAATCGACGGGCGCGCGCAATGTGCGGCGGAACCGGGCCGCACCCGGGCGCCGGGGCGCGGTGATATCGCCGTCGGTTCCGGCATCGGTGGCCGGGTCCAGCACCGCGTCCTGGGGTTCACGCATCGGACCGGCCTTTCCGGCAGGAGCCGACCCGATCGCGGCGACCAGGCGCTCGCCCACCCCGCGGGCGTGGCAGACGGTCACGCTGACCGCGTCGGGACGCGCGACCAGCAGCGCGGCATGCCGGTGGACGACCGCGGCGAAGGCCAGGATCTGTTCGGCCTCGGTTCCGGGTAGTCCGCGCCGGCCGGAGACGGTGAAGGTGGTGGCATCGGGCCGAGTGCACAGCAGCAGGGCCGCGGTGAGATCGGGATCGGTGTTGCGGGCGTAGCGGGACGGCAATCGCAGTGCGGCATATTGGGATTCGGTGCGCACGGTCGATTCCGGAATCATGTTCACCGGATAGGGGCGGCGGTCGAGATCGGTTTCGGTGGCCCAGACGTGGGCGAACTCGTCGGGAGTCAGCACCCACTTCACAACCGGCGACCCCCACCCGAATCCGGGGCGAAGCGTGGCACCCGGTCGCCGGAGGCGGCGAGGGTGGTGTTGTACCGGAAGGTCAGCACGTCGCGGGCCTCGGCCAACGCCGCGGCCGCGGCGATGTCGTGGCTCATCCGGCGGGCGCCGCCGTGGACGACTTCGGCCACCGGATCCGCCAGCGGGACGTACTCGAGCGGCTCGGGCAGTGCATCCCGAATCGATTGTGCCGCTTCGGCATCGGCGTCCAGAAGCCGGTGCAGTTCGAGGCAGGTCTCGGCCACCGCGGCGCCCCGGTCGACGAAGGCCTCGGTCGCGGCGACGGCGGCGGCACGGGCCTGCCCGGACCAGGCTTCGAATTCCACGCGCGCGGCATCGGCGAAGGTGCGAAAGGCCGCGGCCACCATGGTCGCCTGCTGTCGCCACGCCGCCGCGGCGTCGCCGAGCGCGGTCGGGTCGAGGGTCTCGTGCACCTGTTCCCAGAGGTCGCGATGGCTGTACGAACCGTAGACCTCACGATCGGCGACATAGGGCGGATCGAACTGCGGCTCAGTGCCCATCGGGGGTTTCCGGGTCGGGGCGATCGAGCGCCAGGGCCGCGCGATTGGCCGCCTCGGCCTCCTCGAAGTGTTTGCCCGCGGCAAGGTAGGCGGCCTTGAACAGCAGCGCGGTCTGCTGGAACGAGGCGACGGTGTCGGCGAATTCCCTGCCCTTGGCGGAGAATCCGCGGGCCAGCGCCTGTCCGGAGGGCAATTCGCCGAAGCCGCGTACCTCGGCCAACGGCGCCGAGGCGGCGTGCGCGGCGTGCAGGTCCTCGACCAGTCGATCGCAGGCGGCGGCGAGATTGCGCGCGGTGTCCTCGGCGATCGAGAAGGAAGTGCGGTCGGAACCTGTTGCCGCGGCGTACAATTCGCGGGCGACGCGCTGACCGGTATCCGGCATCGGCACCTCGATGATCCCCTTCCGCCCGAAAAGTCCCCCCGCAGAACTTTACCGGAGCGCAAGCGACGCCGACGTTGTGAATCCGCACATCTCGAGACCTGAAAAACTTGTAATTCCCTGGGGCGTGGCAACTTTCGTCCCATCCGGGCTAGCGGGTCGGAGCGGGCCGGGGCGAGGGCTGGTGGTGATCGTGATTCGCGCACCGGGTCGTCTTCGCCGCCGCGGTCGGTGGCTCGGATACCTGATGCCGCGCGTCGGATTCACCGCGCTGCCCTCGGCTCGACGTCCTCGGCCGTCGGGATCCGGTACGGCGGGACACTACGGCCGGTGATGCGTAGTCGTCCCCAGAAGTCGCGATCACCCAGAGCCGCCGCGGCCTTCCCTTCGGGGGTGCGAATTTCCACGCGATGTTTGCGGGAGCCGGTTGCGGCATCGAGCGCCGGGTCCGGGTCGATCCGGCCGTACCAGCGGTAGACGCCGTCGATCGGCTGGTGATGGCCGTTGAGCCGGACGTGTACCGGATATTCGTGGCCGGCGAGCACGACGACCGCCGGTCCGTGATAGTCCGCTTCGGGGTGTCTCATGGTCGTACCTGCCGGTATCGCCTCGGCTGGTGAACGCCGTAGCCGTGACGAAGAGTTATAGGTAATATCGAGTGTGCCACCGCTCACACCGCCCGGCAACTGCGCGGTGTGAGCGAACCGGATCGACACCGGCCGCGTCGCGACCGGGACGGCAGGGACGGTGAGTGCGATGACGCATCACATCGACGGCCGGGAAGGACGCGAACGCGTCGCGCAGCGCTTGCTGCGCTCCTCGGCCGAACATTTCTACGATGCCGACATCGATATCGACTGGGAGCAGCCGTGGCAGCCGGACAAGGCCTGGTTGCCCGAGCACCGCATCTCGCTCTACGGCACACCGCTGTGGGATCGGCTTGCCCCGCAGCAGCGGATCGACCTCGGCAAACATGAACTGGTGAGCCTGCTCTCGTTCGGCATCGTCGCGGAGGGCCTGCTCAGCAAATATCTGCTGCGCATCGTGGAGCGGGATCCGACCTCGCAGCACGCCATGTACGCACTGACCGAACTGGCCGAAGAGGCACGCCACTCGACGATGTTCGCGCGGCTGATCGACAAGACCGGGATCCCGCCCTACCGCCCGATACTGCTCAACCGGGCGCAACTGCGCGTCGCCGAACACTTCCCGATCGGCCCGGTCGTCTACGCCGGCACCCTGCTGATCGAGGAGATTCTGGACCGCGGACAGCGAGAAGCGATGGCGGACAGTCGCATTCAGCCGCACGTGCGTCAGCTGATGCGCATTCACGTGCTGGAGGAGGCCCGCCACATCAGCTTCGCCCGTGATGCCCTGGCGCGGGGGATGGCTCGGCGCTCGCGATGGCAGCGGCTGCCGCATCAACTGCTGTTGGCCTACTTCGCGCTGGTCGTCTACCCGATGCTGATCAATCCGCAGGTGTATCGCGCGGTCGGCATCGACCCGCGGCGCGGGTTCGCGGCCGCCTTCACCGGCCCGCAGTACCGGGAGACCATCCGGTTCCTGTCCGAGCCGATGCTGCGCTATTTCGACGAGGTGGGCATGCTCGACGGTGCGGCTGTGCACGCGCTGTGGCGGTTGACCCGATCACTGCCCGAGGATCTGTGAACCGGCCGACGCCGGCGCTGGGCATCGCTCAGGCGCGCTCGACCTCGATCGTCAGCCCCGCCCGGCGCAGCCGTTCGGTGAGCGGATCACCCATGGCCGAGGCCGGGGTGAGAATGCCCGCCAGCTCCGGCAGATCGTCGAAGGCCAGGCACAACCCCGCCTCGCCGAGCATCACGGAGGTGGCCTGGTAGCCGGGATCGCCCTGGCCGGCGAAGGTGCAGACGTATTTCGCGCCCGAGGTGGTGTGGGCGAAGGTCTTCATCGTGAACCAGCCGTTGCGGCGGGACTGTTCGCTGGGCCCGGTCCCGGGCTTGGGCAGCACCCGATCGAGCAGCCGACGTCCGGCCGAAACCCGGGACAGCAGCGCGCCGGCGGTCATGGTGGCGACGATGCCGCCCGCCATTCCGGCCGCGACCAGCGGCGCCACCGCCGACTTACCGGCGCTCATCACCTCGCGGTAGCGGAAGTTCTTTCCGTAGACCCAGCCCAGCAGGCCGTTGCTGCGGCGCACGATCTTGGTGTTGTGCGCGGCCATGACGAAGGTGGCGACCCAGCCGTCGAGACTCGGATCGATGGCCGAGGCCCGGGAGAGCGCCTGGTCGGACTGCCGGCCGACATCGGGTTCCATCGTCTTGTCCGGGCTCAGCGAATACGGGTGCGACAGCACCGAACCCTTCGCCGGATCGGCGGCGATAGCCTCCATCATGGCGCGGCCGGAATCGATCGTGCCGCCGCTGACACCACCGGACAGCGAGGCCACCAGCGTGGTGTCGGTCAGTTCGCCGGTGTTGTCCGCGACCGACCGGCGGTACAGCTGATACACGCTCAGATCCGACGGAATCGAGTCGTAGCCACAGGAATTCACGATCTTCGCGCCGGTTTCGGCGGCCCGCTCGCCGTACCGATCGATGCATTCCCGGATGAACAGCGGCTCACCGGTCAGATCCGCGTAGTGGGTGCCGTTCTCCGCGCAGGCCTGCACCAGCGGCAGGCCGTAGCGCAGGTACGGGCCGACGGTCGTGACCACGACCTTGGTGCGGGCCGCCAGCGCATCCAGTGCCGCCTGATCGGAGGAGTCGGCGACCAGCAACGGCCAGATCGCCGCGGCCCCATCGAGTTCGTCGCGCACCGCGGTCAGCTTCTCCAGCGATCGGCCCGCGAGCGCGATGCGTGCGCCCGCCGGAGCGGCCTCGGCCAGATACTGCGCGGTCAGCCTGCCGACGAAACCCGTCGCGCCGAACAGTACGAGGTCGAATTCCCTGTCTGCCATGCCATTCCCATCTTGTACGGCACGAATTACCGTGCGCCGGAGCGTTTTCCGGTGGTCGTCTGCTTCCGCCGCGGGGTGCGCCGGGCGGGCTTGCCGGGCAGGCCGCGCCGGGCCAGCCAGGCGTGGTGCTGTTTGCCGAGTTCGGTCACCGGTTCGTCGCCGTAGAGCCATTCGCGCGCGATCCGATGCCAGTTCGCGGTGGCTTCCAACTGCCCGAGTACCCCGAAGGTCAGAAAATCCGCGCGCCGGGAGAACAGGTGCTCCGGCGGCAGGTTCTGTTGTTTCATCCCGGCGTACTCACTGGCGCGCGGATCGACCGCCAGCACGAAGGCGCCGCTGGCCAGTTCGGGAGTGATCGTCAGTTCCTGGTCGATCAGTGCCCATTCGCAGGCTGCGAGCACATACTCGAGGCAATCCTCGGGGGTGATCTCCTCCGGCGATTCGATGATGCCGTGCTCGATCATCAACTGCCGCAGATCTTCCGCGCGTTCCTCGGCGGCGGCGCGGATGCAGGTCGCCTCGAACCGGACATGCTCCGGATCCATCCGGTTGAACAGGCCGAAATCGAGGAAGGCCACCCGGCCGTCCGCCCCCAGCAACAGATTTCCCGGATGCGGATCACCGCAGAACTCGTTGAACGTGAACAGCGAACCGACGTAGAAGCGGTAGATGATCTCGCCGACCCGGTTGCGTTCGGCCTCGGGCAGCTGCCGGATCTCCTCGAAGCCCCGCCCGGGGAAGAACTCGCTGACCAGCACATGGGTACTCGACAACTCCGGCATGGTGGCCGGTACCACGATGAACGGGTGGTCGGCGAACAGCTCCGCGACCTCGCGCTGGGTCAGCGCCTCGGCCACGTAGTCGAGTTCGCTCTCCAGGTTCAGGCGCAGTTCGTCGAGGACCGCGGGCGTCACCCACGGCATGGCCGACTGCAGGACGCGGCGGAACATCGCCAGATTCTTCAGATCGGCGCGTACGGCGGTGTCGATACCCGGATACTGCACCTTCACCGCGACCTCCCGGCCGTCGTGCAAGCGCGCCCGGTACACCTGGCCGATGGAGGCCGCGGCAATCGGTTCGGGATCGAATTCGGCGAACAGTTCCGCGAGGCCGCGGCCGAAGTCCTTTTCGATGACCCCGCGCATGGTGTCGAAGGAGACCTTCGGTGCGCTGTCGCGCAGCACCGCGAGCCGGCGCTGGAACCGTTCCCGATGTTCCGGCGGAACCAGATCGAGATCCAGCACCGACAGCATCTGGCCGAGCTTCATCGCGACGCCCTTCATGGTGCCCAGCACCATGACCATCTGCTCGGTGGCGCGGATCATCGATTCCTCGGCCATCCGCTCCCGCACCGCCTCGGAGCGTCCGCGCATCGAGCGGCGGGTCTTCTGGGCGCGAATCACGTTGCCGGCGACGGCCACGCCCAACTTCGTCCCCCGCGCCAGCCGCGATGTCGGCAGCTCTTTCGCCATTGATGACCTCCGTTGGTGCCGGCACACACGGCAGCTGCGGGCGCCCACCCCGCCTGGCCGGTCTTCAGAGTAACCAAGCCGGGCCCGGGGGCACAGGTGCCGCGGTGGACGATCCACCGCGGGGGTGTCAGCCCAGGCCGGGCTCGGGAGGTTCGGGAAGTTCGTGCGGCACGGAGTTGAACTTCTCCGGCGAACCGCCTGCGCGGACCATGCCCTCGATCGCGCTCCAGACCATCATGGCCAGGTGGTCGAGCATGCGATCGGCCGTCATCGAGCGGTTGCTGATCCACCAGTCGGTGGCCAGTTGGACACCGCCGACGATCACGTAGGAATACAGCAGCACACCCTCGGTGTCGACGCCGCGGTCGAATGCCTTGGTCTGCACCACCACCGACACCACGTCGGCGAACAGCTTCTCGAAATCGGCGAGGCTGGACTTGTCCGTGGTCGACCCGTTGCCCATGATGAAGCGGTAGACGTCGATATCGGCGTCGACGGTGTGCACATAGGCGGCGAGGGTGTTGCGGACCAGCTGATATTCGTCGGCGTCATCGCTGATCGCCTCGTAGATGCGCGGCATCAGCGTGGTCTCGATGAAGCGCTCCATGGTGGCGCGCGTCAGATCGGATTTATCCGAGAAATATCGGTACAGGACGGTTTTGGAGACGCCGATCTCGGCGGCGATCTCGTCCATTCCGACATCCCCGCCGCGTTTGCGAATGGCGGCGAGGGTGCCGTCGACGAGTTCTTCCCGCCGATCGATCTTGTGCTGGTGCCAGCGCCGCTTGCGACCGTCCACCCGGCCGGGGCGCACCGCGGGGGTGTCGACGGCAGCGCTCGCGGCACGATGTGTGGTCATGCTCGAGTGGACTCCTGATTTTGGGGACAATGGCACCCCCAGCTTAAGTCCTTCGCCGAGGTGATGGTCGCGGTTCGTCGAGGCGGCGGCCCCACCCGGCGCGTGCCGCGCGGCGGGCGCGTGGCGAGGCCGGGGTGAGCGGCGGCACGGTGGCAACGCCGATATTCCAGCCAGAATGGGTTTATGGAGCAATCTGCCGGCAGCGCCCCCGTCCTGGCGGAAGCGAACGCCCGTCCCGTGACACCAGCGGGAGTGGGAAATACCACAGGCTCACCGGCCCGGGGCGCACCCCAACCGCCGTCCTCGTTCGCCGACCTGATGGACGAATCCGGGAAACGGCGCGACCTGCGCAAGATGAAGATGGTCGCGACCGGGTTCCTGGTGGCCGCCACGATCGTCTATCTCGTCTGTTGCTGGCTCGGTTCGCGCGAGCTGGGGGGCGGTTGGGTCGGCTACGTGCGAGCGGCCTCGGAGGCCGGAATGGTGGGCGCGCTGGCGGACTGGTTCGCGGTCACCGCGCTGTTCCGGCATCCGCTCGGCCTGCCGATTCCGCACACGGCGATCATCCGGAAGAAGAAGGATCAGCTGGGCACCAGCCTCGGCGATTTCGTCCGCACCAATTTCCTGTCCCCCGATACGGTGGCGACCAAGGTGAATTCGGCGCAGATATCGCTGCGCCTGGGTACCTGGATGGCCGATCCGCAGCATGCCGCGCGGGTGTCGGAGGAGTCGTCGACGATTCTGCGCGCGGTGATCGGCGCGTTGCGCGACGCGGATGTGGAACAGGTCATCGATCAGACGATCGTGAAGCGGATCGCCGAACCGCAGTGGGGTCCGCCGATCGGGCGGGTGCTGGCCGAGCTGCTGGCCGAGAACCGGCAGGCGCCGCTGCTGGACCTACTGGCCGAACGTGCGCACCAGTGGGCGCTCGGCAGTCAGGAGACCCTGGACCGCATCGTCATGCGGGATGCGCCGTCGTGGGCGCCGAAATTCGCCAACATCCTGCTTTCGGAGAAGATCTACCGGGAATTGGTGGAATTCACCTGGAAGATTCGTTCCCAGCCCGATCACGAGGTGCGGCTGGCCGCGAACCGTTTTCTCGAGGATTTCGCCCGGGACCTGCAGTACGACGACGCCATGATCGCCAAGGCGGAGCGGGTCAAGGCCGAGATCATGGGCCGCGAGGAAATAACCGGAATGGCACAGGCGACCTGGCGTGCGGCCAAGCGGATGATCCTGGAATCGGCCGACGATCCGAACAGCACGTTGCGCCGCAAGATCTCCGAGAATGTGCAGCAGCTCGGTCAGCGTCTGGTCGACGAGCCGCAACTCAGAAAACAAGTGGACGCTTGGGTTGAACGCGGGGTGCGATATCTCGTCGCCAACTACGGCTCGGAGATCGCGGCGCTGATCAGCGATACGGTTGCCCGGTGGGACGCCGACGAGGCGAGTCGCAAGATCGAATTGCAGGCGGGGCGCGATCTGCAATTCATCCGCATCAATGGAACCGTGGTCGGATCGCTCGCCGGCCTGGCGATTTACGCCGTATCGCATTTACTGTTCCCTGGCTTCTGACGGCTGCTGCCGGAAGTTAGCCCGACATTCGCGAGCGCGCTGACCGCAGGGTGCGTCACCGTGGGTGGGCACGCGAATGCCGGAATTTTTACAGCAAATGGTGCTAACAGGGTGCTTGCAAGAGTTAGCACCCTCATTTAGAATCGACCGTACAACCGCCGGAAGGTGAGCAGTGTGATGGCACAGGAACCAGAGGTTTCCGACCAGAACACCGGGGAAACCGCAGAGACGTCTGCGGGTCCCGGAGACCGGGTGGGCCGCGTAGCCAACGCGGCGCACGACATCGGAGGCTTCATCCGGGCGCAGCGCGAGGCCGCTCAGGTCTCCCTGCGTCAGCTCGCACAGCTGGCGGGGGTGAGCAACCCGTACCTGAGTCAGATCGAGCGCGGGTTGCGTAACCCGTCCGCCGAGGTGCTCGCTCAGATCGCGAAGGGTCTGCGGGTTTCCTCGGAGGTCTTGTACGTCCGGGCCGGCTACCTCGAACAGAGGGAGCACAGCCCGGTCCGGGATGCATTGCTGGCCGATACCGGTATCACCGAGCGGCAGAAGCAGGTGCTCCTGGACATCTACGAATCGTTCCGCCGGGAAAACGGGGGGAACGACCTCGGAGGGGACGTCTCGGAATCCGTTCAGGGGGAATCCGAGGGGGGCGTTCCCGGGGGGAGCAGGGGCGGTGCACCCGCGAGTCGGGGCAGCGTTTCCGAGCCCGGAGTCTCCGTCGGAGACATCGGGCCCAGGAGTTCGAACGGCACGAATTCGAACTCCAGGGACAACGAGGTTCCGCACCATGCCACCGATGGCAGCACTACCGAAGTTCCGCCACGCCAGGAGAACGAACAAATATGACCCAGCCCAACGTCACTGTCACCAAGCCGATCTACGCGACCGTCGGAGCCGGTGACGCGCTCTACGCCGCGGTCAACGACATCGTCGACCGCGTCCGCGATCGCGCCGCCACTGTCGATGTGAACGCCCGGGTGGAGGAGGCTCGCGAGCGCCTGTCGAATCTGCCGGCCGATGTGCAGGACCAGATCGAGACGCTGCGCGGCCGCCTCTCCGGCCTGCCGTCCGAACTGCCGGACGACCTGGCCGAGCTGCGCGAGAAGTTCACCCCCGAGGAACTGCGCAAGCTGGTCGACCAGTACTACCGCCAGCTGGTGGATCTGTACTCCGATCTCGCCGTTCGCGGTGAGGAGACCGTCGACCGCCTGCGTTCCAACCCGGGCTTCGACGAGCGTTTCGACAAGGTCGAGGGCATCTACAGCGATGTCGTCACCCGCGCCGAGGATGTGTTGAACAAGGTGTCCGGCCAGGCCCGCGGCCTGCTGGGCAAGGCCGCCGACGAGGCCGAGCAGGCCGCCGCCGTGGTCGACGCCGAGGTGGTCGCCGTGACCACCGAAGCCACCTCCGAGGAGTCCGCCGCACCGGCCAAGAAGGCGCCGGCGAAGAAGGCTCCCGCCAAGAAGGCGCCGGCGAAGCCGGCCGCCGCGAAGAAGACCACTCCGGCCAAGAAGTAATCCGGCCGGAGGGAAGAATCCGGCCGAGGGGTACTCCGATCCGCCCGGCGGATCCGGGTGAACCGGAAACCCCGCAACGCCTGCATGCGCACTGCCGCATGCGGGCGTTGCTCCTATCATGGGTGCTGTGTACCAGCTGACTAGTGCAATCCTGTGGCTGCTCTGGCTCGCCGCGATGGCAGCGACCATCTTCGCGCTGGTGCACGCGATTCGCCAGCGTGCCGACGCGTTCACGGCCGTGGACAAGCTCACCAAACCGATCTGGGTGTCGATCCTCGCGGTCGCGCTCGGATTTCTGCTGCTGGCCCGCACGCCGGTCGGGCTGCTGGGTATCGCCGCGGTGATCGCCACCGGCGTCTATCTGGCCGATGTCCGGCCGAAGGTCGACGAGATCCAACGCGGTCCGCGCTGGTAGGCGCACACGCCGAGCGCTTGCACTAGCAAGCACCCCCTCCTTCGGGTTACTGTATCGATCAGTAACACACAAAGGAGTGGTTCCTATGCAGGCAACGTTGCCCGGCTCGGTGGCGGGGATCGTGGAGCGGATCCGCGGGCTGCCGGCTGCTCACCGCGCCGCACTGCGCAACCGGTCGTACCAGCTGCCCGCGCTGAATCGCCCCGCGGTGCCGTGTGAGGTGACCACCGTGACCGCCTCCGACGGCGCCCGGCTGCGGGTGCACAGCTACGGCCCCGCCGACGGCGAGGCGATCGTGCTGGCGCACGGCTGGACCTGCTGCATCGAGTACTGGAACCCGCAGATCAACGCGTTCGCCGGTGACTTCCGGGTCATCGCCTACGACCAGCGCGGTCACGGCGAGAGCGAATCCGGTACCGCCCCGCTCACCACCGACCTCCTCGCCGACGACCTCGCCGCCGTGCTCGACGCGACGCTGCGGCCGGGCCAGCGCGCGGTGCTGGTGGGCCACAGCCTGGGCGGGATGACCATTCAGGCCTGGGCCGGGCGGTATCCGAAACAGGTTGCCCAGCGCGCCGACGCGGTGGTGCTCGCCAATACCGCCTCCGGGGACCTCATCGCCGAGACCACGGTGGTGCCGCGCTTCAACCGAGGGCCGATGGCGCTGCCCTTCCCGGTCGGCCGGCTCGGTCTCGGCATGCCGGTGGTGTTCCCGCCGATCGCGCCGGTGAAGTGGCTTTTCCGGCGCCAGATCATGAGTCTCGCCGCCACCGGTGAGGTCGTCGATTTCGCGCTCGCGATCGTCCGGTCCTGCCCGGCGATGGTTCGTTCCCGCTTCGGTTTCCTGCTGGCGGAGCTGGCGTTGCAGAGCTGCACTCGCTGTGTGACCGTCCCGACCACGGTGATCGCCGGTTCCGCGGACGATATGACACCGCCGGTGCACTCCGAGCGACTGGCCGAGGAGCTGCGCGCGGTCGGTGCGTTCCGCAAGTTGGTCGAACTCCCGACTGGGCATCTCGGCAATGTCGAGGCATCCGAGGCCTTCAACGCCGAACTAGCCGAGGTCCTGGCCGAGACCTATGCGGCGCCGCGGTGGCGGGAAGCAAGCGCCTGACGCGGCCCGGCAATCATTCGGCAAATCTTCCGTAGCACTTCGGCGCCGCCGGACGATAGCACTGATAGTGAGACGTCGCCGTCGACGAATCCGAATATCGTTGGGCGGAATGGGTATTCGTCCGATGCGGGGAGGTGGGCGGCGCGCAGGCGCGCATCGTGGAGAAGTGGGTGCGAATCCGGAAATTCTTCACTGCTTGCACTAGCAAGCACCGCTGCTAGCGCGGTAACGTGCGGTAGGACACAAAGGAGTGCTCATGCTGGTGAACCTGCCCGAGAACATCGCCGATCTGCGGACCGGCGTCGGGGCGCTGACCGGCGGCTATCGCGCGAAGATGCGTTCGCGCACATACCGCACGGCCGAACTGAACTGCGCGCCGGATCCCGAGGTCGTCTCGGTCACGACCACCGATGGTGCACGGTTGCGAGTACACGCCTACGGCCCGGCCGACGGCGACATCATCGTTTTCGTGCACGGCTGGTCCTGCTGTCTCGAATACTGGAACCCGCAGATCAACACGTTCGCTCGCGATCATCGGGTGGTCGCCTACGATCAGCGCGGCCACGGCGCCAGCACGCTGGGTAGCGGGCGGTTCGACGCCGAACAACTCGCCGACGATCTGTGCGCGGTTCTCGATGCCGTGGTGCCGGTGGGGCGCAAGGCCGTACTGGTCGGGCACAGCATGGGCGGCATCACGATTCAGGCCTGGGCGAAGTTCCATCCGGAGCAGGTCGCTCGGCGGGCGAGCGCGGCGTTGCTGCTCACCACGACCGCGGGCGATATCGCCGCCGAAACCCGCGTGCTGCCGATCTTCAACGACATCATTCCCGCCCCCAACTGGCTCGGGCGCGCATTGTTCGGTCAGCCGGTCCCGTTCCCGGCCGGTTCGCCGGTCCGGGGAATCTTCAAGGCGCGCATCATGAATCGGCACGCCACGCCCGATCAGGTCGACTTCGGGCTGTCCATCGTGCGTTCCTGCCGGCCGCTGGTGCGCGCCAAATACGCGCTCGCCCTGATCGAGCTCGAAATTCACGGCGCCGCAGCCGATCTCTGTGTCCCGACCAGCGTGGTCGCCGGCGCCTACGACAACCTGCTGCCGGAGAGCATGTCCCGCAAGATCGCCGACGAACTCGAGGCAGCGGGCAATCTGGATCGGTACTCGGTCTTCGCCACCGGACATCTGGCGAATATCGAGGCCAGTGCGGAATTCAACGCCGAACTTCGCAGGCTGATCGAGGTCGCCCGGCGCGGCCGCCGCGCCGCCGCCGGCTGAGCGGCACGCGGCAACCCGCGCCGAGGTCTGGACGTACCCGCGATCGCGGGTGCATCCTGATGACCCACGTTCGGATCGGGGAGTCGCCATCGAGACCTGTCGCCGCGGAGCCGCCCGCTCGGCTCCCGCGCGGTGAGGACGGCAACACGACGCTGAATCGTGTTGTCCGCCAAGGCCGGTCAAGGGCGCCCGGTCTTGGCCCGCCGCATGATCGCGATCAGGAGAACACCACGGTGCGGCGTCCGTGGACGAGCACCCGCCCCTCCAGATGCCAGCGCAGACCGCGCGCGAGGACCACCCGTTCGATATCGCGGCCCTGACGCACCATGTCGTGCACGGTATCCGCGTGGTCGATGCGGATCACGTCCTGCTCGATGATCGGTCCGGCATCCAATTCCGGTGTGACGTAATGGCAGGTCGCCCCGATCAACTTGACCCCGCGCGCGAAGGCCTGGTGATAGGGCCGGGCGCCGACGAACGAGGGCAGGAAGCTGTGATGGATGTTGATCGCCCGGCCGGCCCAGTGCTCGCACAGTTCGGCGGGTAGCACCTGCATGAATCGCGCCAGCACCACCGCATGCGGATCGAAGGCGTCGGTGAGTTCACGCACCTTCTCGAAGGCGGGGCCGCGGTCGGCGGGATCGGCGGGAAACGGGACGTGATGGAACGGAATGCCGTGTGCCCGGGTCATCTCGCCGAGATCGGGATGATTGCCGATCACCGCCTCGATGGTGGCGGGCAGTTCACCGCTGGCCGCGCGGCCGAGCAGATCGTGCAGGCAGTGACCGTCCCGGCTGACCAGTAGCACCGCGCGGCGGCGATGTCCGGAATCCAACAGCTGCCAGTCGGTCTGCGGCCCCAGCTCGTCGGTCACCGCGGTGAACCGCTGCCGCAGTTCGTCCAGTCCGAACGGCACGGTGGCCGCCTTGATCGCCTGGCGGGTGAAGAACCAGCCGGAATCGGGGTCCGAGTGATAACCGGCCTCCATGATCGAGCCGCCGAATTCGGCGATGAACGAGGTGATGCGGGCGATGATGCCCGGCCGGTCGGGACAACCCAGACTCAGGACGAAGCGACGATCGTCGTCCGACGCAGTACCACTCATGGCGACGATCCTTCCATGCGTGCCAGACTGTGTGATCATGGCTGACACCGTTCCCGCATCGCTGTCCCGCGCCCAGGTGGCGTCGATGATCGACCACACCCTGCTCGCCCCGGAGGCCACGCCGGCGGATGTCGCGGCGACTGTCGAGACGGCGCGTGAGCTCGGCGTCTACGCCGTCTGCCTGTCCCCGTCCATGCTGCCGGTGCGCGCGCCCGGTCTGGCTGTCGCCACTGTTGCGGGTTTCCCCTCCGGTAAACACCATTCGCTGGTCAAGGGCACCGAGGCCCGGTTCGCGGTCGATCAGGGCGCCGCCGAGATCGATATGGTCATCGATATCGGCGCGGCCGTGGCCGGCGATTACAACGCCGTGCTGGCCGATATCGTGACCGTGCGCGAGGCGATCGAGGACCGCGCGGTGCTCAAGGTGATCATCGAATCGGCGGCCCTGTCCGACGACACGATCGTCGAGGTGTGCCGGGTCGCCGAACGCGCCGGGGCCGATTTCGTGAAGACCTCCACCGGTTTTCATCCGGCCGGTGGCGCCGATGTGCGCGCGGTACGGCTGATGGCCGAGACCGTCGGCGGGCGATTGGGGATCAAGGCGAGCGGCGGCATCCGCACCGCGGCCGCGGCGGCCGAGCTCATCGCCGCGGGGGCGACCCGGCTCGGGCTGTCCCGGTCGGCCGAGGTCCTCGCGGGCTTCCCGGAGTAGGTCCGGCTCAGCAGGTGGCCTCGCCGCCGCCCTGGAGGGTGGTCGGACCGCCGCGCAGCGCGACCGCGATGCCGTTGTCGGTGACCTTGACGTCGGTGGGCTGCAGCCCCATCGGGTAGTTCTGCAGGCTTTCGGTCATCATCTGCACGATGCCGTCGACGAGATCGGTGGGCAGGCCCAGGCCGAGCAGCTGCGCCGACTGGGTGCTGACCTCGATCCGGCCGTCGACGATATGCGGCTGCAACCTCAGATCGGCCAGTCCACCCAGCACCTTCACGTCCAGGGTGCTGCTCGCGGGATCGGACTCCACTCCGGAGACCAGACCCTGCAGGGTCTGGGCGATGCCCTCGTTGCTCCAGGTCGCGTCCGCCGAACTGCTGCCGATCTTGGCGCCGCCACGCCCGCCGTCGATCAGTTCGATGTCGTTGAGCTTGGCGTGGACCTTCATATCCACGGCCGGTCCGAATTTGGTGTCGTCGCTGTCCACGGTCACGTATTGGACCTCGTGGTCGACCGCGGTGAGCAGCAACGGTTTCGGGCCGAAGCCGACGTCGACCTTGGAACCCAGCTCCTTTTCCACCTGTGAGGCGATGCACTGCTGGTTCTTGTGCCGGACGTAGGTTTCCGCCCCGGCCGCGGTGCCGACCAGCGCCAACAGGACGACGAGTCCGACGATCAGCGCGATCCGCCGCCCGTTGCGGCGTTTCGGCGGACCCGCGGGAGCGGGGGCGGGGGCCGCGATGTCTGGAGAACTCATGGCACCGATTCTTCCCGAGCTTTCTGAGCCCGCTCTGTGGAGCCGGTGAGGCTTGTCATGCAAAGACGAGCTCGATTGTGACATGTGGCACAGTCACTCGGCGTAGCCTGGTTCCCATGTCCGCGCACGATTCGGAACAGGGCTGGTGGGTGTTGCGGCAGCTGGCCGATCGGCACGCCGGATATTTCACCACCCGGGTGGTGTTGCGTGCGGGCTGTGAGCGGCGCATCCGCGGTGCGCTCGCCGACGGATCGGTGATCCGCGCGGGCCTCGGCATTCTGCGCATGGCCGATTGGCCGGACGGCCCGCTCGACGAGTACGCCATGTGGTCGGCCTGGTTCGACGGGGCGGCCGCGGTCTCGCATCACAGCGCCGCGGAATTGCACGGGTTGGGGCGGCTGCGACCGCGTTATCTCCATCTGTCGGCCGGTGCCGGGCGACCGCCCAGCGCGCCGCGGTTGGTGGTGTTGCGTCGCGACCTCCGCCGCGACGATGTCGAATCGGCCGGGGCGTTCCTGGTCACCACCCCGGTGCGGACCGTTCTCGACCTCGCCGAGACCGGGATCGGCCAGGGCGCCCTGGACGAGGTGGTCGCCGACGCGGTCGCGATCCATCGCTGCATTCCGCACGAAATCGCTTCGGCCACCGCGACTCTGCCGCCCCGCACGGCCGCCCGGGTGCGCCGGGCGCTGGCCGCGGCCTGACCGGTTCCCGGTCAGTTCGGCCGCACGCACTCCCACGGCACCGACAGCACGCAGTCGCGCATCCGGCGCCTATACTGCCGGACCGGAAAACCCTGCTCCCGCAACAGATCCGCGGCGACTCGCCAGCGCATCCGTGGCCCGTACACGGCCAGCGGTGCGGCATGCGCCCAGGCGCGGTCGGCGGCGGTGAGCAACGTGTGCACCCGTTCGCCGGGAATGTTGCGGTGGATCAACGCTTTCGGCAGTCGCTCGGCGATATCCGATGGCCGGTCGACGGTGAAGGGATCCCAGGCCAGGGTGAGCGAGCGGGGGCCGGTGCGGTCGAGCAGAATCCACGCGCAACGACGGCCCAGCTCATCACAGGTGCCGTCGACCAGCAGGCCCTCGGGCGCCAGTCCGGACAGCATCGTCGACCACGCCTGCGCGACCCGGCTCTCGTCGTACTGCCGCAGCACGTTGAAGGCCCGCACCAGGATCGGACGCAGACCCGCCAATTCGAACCCGCCGCGGGCGAAACGCACTCCGTCCCGATCGGGTACCACCCGCGCGGGATCGATCTCCAGTCCGACCACCCGGAGGTCGGCTCGGATCCGCCGCAGCCGGCCCGCCAGTTCGAGCGTGGTGACCGGGCTCGCGCCGTAGCCGAGGTCGACCACGAGGGGGTCGGCGGCCGCCCGCAGCCGGTCGACCACCAGCGCGTCGTGGCTCAGCCAGCGGTCGCTGCGACGCAGCCGATTGATGCCCGTCCTTCCGCGCGTGATGGTGCCCAGCGGCTTGACCGGGCCCGGCCGGGAAACGACGCTTCGATGCGTGATTCCGGTGCCGCCCGCCCGCACGGCGGCACCGCCGGTCAGGCGGTCGGGTGCTGCTGTTCCAGCCACTGCTGGGTGAATTCCGCTTCGGCGCGGAACAGGTCCACGAGATTGATCAACATCATCTGCTCGAGCTTGGGGCCGAGCATCGGAATGAATACCTTGGCCACCGGCGAGGTGCGCAGGGTGCACCCGGTGTCGGTGGGAAACAGCCGCATGGTGCCGGTGAGGGTGCCCGGCCCGGCCGGGATCGAGGCGCTGAACTCGCCCTCCACCTCCGGTCCGAACGGGCCGTAGCTCTCCTTACGGGTGATCACCATGTCCTTGCGGATCACCGTCTGCGCGATCTCGGGCAACATGTCGCGCGGCAGGATGTGCCGGACCTCCAACTCGATACCGTTGCCGTCGGCCTGCAGGTGGACCACTTCGTTCGGCGAGTGCTTGCGCATCTCCTCCATCCGCGCGTCCCAGTAGGCGCGGTCGGACAGCGCCGCGTACACCTCTTTCGTGGTGTGCAGCGGGTATCGAGCTGAGTAGTCGAGTCGGCGGGCCATGGGGGACCAGGTTACTGGTCGCCGCTCGGCGCCCGATCGCTCGCCCGGTCGCGCCGGTCAGTGATTCGAGATCCAGGTGTTGGTGAAATCGGTTTCGGCGGCCAGCAGCTCGAGCAGCTTCTCCGCGACGACGGCCTCGATCTTCTTGCCGAACAACGGAACCGCGACCTCGACCGTCCCGTCCACGACGGCCTGTGCGGAGGTGTCGTTCCCGGTCAGGGTCACCGTGCCGCGCACCTTCGCCGGCGCGCCCTCGACATGCGCTTCGAAGATGCCCGCGAAACCCTCGTAGGTTTCCGTGCGCGGGATGATCAGGTCACCCGGGCGCACCGAGGTGATCGCTGCGGGCAGTTCCGAGGCGGGAATGGTCTGTACCATCTCGGCGCGCAGCCGGTCTCCGTCGGCAGTGAACCCGTCCAGTCGCGCACCGGGGCCACCGACCTCCGCGATGCGGTCCTTCCAGTACTGCTCGTCGGCGAGCGCCGCACGCACCGCGGCAGCGGGATGCGCGTAGTGAGCTGTGTACGCCAGGGGTGTCGCCATGGTGTGACACGCTACCGTCTTTCGATGTGCAGACTTCTCGAGTGGTGGCATTCGACAACGTGCGTGAGTTGCTGAGCGCGACCGGCGCGCGCGTCCGGGACGCCGTGCCGCTGGCGGAGCTGACCACGCTGCGGGTGGGCGGTCCCGCGACCGTGGCCGAGTGCACCACCACCGAATCGCTCGTCGCGACGGTGCGCACCCTCGATGCTGCCGGGGTTCCGGTGCTGCTGCTCGCCGGTGGTTCGAATCTGCTGGTCGCCGACGCGGGCTTCGAGGGGGTCGTGGTCCGCATCGCCACCGGCGAGGTGGCGATCGGGTCGGATCTGGTCACCGCCGAGGCGGGTGCGGACTGGGACGGAGTGGTGGCGGCGACGGTCGCCGCCGGTCTCGGCGGCCTGGAATGTCTGTCCGGCATCCCCGGTTCCGCCGGGGCGACGCCGGTGCAGAACGTCGGCGCCTACGGTGTGGAGGTGGCCCAGGTGCTGCGCCGGGTACGCCTGCTGGATCGCCGCAGCGGTGAAATCCGTTGGGCCGCACCGCAAGAGCTCGGCTTCGGTTACCGCACCTCGATTCTCAAACATTCCGATCGGGCCGTGGTGCTGGCGGTGGAATTCGGGGTCCGTGCCGACGGTTCCAGCGCGCCGCTGCGCTACGGGGAATTGGCCCGCGCCTTCGATGCGGCCGAGGGTGAATCGCGCCCCGCCGCCGCCGTGCGCGCCGCGGTGCTGCGACTGCGGGCCGGTAAGGGCATGGTGCTCGACCCGGCCGATCACGACACCTGGAGTGCCGGTTCCTTCTTCACCAATCCGGTGGTCGCCGACGAGCGGGTGCCGGAGGTGACGGCGGCGATCCGGGAACATGTGGGAGATATCACTATTCCGACCTATCCTGCGGTCGGCGGGGTGAAGTTCTCCGCGGGATGGTTGATCGAGCGTGCGGGTTTCGGCAAGGGATTCCCCGGTCCGGAGTCCCCGGTCCGGTTGTCCACGAAACATACGCTGGCCCTGACCAACAGGGGTGCGGCCACCGCCGCCGATCTGGTCGAGCTCGCCCGCACGGTCCGAGCCGGTGTGGAACAGCGCTTCGGAATCCACCTGGAACCCGAGCCGGTGACGGTCGGCCTCGAGCTGTAGAGGTGGCGGGCGCCACGTCTCGATCGGTTCGTCGGGTCCGAGCCGCGCGGTAAATTCGCGGAAGTGAGCATTCGAGGAATTACCGGCCGCCGAGCCGTACTGGTCGGGGCCGGCCAGCTGGCGGTGGCCGCGCTGGTGGCCGGATGTTCCAACGGCGGCGGGAGCGGTACGGCCGCGCCGAAGGATTCCGGACCCGTGGCGAAGGTGAAATTCGAGCCCGGTAACGGCGCCGCCGACATCAACCCGGTCGCCCCGATATCGGTGACCGTCACCAGCGGCCGCATCGACCAGGTGGCCCTGACCAATCCGGACGGCAAGCAGGTCACCGGCACGCTGTCGCCCGACAAGAGCAGCTTCACGATCAACGAGCCGCTCGGCTACGGCGTCACCTACACCTGGTCGGGGACCGCGGTCGGCACCGACGGCAAGCCGGTTCCGATCGACGGCAAGTTCACCACGCTCGCGCCCAAGCAGACCGTGCCCGCCACCGTCAATATCGGCGACGGGCAGGAGGTCGGTATCGCGGCGCCGATCATTCTGCAGTTCAAGAAGCACATCGAGAACAAGGAAGCGGTCGAGAAGGCGCTGACGGTCACCACCACGCCGGAGACGGAGGGTGGCTGGGCCTGGTTGCCGGACGAGAACGGCGGTTCCCGCGCGCACTGGCGGCCACGCAACTACTGGGCCCCGGGCACGGCGGTCCATTTCACCGCGAAGCTGTACGGACTCGAGCTCGGCGACGGCGCCTACGGCAATTCCGATCTGTCCTCGCAGTTCACCATCGGTCGCAGTCAGATCGTGAAGGGGTACGCGCCCAGCCACCGGGTGCAGGTGATCCGCGACGGTTCGACGCTGTTCGACTTCCCGTGCAGTTACGGCGAGGGCAACGAGGCGCGGAACGTGACTCGTTCGGGCATTCACGTGGTGACCGAGAAGTACGAGGACTTCCTGATGTCGAATCCGCCGTACTACACCAACGTTCGCGAACGCTGGGCCGTACGCATCTCCAACAACGGCGAATTCATCCACGCGAACCCGGAATCGGCATCGGCACAGGGCAATACGAACGTCACCAACGGCTGCATCAACCTGAGCACCAGCGACGCCCAGCAGTACTTCCCGACGGCACTCTACGGCGACCCGGTCGAGGTGACCGGCACGTCCATCGCCCTGTCCGCCGCCGACGGCGACATCTACGACTGGACCATCGACTGGGAAACCTGGAAGACCATGTCGGCCCTCCACGGACAGCCGTCCCCGGTCGTGTCGGCGACGCCGGTGCCGCCCGGCCCGGTGCGCGGCGGAAGTTAGCTCGATCGGTTCACTGTGCGGTCCGGCGCGCGAAGCGGCCGGCATCGGCCTGGTCGCGCGGCTTCACGACGATCGTGTCCAGGTTGACGTGCGGGGGGCGGCTCGCGACGAAGCCGACGATTTCGGCGATATCGGCGGCCACCAGCGGGTCGATACCCTCGTAGACCTTCGCCGCGCGCTCGGCATCGCCGGCGAAGCGGACCAGGGAGAATTCGGTCTCCACCGCACCCGGTGCGATCTCGGTGAGCCGCACCGGCTTACCGAGCAGCTCGCCGCGCAGCGTGCGGTGCAGCACCGCCTGGGCGTGTTTGGCCGAGGTGTAGCCGGAGCCGTTGTCGTAGGCGGTGAAGGCCGCGACCGAGGTGATGGTGACGATCAGGCCGTCGCCGGAGTCGATCAGTTTCGGCAGCAGCGCCTTGGTGACGCGCAACGTGCCCAGCACGTTGGTTTCCCACATCCAGCGCCAGTCGTCGAGGTCGGCCTCCGCGACCGGAGCCAGGCCCTTGGCCCCGCCGGCATTGTTGACCAGCACGTCGACCCGCTCGACCGCATCGGTGAACCGCCGCACCGAATCCTCGTCGGTGACGTCGAGTTCGATTGCGGTACCGCCGATCTCGTCGGCCAGTGCCCGCAGCCGATCCACCCGGCGCGCCCCCACATACACGTGATAGCCCTGCTTCGCGAGCTCACGGGCGGTCGCTTCGCCGATTCCCGAGCTCGCTCCGGTGACGACGGCATGACGAGTGCTCATGCGCCCGAGCCTAGCGGTGGGAGCACGGCCCGGAGACGGCAGCTTGCGTAACCGCGCAGGGGTGTGCGGACACCGCCATCGGCACAGCGGTGGGAGCACGGCCCGGAGACGGCAGCTTGCGTAACCGCGCAGGGGCGTGCGGACATCGCCATCGGAGCTACCGGCCGCGACGTGCCCATGTCGCCGACCGTTAGCCTGGCGAACATGGCGATTCGGGAAGTAGTCAGCAAGGACGGCACCACCATCGTGTATCGGGTCTCGGGGCCGGAGCAGGGACGGCCGCTGGTGTTGTTGCACGGCTGGGCGGGCACGTTGCGGTGTTGGGGTCGGGCGGCGGAGATTCTGGCCGAGCGCTTCCGGGTGATCGCCGTGGATCTGCGCGGGCACGGGTACTCCGATGCCCCCGAGCAGGGATACGACGATCCCGCGAACTGGGCCGCCGATGTGGCCGCGGTGCTGGCGGCGGAGAGTATTTCCGCCGGCGCGGTGTTGCTGGGCTGGTCCTACGGCGGCATCGTGCTCAGCGACTATCTGACCGCCTACGGTACCGGCGCCCTGGCCGGGGTCGTCTACTGCGGATCGCAGGCCGGTATCGGCCGCGAGGTGGCGGGCGCCCAGCCGGGCCCGGCGATGCAGCAGGCGATTCCCGACGTCTTCGAGGAGAGTGCGGGCTGGGCGATGCGCGGGTTCGCCGCCTTCGGCAACGCCAACACCGGCCCCGGCCGGGACAAGGGCGAGGATGCCCAGCGCCTGTTCGGCGGCAGTCTGGCCACCCCGCCCCGGGTCCGCAAAGCGCTGTTCTACCGCACCGTGGACAACACGGAAACCCTTCGCGCCCTGGATGTTCCGGTGTTCGTCATGCACGGGACCGCGGACCCGGTCGTCCCCGTGGACAACGGCCGCTACATTGCCGCCCAGGCGCCGACCGCCCGCACCTCGTACTGGGAGGGCGCCCAGCACGGCCTGTTCGTGGAGGACCCGGACCGCTTCGCCGCCGAACTCACCGAATTCGTCGACTCGCTGAACTGATTCCCGGAACTGGTCCCCTCGAGCACCGCGGAGCTCTCCCGCTGGATCTCGACGAACGCCGAGATCCGCCGCGGCGAGGGGCCGTCGACGGCACTGTGAGAGCGCTCACTCGTCGACGGAGCGCGTGCCGCCCCGGAGACCTGTGCGTGCACACTGGAGTGTGTGAGTTATCGCCCGGAACAACGTCCGCATCGGATCGCGGTGTTGTCGGTGCACACCTCTCCGCTCGCGCAGCCGGGTACCGGCGATGCGGGCGGAATGAACGTCTACGTGCTGCAGTCGGCGGTCCAGCTGGCGCGCCGGGGCGTGGAGGTGGAGATCTTCACCCGAGCGACGTCGTCGAACGATGAGCCAGTGGTCGAGGCCGCGCCGGGGGTGTTGGTGCGGCACGTGGTGGCCGGCCCGTTCGAGGGTTTGGACAAGCACGATCTGCCGACCCAGTTGTGTCCCTTCGCGGCGGAGGTGCTGCGTCAGGAGGCCCGCCAGCAGCCGGGTTACTACGACCTGATCCATTCCCACTACTGGTTGTCGGGACAGGTCGGATGGCTGGCCCGGGACCGCTGGCGGGTGCCGCTGGTGCATACCGCGCACACCCTGGCGGCGGTGAAGAACGCCTTCCTGGCCGAGGGCGATACGCCGGAGCCGCTGTCGCGGGTGGTGGGGGAGAAGCAGATCATCGCGGAATCGGATCGGCTGGTCGCCAATACCGCCGAGGAGGCCCGCCAGCTGGTCGAACTGTACGGCGCGGATTCGGATCGCATCGATGTGGTGCCGCCCGGCGCGGATCTGGCCCGCTACCGTCCCGGTGATCGCGCTGCGGCGCGGGCCGAATTCGGGATCGCGCCCGATGAGCAGGTGGTCGCCTTCGTCGGCCGGATCCAGCCGTTGAAGGCGCCGGATGTGCTGATATTCGCGGCCGCGGAGGTGTTGCGCGCCGAGCCGGATCGGAAGCTGCGGGTGCTGATCGTCGGCGGCCCGTCCGGTACCGGTCTGGAGCGGCCCGACGCCCTGATCGAATTGGCCGCCACACTCGGCATCTCCGAGCGGGTGACCTTCCTGCCGCCGCAGCCGCCGCATCGCCTGGTCCAGGTGTATCGGGCGGCGGATCTGGTCGCGGTGCCCAGCTACAACGAATCGTTCGGGTTGGTCGCGATCGAGGCGCAGGCCAGTGGCACCCCGGTACTGGCCGCCGATGTCGGCGGCTTGAGTACCGCTGTGCGGGACGGGGTTTCGGGCACGTTGGTGTCGGGGCATCGGGCCGACGAGTGGGCGGCGGCGTTACGCGCTCTACTCGACGATCCGGAGCGGCTGCGCCGGATGGGGGCCGCCGCTGTGGACCATGCGGCCGGATTCTCCTGGGAACACACCGCCGAGGGCTTGCTGGACTGCTACGCCGAGGCTGTGAGCGGACAGCGAGGTGTGCGGTCGCGGATGCCGGGTACGTTGCTGACAGAGGGCAGTCAGGCCAGGTCGCGGGCGCTGTGGCGGCGCCGGATGGGAGTGGTACGCCGGTGAGTGACACCATCGCCGAGACCGCGCAGTTGATCGACGACACCGTCCGCGAGCGGGAGATCGATTACACCCGTGAGGGTGTCGATACCTTCGTCGTGGTGTTGCCCGGTGAGCGGAAGCTGAAGACGACGGTGATGTTGACCGTCGGCAAGCACGGCGTCCGGTTCGAATGTTTCGTCTGCCGCAAGCCCGACGAGAACTTCGAGGGTGTGTACAAATATCTGTTGCGCCGCAACCGTCGCCTCTACGGGGTGGCTTACACGCTGGATCGCGTCGGCGACATCTACCTGGTCGGGCGCATCGCCACGCACGCCGTCACGCCGGACGAACTGGATCGCGTCTTCGGTCAGATCCTCGAAGCCGTCGACGGCGATTTCAATGTTCTGCTGGAGCTCGGTTTCGCGGAATCCATTCGGCGCGAATGGAAGTGGCGGGTCTCGCGCGGCGAGTCGTTGAAGAATCTGCGCGCCTTCGAACATCTGGTGGACACCGAGGACTCCTGAGCGGCCGCGGGTGCGATGCTCGAGCGCGCCCGACGCGGTAGCGTTCACCGCGCCCGAGCTGGATGTCCGAGAAGGCGGTGTCGACGTGGGAGTGCTCGCGCTGGATATCGGTGCCACCAAGTTCGCGGCGGCGGTATCACCGAATCGGGACGCCCGCCCCACCGCGGAGTCGGATTCGCTGCCCCTACGGCATATCCGCCGGGCCGAGGTGCCGGCGAGCGGGGTGTGGGAGGTTTGCCGGGGGCTTCTGGCAGAGGTGGTCACGGCTGCGGGCGGTGCCGGATTCGAGGTGTCGGCGCTCGGTATCGCGGCAGCGGGTCCGGTCGACGTGCATGCGGGGACGACCGCCCCGTTGAACATCCCGGAGTGGCGGGCGGGCTTTCCGATCGTGGCCGCCGTCCGGGAGCTGTTCCCGCGCGCCGATATCCGATTCGCCATCGATGGCGCCGCGTTGGCGTTGGCCGAGTATCGAGTCGGTGGCTTGCGCGGTGTGCGTTCGGGTCTGGCGATGACGGTCTCCTCCGGCATCGGCGGCGGCATCGTCAGTGACGGCCGGGTCGTGGTCGGGCGGACCGGAAATGCCGGTCACGTCGGACATATCGTGGTGCCGGGGTGGGATGTGCCGTGTGCCTGCGGCGGAGTCGGCTGTGTGGAGGCCGTTGCGAGCGGTATGTCGTCGGTCCGCTGGGCGCGCGAACAAGGCTGGCAGGGTGCCTCCGGAGTGGATCTGGCCCGGTCCGCCGCAGCCGGTGACCCGATCGCCTCGGCGGCGCTGGCGCGCGCGGGAACCGCACTGGGACAGGCTATTTCGTCGGCGGCCGCGACGCTGGACATCGATCGGGTGGTGATCGGCGGCGGCTTCGCCGAATCCGGAGCTCCGCTCTGGGATCCGCTGCTCGCGGCAGTGGACAAGCATGCGCGTCTCGGCTTCATCCGCGACCTGCGGGTACTGAAATCACCGATCACCGCGGGCGCCACCCTGGTGGGCGCGGCGGCGCTGGCCACCGAGTGAGGCTTTCGCGTTCCGCCGATCCGGGCCGATGCGTCCTGGTGCCGAGGGAAGCGGCAGGCCCCGGCGCGTCCGTTCGGCTGTGCCGGGGCCGATATCGCTCAGAGCAGCAGGTTGATCAGGCCCGTGATGATCGTGCCGAGGTTCGAGGCGAGGGTTCCGACAACCGCGATGATTCCGTTGACCACCGGCGTTCCTTTCTCTCGAGCAGTGCGTTCCGATACCGAGCCCTGGTTATTCGGCGCCGACACGAGATTCGGATGGGTGGTGCGTCCGCAGTACTACTCAGTCGACCACTCCCCAATGCAGCACGCGCACGGTGAACAGCACCAGCCCCAGGGAGACGGTGGCGACCGCGACCAGCCCGATCACCGCGACCGCCAGCGGACGCCATCCGTTGCGCCCGAGTTCGCGGAAATCGGTGTTGAGGCCGACCCCGGCGAAGGTGAGCAGAAAGGCCCATTTCGACAGGTTGGCCAGATTCGTCAACTGCGCCTTGTCGATCCAATGCGCGGTCGCCAGCGCGGAGACCGCGAGGAAGCCGAGGACGAACTTGGGAAACTTCGCCCAGACGAAGGCCGCCTTGGCGCGCAGGCCGGGAGCGATGGTGTCGGCCTCGCCGCGCGCGGCCCAGTACAGGCCGAAGCCAAGCACCACGAATCCGATCAGGGCATTGCGCGTCGATTTGACCAGCACCGCCAGCTTGCCGGCCGGATCGGAGTAGGCGTAGCCGGTGGCGGTGGTTTCGGCGGTGTTGTCCACCGCCAGGCCCGCCCAGAGGCCGAATTCGTGATCGGTCAGCCCCAAGCCGTGTCCGATCGCCGGCAGGGCGAACAGCGAAACCGCGCCGAGAGTGAGAATCGCCGCGATCGCGTAGCCGACCTCCGCATTGCGAGCCCGGATCGCGCCACGCGCGGCCACGATCGCCGACACACCGCAGATCGAAGTACCCACGGCCAGGAGCGAACCCAGCTTGCCGGACAGACCGAGCAGCCGTGCCACGGTGAGAATGATCGCGCCGGCCACCGTCATATCGATCAGGATCAACACGAAGCTGGTCCCGCCCAGTTTCGCGACGTCGCCGAGGACGAATCGGGATCCCAGCGCCACGATGCCGACCTTCAGCCAGAATTCGTAGGTGCCGATGCCCGGCCGGAAGATCTTCGGCACCCCAACTGTATTGGCGATGATCAGGCCGAAAACGATGGCCCAGAGCACGTATTCGATATCGGGGAAACGCCAGTGGTGATCGTGGGCCAGGTCGTTCACCCAGATCTGGGTGTATTTGCCGAGGAGCCCGACCGCGATCAGCAGTGCGATACCCGGCAGGTAGGTCAGCGCGTTCCGCGACTCGGCGGGTTCGGTTGCCGCGGTGGTGGTTTCGGTAGCCATCGGATCACCACGAAATCTTCGGCAGGGCATCGGCGACGGCGAGCAGGACGAAGATGCCCGCGACGATCACCGCCCACCAGTCGACACCGACGCGCCGGAATATCGAGGTTTCCGGGGGCGTCGTCCCCGGGTCCTGTGGATTGGGCGCTGCGCCCGTTTCGGTCATGGCCGACTCCCTCATCGCGGCTGGCCACCGTGCGATCCGGCGGTCAGCGCCATTGTCGGGTCGGCCGCGCCGGCGGGGAATCAATCGGATCAGCCTGATTCGAGGGGGTGCGCTATCCGTCCTCGGTGTTCGCCTCGCCGCTGTCCCGGGCCAGCGGTTGGGTGCGGCGCAGCGATGTCCACGCCTCCAGATCTTCCTCCAGCAGCGCGTTGAGCTGGATCATGGTCTCGCGAGCGAGCAGTTCGGGGTCCTCGTGCTGGGCCCGGCGTAATTCCACCCCGCGTAACAGTGCCTGCAATTGGCCGAGGACGACGCTGCGCTGAATCCACATCTCGCGATGCCGGTACAGACCGTCCCACGCGGTGACCACCCCGATGGACGCCGCCAGCGCGGTGCTGAGCAATCCGATCCACGGCGCCTGGAAGACCGCCACCGCGGTACCCAGAACCGCGATCACACCGTTCGCGACCGCCGTCCAGACCACGACCCGCTTGGCTCGGGTCTTGACGACGAGGCGGGCGCGTTCGTATTCGTCCCGGTAGTAGACCAGGTAGTGCAGGCTGACGGTCAGGGCATCGGCGTCCGCGGCCGGGGACGGCGGGCTGTGCAGGCCGGAGGAGCGGCTTCCGTTCGGGCGGCGGGGCATTCGCAAGGAGCAGGCTTCCTACCAGGCGATCGACATTCCGGACGGATGGTTACGGTAGCAGAAACGGTTGCATTTTGGTGGCATAAGCAGCTACACTTGGTTATCTGCTCTGCAGTGGCAGACTCGTGCGCAGGAGGTGTGAAGTGATGACCGCTGTGAACGACGTCGCCATCACCAGCCATATCGATACCGCGCGGCTACGCCCCGCCGAGTTGGCGCGGCAGCTCGTTCAGCATCTGGGGCCGACCCTGGTGGCGTTGATCGCCGGGGTGCGCGACCGCAAGCTGCCGCACAAGTGGTCACATGCCGAGGGTCCGACACCGCGCGACGCGGCGCTGGCCCGGTTGCAGGTCGCGCATCGCTGCTGGATCATTCTCGCCACCTCCGAGGGCAGCGATATCGCGCGGTCGTGGTTCATCGGGGCGAACCCGCGGTTGGGCGAGGAGTCGCCGGCGCTGGCCATCCGGGCGGACCGTTTCCGCGAGACCATCGCTGCCGCAGTAGCATTCGTCGACAGCAGCGACAACTGACCGGCGGTACCCGTCTTCGGCGTTACTCCCTCTTTCGATAAGCTTCTTCCACGCTGAGCCGTCGGAAGAGGGAGATCCGTGTCCGTGCGCAAGACCCGAAGTGCTCGGCGTTGCGCCAAAACCGGATTCGCGCTCGTCCCCGCCGCCTGCCGCGAGGTCTACCGTTTGGCGAAACCCTCGTACGGTCCGCTCAATCCGCTCCAGCGTGGGCTGTCCAGCGAGGAGCCGCGCGACGAGTGGAATCGCTACGACGTCGCCGGTCAGAAGACCGTGTACGCCGCCAGTACCGAACAGGGCGCCTACGGCGAGCTGCTCGCCCCGCTCAAACCGAAACTCCCCGTGCGCGCATCGCTGTTCTTCGACGATGTGGCCTCCGACGACGAACTCGAATCACTGATCAAGGAGGAGTGGCGCAACGCCGGGCATCGGCCACCACGTGAGCTGAACATGATGTGGCTCAGCGAATATCGGCTCTACCACCTGACCCTGCCGGCCCGCGGGTGGTTCGTCGATATCGAGGCGGCGGCGAGTCTGTCGGCCATCGCGAAGGCTGCTCCGATCGCACTGGTGGAGCGGGGTTTACAAGAGATCACCGTGGCCGAGCTCCGCGGCGATCAGCGCTGGCTCACCACGGCGATCGCCACCCGGATCTGGCAGCTGACCCTCGACGACGACACCCTGGCGCACGGCATCCTCTACGGGTCACGCCACGGCAGTGAATGGGATTGCTGGGCCGTCTGGCTGCGCCGGACCGGACCCGCCCACACCGCCAACGGCCTGGCCACCTCCGCCGATGCCGGGGTGGAGGTCCTGCCGCCCGAGATCAACCCCGCGCTGCAGGAAATCCTGACCGCCTACGACCTGACCGTGAGCTGGTAGGTCCCGCGCGCGTTCATCGGCGGGGGCGTGGCCGCTCGCCCACCGGGAGCGCGCACACGGTGGGAAAGTGGGCAACTACTAGCATGGCCCGCATGACGTACACCCTCGTGTTGCTGCGCCACGGCGAAAGCGAATGGAATGCTCTCAATCTGTTCACCGGCTGGGTGGATGTGCACCTGACCGACAAGGGTGTCGCCGAGGGCAAGCGGGCCGGTGAACTGCTGGCCGAGCACGGCATTCTGCCGGATATCGTCTACACCTCGCTGCTGCGCCGGGCGATCAGCACCGCGAATATCGCCCTCGACGCCGCGGATCGGCATTGGATTCCGGTGGTTCGGGACTGGCGGCTCAACGAGCGGCACTACGGTGCGCTACAGGGTAAGAACAAGGCGCAGATCCGCGACCGGTACGGCGACGACCAATTCATGATGTGGCGCCGCAGCTACGACACCCCGCCCCCGCCGATCGAGGCCGACAGCGAATACAGCCAGAACGGTGATCCGCGGTATGCGGGGATCGACGTGCCGGCGACGGAATGCCTGAAGGATGTCGTCGCCCGCATGGTTCCGTATTGGGAGTCGACGATTTCGCGCGACCTGCTGGCCGGCAAGACCGTTCTCGTTGCGGCGCACGGTAATTCGCTGCGCGCACTGGTGAAGCATCTGGACGGAATCTCCGACGAGGATATCGCCGGACTGAACATTCCCACCGGAATTCCGTTGCGGTACGAACTGGACGAGAACCTGCGTCCGGTCGGTCCGGCGGCGTATCTGGATCCGGAGGCCGCCGCGGCGGGTGCGGCCGCGGTGGCGAGCCAGGGCGGGAAATAAACCGAATCCGAAAATCCTGCGCGCCGCGGTCGTCGACCGCGGCGCGTTTTTCGTCTCTCGAACATGCTGGGCGGGAGCGGATTCCGATATCGCGGGTTCGGCCGGAATCGGCTCTCGCTGTGCCATACTCTGCATTTTGTGACCTACATCTCTCCCATCTCGGTATTGCTATGGAATTGCTCTACCCGGGGTGCCGCATCCGTGGGGTGTCCGCGGTAGTGGCGTTCGGGCCGGTGGGGAGTGGTGTGGATAACTTTCGGTAGGTGAATCGGTCGGTTTTCTGCTGGTCATCCGAGCCGGGCGAGAGGCTGAGAAGTTGAGAGATTTTCCTTGCAGAAGTTGTAACCGATGGTTTGCAACTTACTCGGCGGTAGATACACTCTCGGTCGTTCGACCATTTCGAGAGGCGGATCACGTCCGATGAAGTACGCGTTGCGCGCCACAGTTGCGGCCGTCGCCGCCGCGGTGACAGTTCCATTCTTCGCCACCCCGGCGCAGGCCGGGCCCGTGGCGGCCGGCCCGGACGGCGGCACCGCGGGTGCCGCGTGGACCGCCACCGAAGACGGCCCGCAGCAGTATCCGAACATCCACATCGACTGGGATGTGCCGATCACGATGAGCGACGGCACGGTGCTGAAGGGCAATGTGTATCGGCCCGCCGACGCCGCGAGTCGTCCGGTCGACACCCGCACGCCGGTCATCGTGAACATGACCCCGTACACCAAACTGGTGTCGAATCTGGCCGATCACGCCGGATCGATTCCGGGCCTGTCCGACGCACTGCTGAACCTGTTCCGCCAGATCGACTTGAGCGGTACCCCGCTGTCCGGAGTGACCGACCTGACCAAAGCGTTCGGCGGCGGCGAACTGCGCAACTTCTCCGTCGACCGGCAATTGGTGAAGAGCGGTTACACCCAGGTCGTGGTCGATGTGCGCGGTACCGGCTTCTCCCAGGGTGAATGGGATATGTTGCGGCAGCGCGAACAACAGGACACCGTCGAGGTGATCGACTGGGCCGCGCAGCAGCCGTGGTCGGACGGCAAGGTCGGCATGACCGGCATTTCCTACTCCGGAATCAATCAGGTGCAGGCCGCGGAAAAGCGGCCGGCCGCGCTGAAGGCCATCTTCCCGGTGGTGCCCGGCAGTGATCTGGTCGACGATGTGCTCGCGCCCGGCGGCGGCTTCGGCTTCAATTTCATTCCGCTGTGGCTGACCGCGATCAACACCTTGAAATGGGTGCCGGACGTGCAGTCGATCCTGACCGGCAAGTTCGACAACCGATGGCTGGACGACCGGATCAGCGACCCGTACACCTACATGGACGTTCTGCTGAACGCCTACACCAATACCGATATGAACACCCTGGATCCGCGGGTGAAGAACATGCTGAACGACATGTCGTCGGAGCGGCAGGCCTGGCTCGGCGATCCGAGTCGCATTCAGGTGCCGACCTTCGTCACCGGCGGCTGGCACGATCTGTTCACCTATTCGGAATCCAAGATCTACAACGCCATTCCGCTGCCGCCCGGGCAGAAGCAGCTGTTCATGGGCAACACCTACCACCTCAACTCGGGCAACGAATACGGCAAGCCGGGCCTGCCGCCGCGGCTGGATGTGCTGCAGCGCGCGTGGTTCGACAAGTGGCTCAAGGGAATCGACAACGGGATCGACACCTACGGCCCGGTGACACTGCGACAGCAGGGCGGTGGCTGGATCACCCAGGGCGGATTCGGGCCGTCGGCGCCCGCCGAGGAGGCGGCGAAGTACCGGCGCATGTATCTGTCCGCCGATCGCAGCGGTACCGCCACCAGTGTCTACGACGGGTCGTTGACCGCCGAATTCACCGGTGCGCCGGCCCGGTTGACGGTGGCGCCCGGGTTGACCACGGTGTGCTCGAACGATGCCGCGCAGGCCACCGCCGGTGTGCTGGCGATCATCGACGGGTGCGGTAAGGATTCGCGCGTCGCGGAGACCAACGCGCTGACCTTCACCAGCGCACCGGTCGCGGGGGAGACCACGATCTCCGGCCCGATCGCGGTGCGGCTCAACACCGTTCAGGACGCCGCCGACGGCTACTGGACCGTGACCGTGAACGATGTCGCGCCGGACGGGCAGTCGACCGTCCTGTCCTCCGGACAGCTGATGGCCTCGCTGCGCGAGGTCGACGAGGCGAACAGCAGCCGGTCCGAGAACGGCGACTACACCGATCCACGCGCCTACACCTCGCTGGACAAGCGGCAGCCGACGGTTCCCGGCGAGGCGACCGAGCTGAACATCGCGCTACCCGCCACGCAGGCGGTCCTCGCCCCCGGTCACCGGCTGCGGGTCGACGTCTACGCCGGCAACTTCCCCAAGGGGCTGCCGATCGCGCCCATGCTCGTCGACACCGGCCTGAAGCCCGAACATGTGCAACTGGACCCGAATGCCCCGAGCTTCGTGAACATCCCGGTCAAGGGAGATTCCGGCTGGTGACCCAGTAGGTGCTCCCCGACTGTCCCGGGAACGTACAACGGCGTACGTACCCGGGACTTTTCGTTCCCGGCGAAGGCCGGCCCGGACGGACGGCGATACACTGGCCCGAGAATGTCAGGGAGGGGTATCGGATGAGCGGATTCGTCAGGGCCACAATCGCTTTCCCGACCGTGCTGTTCACCCTCGGCCTGATCGCGGTGCTGTTCTACTGGCTCGGGGTGCTGCTCGGCCGGATCGAGCCGAACCTGACCGGGCCGCGGAACGAATCGTTCGCCGCCGACAAGTTCTCCGACATCCCGCCCGCGATCGTGTTCACCTCGTTGGCGGCGCAGGGCTGGTTCTGGTCGCTGTTGGGCGCCACGCTCTACGAGGGCGGTGACCACGGCGGGTTCCAGGAGTTCTGCACCCGCGTGTTCATCGCGGTGATCGCGCTGTGCCTGGCATACGTCGGGACCCTGGCGGTGGCATTCGCGTTCCGGCGGATCCGCGCGGCCCGGCGTTGAGGCGGAGTTCACATCTGCCGTCCGGAACTGTTGATGCGACATATTCCACCGGGGCGGCGCGCGGCGCGAACACGGACCGCGCGGTCTCTCCAGATGCCCGGCGGCGCAACGAAATGTGGACGAACACCCCCGGTCGGACGGCCGAAAACCGCCGTTCGGAACCAATCCTCGTGCCGGCCAACTTTGTGTGAACACCCGGCCAACGACCGCGGAATCACCCGTGACCTGCGCGAAACTTCGTCAACCCGGGTTTGGTGTACGTGCGCGCGACCGTACGATTCTTGATGTGAGCGTTCCCCAGGCCGTGCTGCTGGCAGTCCTCGCGGCCGTCGTCGGTCTGGCCGTGGGCGGGTTGGTCATCCCCTATGTGAACGCCCGGCAGGCGCAGCGCCGGCAGGCCGAATCGGGGCTCACCATGTCCCAGGTGCTGGACCTGATCGTGCTGGCCTCGGAAAGTGGCATCGCGGTGGTCGACGAGTACCGCGACGTCGTCCTGGTGAATCCCCGCGCCGAGGAACTGGGTCTGGTCCGCAACCGGCTGCTCGACGAGCGCGCCTGGGCGGCGGTGGAGAAGGTGATCGCCACCGGTGAGGACGTCGAATTCGATCAGACCTTGAAGAATCCCCTGCCGGGCCGGAGCCGGATCGCCGTGCGCGGCGTGGCCCGCCCGCTCTCGCGCGGCGAATCCAACTTCGTGGTGCTGTTCGCCGACGACGATTCCGAACAGGCCCGCATGGAGGCCACCCGCCGCGATTTCGTCGCCAATGTCAGCCACGAACTCAAAACCCCCGTCGGGGCGATGAGCCTGCTGGCCGAGGCGATGCTGGAATCGGCCGACGACCCCGACTCGGTGCGGCACTTCGGTCGCCGTCTGCTCGCCGAGTCGAACCGGATGGGCAAGATGGTCACCGAATTGATCGCCCTGTCCCGGCTACAAGGTGCGGAGAAGCTGCCACAGCTCGAGGCGGTCGATGTCGACACCGTGGTCAACGCGGCCATCGAACGGTCCCGGACCGCCGCCGAGGCCGCCGGCATCACGGTCAGCACCGATGCCAACAGCGGGCTGGAAATCCTGGGGGATGAGACTCTGCTGGTGACGGCGCTGTCGAATCTGGTCGAGAACGCGATCAACTACTCGCCGAAGGGCTCGCACGTCTCGGTGAGCCGGTCGCTGCGCAACGGCCACGTCAACATCGCCGTCACCGACCGCGGAATCGGAATCGCGAAGGAAGACCAGGAACGGGTCTTCGAGCGGTTCTTCCGAGCCGACAAGGCGCGCTCGCGCGCCACCGGCGGAACGGGACTGGGGCTGGCTATCGTCAAACATGTTGCCGCCAATCACAACGGGGAAATCACGCTGTGGAGCAAATTGGGTACCGGCTCCACCTTCACCCTGCGCATTCCTGCGGTCGAATCCGGCAACCAGAATTCCGCCCCCGCGGCGGAGAGGAAGAACCCCACCGCAATCGGGGTGGGTAGGAACGACGACGGTCCGCGCCGGCGGGCCGGACAAAACGGTGTGGAGGCAACCCGATGACCAGTGTGTTGATCGTCGAGGACGAGGAGTCGCTGGCCGATCCGCTCGCATTCCTGCTGCGCAAGGAGGGCTTCGAGGTAACGGTCGTCGGCGACGGGCCATCCGCGCTGTCGGAGTTCGACCGCTCCGGCGCCGACATCGTGCTGCTGGATCTGATGCTGCCCGGAATGAGCGGCACCGACGTGTGCAAACAACTGCGCACCCGCAGCAGTGTGCCGGTGATCATGGTGACCGCACGCGACAGCGAAATCGACAAGGTCGTCGGGCTGGAACTGGGCGCCGACGACTATGTCACGAAGCCCTATTCCTCACGCGAGCTGATCGCCCGCATCCGCGCGGTGCTGCGCCGCGGCGCCGGTGAGGAGATGGACGGCTCCGGCGAGAGCGGTGTGCTCGAGGCCGGCCCGGTGCGGATGGATGTGGATCGCCACACCGTTCAGGTCAACGGGAAGTCGGTGACGCTGCCGTTGAAGGAATTCGATCTGCTCGAATATCTGCTGCGCAATTCCGGCCGGGTCCTCACCCGCGGCCAGTTGATCGATCGGGTGTGGGGCGCCGATTACGTCGGTGACACCAAAACCCTCGACGTGCACGTCAAGCGGTTGCGCTCGAAGATCGAGGCCGATCCGGCCAAGCCGGAGCACCTGGTCACCGTCCGCGGATTGGGCTACAAGCTCGAGGCCTGACGGAGTCCGGGCAGCAAAAAGCCGCGAGGTCCGAGCGGACTTCGCGGCTTTTTCGATATCTGCTCTTCTTTCGATACCGGAGAGGCCTGGGAAACGATTCGGTCAGACGACGTGCACCCATGCGGTGCCGATCTGGGGCAGTTCCTGCTTCTGCAGCGGGAACCAGCCGAAATCGTCGCGCTGCCAGCAGTCGTCCAGCGGCGCGGTGTTGTCGCGGCAGGCGATCGGCTTGGACGTGCCGTAGGGGCTCACGATGACCTGCTTGCCGTTCTGCTGCGCCTGCAGGGCGGCCGGGTCGGTGTACACGACGAACTGATCGTTCTGCAGCGAGTAGTGAGCGGGATCGGTGGCCGGATCGGCCTGAGCGGCGGGAGCCAGGGCCAGGGCCGCGCCGGCGGCGAGAGCTGCGGTAGCCAAGAGTTTCCTCATCATGACTTACACCTATCACGGGTACGTGAAGCGCGCATGGCGAGCCGGTGACCGTACATCGGCGCTTCACAATCCCGGCGACGATCCGGCCGTCGCCAGATATGTGCTGATCGCGGTCGCCGATTCGGCCAGCGCCGCCCGCACCGCCGCATCGGCGACCGTCCCGTCGGCTTCGACCATCGCGCCCGTGACCGGGATCCAGCGGCAGGCGGATTCGATTTCCACCGCGCCGACGTATCCGAGGACCGTGCGCAACGACTGCACGGCGCCCTCACCGCGGCCCGGCGCCGCCACCGAAATCCAGGCCACCGGTTTCTCGTGCAGATCGGCGTTGCCGACCGTCCACTCCAGCAGATTCTTCAGACTGCCGGGCAGCAAACCCGCGTATTCGGGTGCGCAGAACACGACGGCATCGGCGGCCGCGAGCCGTTCGCGCAGCTCACCGACCGCCGGTGGGGCCGGCTGATCTCCGGGGACGAAAGCCGGGATATCGGCCAACCCGGTGAACAATTCCGCCGCGACGGTCGGTCCGGTGATGTCGGCGAAGGTACGCAAGGCGGCGGTATTGGTGGAACCCGGCCGGGTACTGCCGGAGACGAGTAGGATCCGGGTGGTGCGCAAGGCGGGACCGGAATCCGGTCCGGAGGGTTCGGCTGTTGTTCCCGGGGTGCCCCCGCGCGCGCCGGCAGGGGGCTCCGATGCCGGTGTGCCCGGCGTGATATCCATAAACCTACGAAATGGGTTGGCGGATCAGATATTCCCGGCCGGATCGTTCTCGGTCCGCTCGCGGGCGGCGGTGGTGGCCGGATGCACCGCGATCAAGCCCAGCCCTTCGCGGCGCCGGCAGTGCCGGGCCAGTTCGTCGTAGGCCGGCTGTCCGATCAGCTCGATCAACTCCGGTGCGTAGGACTGCCACACCGGACGGCTGCCGACATGCGCATCGGGCGAACCCGAGCAGTACCAGTGCAGATCCAGTCCGCCGGGACCCCAGCCCCGCCGGTCGTATTCGGTGATCGTGGTGCGCAGGATCTGTTCCCCGTCCGGGCGATCGACCCAATCCTGGGTGCGCCGGATCGGCAGCTGCCAGCAGACCTCCGGCTTCACCGTGAGCGGCTCGATGCCCTTGCGCAGGGCCATCGTGTGCAGGGCACAGCCGATGCCGCCGGCGAAGCCGGGGCGGTTGAGGAAGATGCACGCGCCCTCGTAGCGGCGGGTCCGGATGGCGGGCTCGTCGTCGAGTTCGTCCTCCTCCAGATACAGCTTCTTGCGCACCTTGCCGTCGCGGTCGCGCGCCTCGTCCATCAGCTGCCAATCCTGCGGCGTCAGCATCTTCACGGCCTTGGCCAGCTTCTTGCGATCGTCGTCGTCGCAGAGGAACGCGCCGTGCGAACAGCAGCCGTCGTCCGGGCGGCCCTCGATGATCCCTTGACAGGCGGGCGTGCCGAAGACACAGGTCCAGCGCGACAGCAGCCAGGTCAGATCGGCCGCGATCACATGCTCGGCATTTGCCGGATCGACGAATTCGATCCACTCCCGCGGGAAGTCGAGATCGACCTCCGGCGCCGGATCGATCTTCGCAGCCGGTCGCAGCCCGGCGGGGGCCGTCTCGGGCGCGGGCGGGACGTGCGCGGATGCTCCTGCGGTCACATCGCCAGACGCTAACAGTTCGCCCGGTCGCGGCCCAGTCCCGGGCCGGGTGACGAGCCCTCGGGACGAGGATTCGTGGCCGTTGCCGGGCGCCGTCGATCAGGGATGTTCCGGTTCGTCCTCCGGTGTCGCGACCGACCCCGGTACCGTATTCATGTGCGGCTCGGTGTCCTCGATGTGGGAAGTAATACCGTCCACCTGCTCGTGGTGGACGCGCATCGGGGTGGGCACCCGATGCCGATGAGCTCTACCAAAGCCACCCTGCGGCTGTCGGAGAACATGGACGACGCCGGTTGCATCACTGCCGAGGGCGCGGCCAAGCTCACCAAGACGATCAGCGAATTCGCCAGCATCGCAAAGACTTCCGGCTGCGTGGAGTTGATGCCCTTCGCCACCTCGGCGCTGCGGGAGGCCGCCAATTCCGATGCCGTGCTGGCACAGATCCGGGACCGGGCGGGCGTCGATCTGCGGGTGCTCTCGGGCGTGGACGAGGCGCGGCTGACCTTCCTGGCCGTGCGTCGCTGGTACGGGTGGAGCGCGGGACGGATTCTCAACCTGGATATCGGCGGCGGTTCGCTCGAGATGAGCAACGGCTGCGACGAAGCTCCCGACGCGGCACTGTCTTTGCAACTCGGTGCCGGGCGATTGACAAGGGACTGGTTACACGACGATCCGCCGGGCAAGCGGCGGGTCGCGGTGTTGCGCGACTGGCTCGACGCGGAGTTGGTGGTCCCGGCCAAACAACTACTCGAAGTCGGCCGCCCGGACCTGGCGGTGGGAACCTCGAAAACCTTCCGGTCGCTGGCCCGGCTGACCGGCGCCGCCCCATCGGCGGCCGGTCCGCGGGTGCGGCGTACCCTCACCGGTTCCGGTCTGCGGCAGCTGATCGCCTTCATCTCCCGGATGACCGCGGCCGACCGCGCAGAATTGGAAGGTGTCAGTTCCGACAGGTCACAACAATTGGTGGCCGGTGCACTGGTAGCGGAGGCGAGTATGCGGGCGCTGTCCCTGGATACGCTCGAAATCTGCCCGTGGGCGCTGCGCGAGGGACTGATCCTGCGCAAACTGGATACCGACCTGGGCAGTGACCCGGGTGCGGGTAGTACTCGGCCCATCGGTGTGCCGGGCCCGACCGAATCCGTATCGCGATGATCGATGCGGCAGCCGGTCATGTGGGAAAGGACCCAGCATGAGTGAGGATTCGACGCAGCTGTCGGTCGCCGAACTGCTGGCGCGTAACGGCCAGGGTGTTCCGGCTTCCGGCGGTGGGCGGCGGCGACGCGGCGGACGCGGCATCGCGGTAACCGACCTGACCGGCGACTTACCGGCGGTCCGCGAGGGCGCGTCCTCGCATGCCGCGCCCGAGCCGGATCCGGCGCCGGAACCGATGCCGGACTTCCAGCTCTCGGTGCCGGGATACGAAACCGAATCGCCGATCTCCGGGCCGATCAGCTTCTACGATCCGTTGGCAGCCGCCCCGGAGCCGCCGAGCGCGCCGACGTCCTGGGAGCCCCCGGGGTACGAGCCGAACACCTTCCGGCCGTCCTCGTTCGAACCCGCCGGCGGTTACGGCGGAGCTCCCGCATTCGACCCCGATGCGACCCGGCATGCCGCGCCGGACGGTGCTCCGACTCCGTTCGGGCTCGATTCCGCCCCCGCCCCCTCGGGACGCCGCGCCCGCCGAGAACTGCGAGAGGCGCTGGCCGAACGGGAGGCGGGCGGATCGTTCGCCGCTCCCGAGGCGCCGATCGATTCGGGACGGACCGGCCGTCGGCACCGGCCCGAGCCCGACGAGCAGAACACCATGATGGTGCCGCCGTATCCGGGTGCGCCGGCGCCGTCGGCCGATCCGATGCCGCCGACGGCAGCCTGGGTGCCGCCCGAATCGCCTTCTGCGCGAAGGGAATTCGGCGCTCCGGTCGATCGCGAATTCGGCGCGCCGGGCTATCCGCCGGGCCCCGACGGCAGCGGATTCGATCGCCCGGGACCACATGCCACCGAAGTTCTGGGTCGCAATGCGACAGATATGCCGGCTCGCAACGGTTTGCCCGCCTGGTCTGCGCGCCGCCGGCCGCCGGCGCCTACTTCTGCTCCCCGAGATTTCGACGATTCTCCCCGCGACGATCGTTCGGACGAACCCGCCGAGGATCGATCGCCGGGCTGGTCGCTTGCCGGGCGGGATCAACAACTGCTCTCCGGGCAGACCGTTGCCGGAGATCTGCTACGTGACGCCGACGAACGCGCGGAACGGCGCGGGGCGGATGCGCGCCGTGATCATCTGCCGCGGCGCGGCGTGATCGATCTGCTCGACCCGGCCGAAGCGCGGACCGAATACTACGCGCCGGTCGAGCTCGACGAACCCGAGGACGAGTACGACGACGAGGAATTCGAGGAGGAGGAGGTCCGCGCGCCACGTCGGCGCCGGGCCGCACCCCGTCGGCTCGCCCTGAGCGGTAAGTTCCCGCTCGCCGGCCGGCTGTCGCTGCCGCGCCCGTCCGCGAGCCGCAGCGTCGAGGACATCAACCGGCGGCAGTGGCTGATCCTCGGCGGCCAGGCCGTCGGCGCGGCGGTCGCGGGAATGTTGCTGTTCAAGGGCTTCGAACAGATGTGGGACATCATGCCGTTCGTCGCCCTGGTGCTGGCGATGGTGGTCATCCTCGGATTGGTGGCCTTGGTGCGAGTCCTGCGCCGCACCGACGACATTCTCAGCACTGTGATCGCGGTCGTTGTGGGCATCTTCGTGACGCTCGGGCCGCTAGCCTTTCTTCTCAGCACGAACTGAGCAGGGAGCAGCAGTGGGGCACAGCGGTCAGGTGGGGACCACCGTTCAGGTGGGTTTGTCGACGGCATCGGTCTATCCGGAGAACACCGAGGCGGCGTTCCGGTATGCGGCCGACCTGGGTTACGACGGTGTGGAATTGATGGTTTGGGCCGAACCGGCCAGCCAGAGCATCGCCACCGTCCAGGGCTACGTGCGCCGCTACGCGGTGCCGGTACTGGCCGTGCACGCGCCGTGTCTGCTGATCTCGCAGCGGGTGTGGGGCGCCGATCCGGTAACCAAACTCGAACGCAGTGTGCGTACCGCGGAAGTACTCGGTGCGGCGACCGTGGTCGTCCATCCGCCGTTCCGCTGGCAGCGCCGCTATGCCGAGGGCTTCGCCACGCAGGTCGCCGAGCTCGAAGACGACAGTCACGTGGTGGTGGCGGTGGAGAATATGTTCCCGATGCGGGCCGATTCGCTGTTCGGCCGCCGCTCGGGTTCGGCGCGGCGGCTGGAACGGCGGGGCGGCCCGGGGCTGTCGCTGACCGCCTTCAGCCCGTCCTACGATCCGACCGATACCGGATTCCGGCACTACACCCTGGATCTGTCGCATACCGCGACCGCCGGGATGGATCCGCTGACGCTGGCGGCCCGGATGGGCAGCGGCCTCGCGCATCTGCACCTGGCCGACGGCCGGGGTGCCGCCCACGACGAACACCTGGTCCCCGGCGACGGCGCGCAGCCGTGTGTGGAAGTGTGCGAATCGTTGGTGCGCAACGGTTTTCGCGGCCATGCCGTGATCGAGGTGAACACTCAGAACGCGCGCACCACCGCCGATCGCGCGGCCATGCTCGGGCGGGCACTGCGATTCGCGCGCACCCATCTGAACAACCTGCAGCCGGTGCCGGGACGCGAGCCGACCGGAGTGCAGTAGGTTCGGCCGCCGCTCGCCGGGCCTTGTATCTCGTGTCTCCGCTCCGCCGATGGAAGGCGGCGGTTACGGGGCGGTAGTTCGTCACATCCGGTAGGGAATCCCGGACGGGTCCGGCAGACTTGTACGGCGTACGAGGCGGGGACGGTCGGGGACGACGGAAGGAGCGGCGGGTGACGGAACTGGCGGTCGAGACAGGACGGCCCGAGCTGGACGACGCACCGTTCGGCCAGGTGTGCGCGGTCACCGAGGTGGAGGTTTCCGGGGAGGTCGCGCGGTACCGCGGGGTGATCGACCCGATCTGGACGATCGGCAAGAAGCTGCACGGCGGCACCATGGTCGCCACCTCCGCCGCGGCCGCGACCACCCGCTTGCGCGCCGCGCACCCGGATCTGGCCGACATGTTCGCGATCGCCGCCAGCACCGATTTCCTGGGCGCTCCGGATCCGGGTGCGGTCGAATACGAGGTCCGGATCCGCAAGACCGGCCGGCAGATCTGCCTGGTGGACGCGGATCTGGTGCAGGGCGGCCGGACGCTGGTGCATTCCGCGTTCACCTTCGGCCATCTCGACGATGCCGAACCGGCCTATCGCCGCGTGGAGGTCACCGACATGCCCGCGGAACCACCCGCCGACGCGCTGGTCTACGAACCGGATTCGCCGATGGGCCGGCTGGTCCACGTCGCTCAGGGCTCATCGGTCGCCATCGACCCGTCCTGGGCGCGCTTTCTCGCCGGAGAAACGGGCGAACCGCGACTGCGGCTGTGGATTCGCCCGCGGGCCGCGGACGAGAACGATCCCGATATCGCCGCCTATTTCGCCATGATGGCCGGCGATATGAGCCCCCCGGTTCCGATGAATCTGGGCCGATTCGGCTGGGCTCCGACGGTTCAACTCACCACCTATCTGCGGCGTCGTCCCGCACCCGGCTGGTTGCGGGTGATCGCGACGGCCCAGGAGATCGGTGAGCGCATGTTCGACGAGGATCAGCTGGTCCTCGACAGCACGGGTGCGGTGGTGGCCCAGACACGCCAGCTCGCGCTGATCCCGCTGCCGCGCTGACTACCTCGGCGATCGCCCGCCCGGTCGCCCCTGCACCGCAGCCGCCGCCCGGCCCGGATAGCCTTGGGCGTCATGACGAGAATTGCGGTGATCGGTGGCGGACGGATCGGCGAGGCGTTGATTGCCGGGCTGCTCGAGGCCGGGCGGCCGGCCAAGGATCTGGTCGTCGTCGAGACGGTGCCGGCCCGCGCACAGGTGTTGAGTGAGCGGTTCGGTATCCGGGTCACCGACAGTCTGGCCGAGGCGGCCACCGGATCCGATGTGCTGGTGGTCGCGGTGAAGCCGCACGATGTCGATGCCGTGCTGGGGGAACTCGGAAAACTCGAACTCGACAACGACCGCGACCAGATCCTGGTTTCACTGGCCGCCGGTGTGCCCACCGCGCGGGTGGAGTCGAAACTGCCGGCCGGCTTCCCGGTCGTGCGGGTGATGCCGAATACCCCGATGCTGGTCGGCCAGGGGATGAGCGCGATCGCGGCGGGCCGGTACGCCAAGGCCGAGCAGCTGAATGTCGTCGCCGAGTTGCTGGGCGCGGTGGGCAAGGTCGTCACCGTCGCCGAGAGCCAGATGGACGCGGTGACCGCCGTATCCGGTTCCGGCCCCGCCTATTTCTTCCTGGTCGTCGAGGCGATGGTCGAGGCGGGTGTGGGCCTCGGCCTGACCCGCGACGTGGCCACCGAACTGGTGGTCCAGACCATGCTGGGCTCGGCGGCGCTGCTCGAGGAGTCCGGTCAGGACGCCGCCGAACTGCGGGCGGCGGTGACCTCCCCGGCGGGTACCACAGCGGCGGCGGTACGCGAACTGGAGCGGGGCGCGGTGCGCTCGGCGTTCTGGGAGGCGCTGCACGCGGCCAAGCGCCGTTCGGTCGAACAGGGGTCGACCGGCGAGTAACCGTGCCGTGGCGACCGGATGTCGGTTGCGTGCGACCTCGCGGCGGCACCGGCGTGTGACGTGACATCCGCTGGTGACACTGCTATTTCTCCCACCCGTCGCAGCAATCCCACTGGTCACGCTAAGCTCGAGGGAGCACGTGCGTGTCTGTTCCGCCGGTGGGGAAGCCGGCGGCGCGGACGTGCCGGAGGTCAGTGGCGCAATGATGTCTGGAAACAGCTCTGCGAGTTCCGGTCCTGTCATCGGCGGAGGAGGAACACAGTTCCTCACCGTTGCCGAAGTGGCGAATTTGATGCGGGTTTCCAAGATGACGGTGTATCGACTGGTGCATTCGGGAGAACTACCCGCTGTCAGAGTCGGTCGGTCGTTCCGGGTGCACGCCAAGGCGGTGCACGACTACCTGCAGACGTCCTACTTCGACGCCGGCTAGC
>NZ_BAGM01000125.1 GCF_000308855.1 Nocardia veterana NBRC 100344 | reverse complement strand
TTCTTCGCCGGCCGGCCTCGCTGCCCGGTGATCCACCGATCCCACCTGATGCCGCGAATACCGCGATATCGTCGGATTCGCCGATCGAGCGGGAGCCGGGGCCACTCCTGACTCCTGCCCGGTGGCATCGGTCGCGGCCCACGGTGGCTTCTGCGAGGAGCCGGCCAGCTGCTCGGGGCGCGGTCGGCTTCCGCGGTGGTGCATTCGCCCTGACCGCAGACGGTGAGCTGCGGTGGTAGTGCGCTCAGTTGCGCGACATTTCCCGCAGGCGCCGTTCCAGTGCGCCGAGCTGGTCGGTGGTGCCCTGCTCGCGCCATTCGGGCCGTTCGTGGCCGTCGAGATATGCGCCGTGCTCGGTGAGGGTCAGGCGGGTGCCCTCGGGAGTCTCGGCGAACTCGACGGTGGTCAGCGATACCGTGACGACGTCGTCGTCGACGCCCATGGTGGAGGTGTAGACGATGCGTTCGTCGGGGACGATCTCCTGATAGGTGGTGGTGAACGTCATCCGCTTACCGTCGTGGACGCCCGCCGCGACCTCGCGACCGCCGACACGGAAATCGAGTTCGTGCTCGGCGCCGGGCGCGGTGAACCACTCGCGTTTGCGCTCCGGTTCGGCCCAGGACGCGAAAACCGTTGCGGGAGTGACGGGATAGTCGCGTTCGAGGGTGAAGGTGGCATGGATCGCCGAATGTGTGCCGGTCATGACGACTCCTCGGGGTCGGGGTGAGTGGTGCGCTCGGCGAGGGATGCGCCGAGCGCGTCGAGGCGGCGTTCCCAGGGGGTCTGCCGCGCGTGCAACCAGTCCTCGGCGGGGCGTAAGGCATCGGGTACCAGGTGGCAGGTGCGCACCCGCCCGACCTTCTCCGAACGGACCACACCGGCGTCCTGGAGCACCTGCAGATGCTGGACGACCGCCGCGAGCGTCATATCCAGCGGCTCGGCCAAGGCGCTGACCGCCGCTGGACCCTGGCCCAGCCGCTCGATCAGGCGCCGGCGAGTGGGGTCGGTGAGCGCTCGGAAGATCCGGTCCAACCGCTCCGATTGGTTAAGCACACGCTTAAGTGTAGAAGGGCCGGCCTAATAGTCAAGTACTTACTAAAGTATTGGACTCCAACTTTGCTGCCCGGAAGAGGCGGCGACAACACGGCCGGATCTCGGCCGCGGTCCGGTGACCGCCGCCGAGATCCGTTTCGCCCCTGAACGTTTCACTTCCCGGCGCGCGCCTCCTGGAAGGGCAGTCGATCGAAGATGAAGCGGCTGGCAGTGATGCGTCCGTCGGTGACGGTGACGAGTTCGGCCGCCGGTGCGTCGGCGACCGGAACGGTCGCGGTGTCGTAGCAGATCAGGGCGGTGGTGTCGTCGCCGAAGGCCGCTAAAAGCTCTGCACCGGTGAGGATTTCGGTAAAGGGTTGGAGGAAGGCGCGATATGCCGCTGCCCCCTCCAGGCGGCCGGCGGGAGCGTCGCAGACGATGTCGTCGTCGATACAACGCATCGCGCGATCCATATCCTTCGCGGTCCAGGCCTGGAAGTAGTCGAGGGCCACCCGTACCGCCGGGCTGTCGTTGCCGATCATGTCGTCCTCTTTCGGGTCGGTGAAAGACGCGCACGGGTATCGACACCGCGGGGCGGGTCAACGGACCGGTGGCGTCGGGGGTCGGTGTCACGATGTGGGTGAAACGTGATCGTCGGCGGTGGACGAAAGGAGGCGACCGTGCCGGATGTGAGGACGGCTGAGCGGGACGAACGAACGTTCCGGGATCTGACCGAGCCGTACCGAGCCGAGTTGCGCACGCATTGCTACCGGATGCTCGGGTCGATGTACGACGCCGAGGACGCGCTGCAGGAGACGCTGCTGGCGGCGTGGCGCAGTCTGCCGAATTTCGAGCACCGCTCGTCGCTGCGCACCTGGCTCTATCGGATCGCGACCAACCGCTGCCTGAACGCCCGGCGCACCGCCTCGCGTCGCCCGGTCGCACCGCTGCCGTTCGATGCGCCCGAGCCGACGCGCCGGGGTGAGGTGGCATGGCTGCAGCCCTGCCCGGACGGGCTGCTGGATCCGCAGCAGGTGGCGAGCCGGCGCGCCTCGGTCGAGTTGGCGTTCATCGCACTGCTGCAACAACTTCCGCCGCGGCAGGCGGCAGTGCTGGTGCTGCGTGAGGTGCTGGAATTCAGCGGTGCCGAGGTTGCCGAGATGCTCGGGCTCACCCCGATCGCGGTGAAGGCGGCGCTGCAGCGGGCTCGTGAACATCTCGCGCAAGGGCTCGATGCCGAGGCGGTGCCGCAGCCCGGATCGTCGGCCGAGCGGCGGTTGAGCGAGCGGTTCGCCCGAGCCTTCGCGGCCGCCGATGTCGACGCGGTGGTCGCGCTGCTCACCGATGAGGCCTGGTTGACGATGCCGCCGTGGCCGCACGAGTACCAGGGGCGAGCGGCGATCGCTGAATTCCTCCGCGGAATTCCGGCATTCCGGGATAGTGCCGACATTCGGCTGGCTCCGGTTCGAGCCAACGGACACCCGGCATTCGCCTGCTATTCCGGGCGGGCGGACGGCTGGTTTCATGGAACCGGACTACTGGTGACGACCGCGGGGCGCGACGGGATTGTCGCGCTCACGCATTTCCCACCCGGGGAGAACTTCTCCCGCTTCGGTTTGTCCACTGCCCTGCGGCCGAGCAGCGACCGATTTGCTTCCTGATGGAAACATTATCGAAATAAAACCTAGAAATTTCCTTCAAACTCTTCCGTCGTCGCGGGGGTATCGACTAACCTCCATTTCGGCAAACAGCCCGCGATAGGAAGAGCGCAGTCGTTGTCTCCGCGCTCCGATCACAGAGACAACTTCCGGCTAACGCGCGGTGAGTCGGAAGTGCAAGCGAAGGGCCCGATCCATGACGAGGGAATCGGGCCCTTCGGTATTGTCTGGCGCAATGTCACAGGAAACGAACGCGGGTAGGATGTACGCCGGACAGCCCGTAGAAGACCGGCAGCGGCAGCGACGTGCGCGTTTTCTGGAGTCGGGTCTGACAGTGTTCGCCAGAGACGGGTATGCCAATAGCTCGGTCGGGGCGATTTGCAAGGACGCCGGACTTTCCTCGCGACAGTTCTACGAGGAGTTCACCGGCCGCGAATCGTTGCTGCTCGAACTCTACGAACAGATCGACCGCGAATCCCGGGACGCCGTGCGGGCCGCATTGGACGCGCATGCGGATGCCGGCGCCATCGAGATCATCGATGCCGGCGTGCGGGCCTATATCGAGTCGATCGGGCGCGATCCACGCAAGGCCAGAGTTGCCCTGGTCGAGGTGGTCGGCGCCGGGCCGAAGGTCGAGAAGTTCCGGTTGGAGTTGCGCCGCGCCTGGGGTGCACTGCTGTCCGGCGCGGCCGAGGACGCGGCGCTACAGGGTGAGATCCCCAGCGGTGATTACGAGATGCGCATGCTGGCGATCATCGGCGCGGTCAACTACGTCGTCGACGAATGGAGCGGATCGGAACCGCGCCGGCCGCTGGACGAGGTGATTCGCGTGCTGCGCCGGGTGATCATGGGCGCGATCAGCGCCTGACTCACGGCCGCGGTGGCGGAGGGTGATCTGGCAATCGCCGTGCTGCCGAACGGTATTCGCTCTAGCATCGAAAGGTGAATGTTTCGCCGGGGGGCGGGCAGTCCCCGAGTTTCGTTGTCTGCGGTGACAATCCGCTCGTCCACCAGTTGGCCTTGCAGCTGATCACTCGGTTCGCCGACGCCACCGTTACCGCGGTGCTGCCGAATCGCAGCGGGAGTTACGTTCCGCAGCTGGAAAAGCTGGAGCGCGTCCGGATTCTGTGTAGTGAGCGGCTGGACGAATCCGCGCTGCGTGCCGCGGGCGTGGACCGGGCCAGGGCACTGGCCCTGGTCGATCAGGCGGATGTGGAGAATTTCCATGCCGCGCTGCGCGCGCACGAACTCAATCCGCGAATCCGGCTGGTAATCAGGATGTTCAATACCGGCTTGGGTTTTCGCATCCGGCGCCTGTTCTCCGATTGTGTGGTGTTGTCGATATCGGAGATGGCGGCGCCGTCGTTCATCGCGGCGGCACTCGGTGAAAAGGCGCAGGACTATCTGCGCTTGGGGGAGCGCACCCTGTACGTCGCGGCAGCGGGCGATGCGCCGCCGGATCGGGTGATCTCCGGGTTGGTCGGCGGTCCGGACGGTATCTCGCTGCGGCCGCCGCACGAGCCCGTGGATCGAGTCCTGGCGCTGGCGGGGCGGGTGCCGTATTCACCGGGTGCGCGAAGACGGTGGCTCAATCTGCTGCGCTACCTGGCGCGTCACGACCTGATCCGGCTGCTGCTCGTTCTGCTGGTCATCATCGCGACCGGCTGTGTCCTGATGGTGCTGATCGGAAACAGCTGGGGGACAGCGGTATACGAGACGTTGCTCGATTCGGCGGGCGCTGCGCAGCCGGAGCCTGCCCGTGAGCCGCTGTTCAAGGTTCTGCAATTGGGTGTGGTGTTCACCGGTTTGGCGATGACGCCGGTCATCACGGCGTTGGTCGTGGGCGGGGTGCTGCGGGCGCAACTGTCGGAGTATGCGATCGACCCGGCGCGAATGGAAAACCACGTCGTGGTCGCGGGCTTGGGCAACGTCGGCATGCGCGTGATGGAACAGCTCGCCGATCTGGGGGTGCCGGTGGTCGGGCTGGATTACGACGAGAATGCCCGCGGCATCGCGCTGGCTCGCAGCCTGGGCGTGCCGGTGGTGATCGGTCAGGCGACGTGGGAGGACACCCTGCGTGCGGTCGGGGTCCCGAAGGCGCGTGCACTGGTGTTGCTGACCTCGAGTGATGCGGTCAATCTGGAGGCGGCCATGCTCGGCCAGTCCTACCGCGACGATCTGCGGGTGGCGTTGCGGCTCTCCGACGACGACCTCGCCGATCGGGTGCAGCGCAGTCTCGGGAAAGCGGTGGTGCGCAGCGTATTCCAGCTGGCCGGCGAGGGCTTCGCGGCAGCCGTGGTCGAGCGGCGGGTGATCGCTACCCTGTCGATCAACCAGGCCACCCTGCTGGTGGCGGAGATTCCGGTGGAAGCGGGATCGGCGCTGACCGGGATGCCGATCGCCGAGGTCGGATCGTCCGAGCACACCCGGGTGCTCGCCCTGCAACGGACGCTCGGCGATGCCCTGCAATGGCAGCCGGCGCCGCAGACCGTCCTGGTCGAGGGCAATCAGCTGGTGGTGGTCGCCACCCGGACCGGGCTCGACGATCTGCTGGAACGCAGCAGCGGGACCGTCGTCGACGAGGTGACCGGGTCCGGTGCTCGCGACACCGACGGGTCGGCCGAGCCCGATGCGGTCGGGTCCTGACCCTGCCGGTCCGCAGCCGGACGAGTCTGGCGCGACGGCTCCCGGCTGGGTGACCGCCGCGCGGTAGCGTGCGCATATGGAGACGATTCCGATCCAGATGCCGGACGGGTCCACGGTGCCGGTGCGGTTCGTTGCGGCGAGCGGTCCGCATCGGCACGTCATCACCGCCGACGCCCCGCGGCCGGTGATCGTGATCATTCCCGGCCTCGGCGTACCCGGGGAGTACTACGGCGACTTCGCGCGCGAGCTGGCCCGCCGCGGGTTCGACGCCGCGATCGGAGAATTGCGGGGTAACGGCGACAGCCGGCCGAAACCGAGTTCGGCCAGTACCTACGGCTATCACGAACTGGTCTCCGTCGATTTCCCCGCCATCTTCGAGGCCGTGCGCACCCGCTTCCCGGACAGCACACCGATGCTGCTGGGGCACAGTATGGGCGGTCAACTCGGGGTGATGTACGCGGCGCGCATCCGCGGTCGGCTGGGCGGCCTGATTCTGGTCGCCTCGGGCACCCCGTACTACCGCGGTTACGGCGGCATCGCACGGTCGGCGATGCTGGTCGGTCCGGCCGCGATCTCCCTGACCGCCAACCTGGCCGGCTTCTGGCCCGGCGACCGGATCACCGCCGGCGGTTTCGGCCGGCAGTCGAAGGTGCTGATCTCGGATTGGGCGCGGCTGGCGCGCACCGGCCGGTTCGTGCCGGTAGGCGCCGACATCGACTACGACGAGCGGATCGCGCGACTGAAACTGCCGGTGCTGTCGGTGACCATCGCCGGCGATGATCTGACCCCGCGCAGCTCCGCCGCGCATCTGCTGGAGAAACTGCCCAATGCCCGGGTCACGACCTGGCACGAGCCGAAGCGGCTGGGGCACAACGGCTGGATCACCGACCCCGTCGGTACCGTCGACCGCATCGAGAAATGGGTGCGCGACCTGTAGAAGCGCCGCGCTGCTGGGGCTTCCGGTGCTTCAATGGACGGGTGCGCAGGGAGGCCGCCCGAGGCCGGTGCATGGATTCGCTGTCCGCTTCGACTCGCATGCGAGCGCGGCGCGAATGACCTCGCGTCCGGAAGCGGCTACCGGATCCACACTCGTCTTGGCGGTGCTGGGTTCCGGCCAGTTCTTGATGACCCTCGACAGTTCGGTCATGAACGTCTCGATGGCGACCGTGGCCAGTGATATCGGCACCACGATCACCGGTATCCAGACCGCCATCACGCTCTACACCTTGGTGATGGCCTCGCTGATGGTGACCGGCGGAAAGGTCGGCTCGATCCTCGGACGGCGACGGGCCTTCGGCGTGGGATTGGTCATCTACGGGGCAGGCTCGCTGGTCACCGGCGCGGCGCCCGACCTGTTGGTCCTGCTGCTGGGCTGGTCGCTGCTGGAGGGCGTCGGCGCGGCCCTGATCATGCCCGCGATCGTGTCGCTGGTAGCGGCCAATTTCGGTCGTGAGCGCCGGGCCGCCGCATACGGTCTCGTCGCGGCGGCAGGTGCCATGGCCGTGGCGGTCGGGCCGCTGCTGGGTGGGGCGGTGACGACCTTCGCGTCCTGGCGCTACGTGTTCTTCGGCGAGGTCGTGGTCGTCGCCGCCATCCTGCTGGTACTGCGCCGGGTGGCCGATGTTCCCCCGGCGCGGGTGCGGCTGGACCTGATCGGCTCCGTGCTGTCGGTCGTCGGTCTCGCGGCGGTCGTGTTCGCGGTGCTGCGGTCGAGCGAATGGGGCTGGCTGCGCCCGCGTCCGGGCGGGCCGGAGGTCGCCGGGTTGTCCCCGGTCGTCTGGCTGATTCTGATCGGTTTGCTGGTGTTGTACGTTTTCCTGCGATGGCAGCACCGGCTGCTGCGGAAGGGGCGGGAGCCGCTGATCGATCCCGGACTCCTCGGGAATCGCCGGCTCGGGGGCGGGCTGGCGATGTTCTTCGCGCAGTTCGCGATTCAGGCCGGGGTGTTCTTCGCGGTGCCGCTGTTCCTGTCGGTGGTACTGGAGTTGAGTGCGCTCGAGACCGGAGTGCGTATCCTCCCGCTCTCGGTGGCGCTCGTCGCGGCGGCAGCCGGGATACCCAAGTTCGTGCCGCATGCGAATCCGCGGCGCGTGGTTCGCCTCGGATTGGGGTCGATGGTCATCGGGATCCTGTTGCTGGCCGGTGGTATGGACCCCGGTGCGAACGCCGGGGTGGTGGCGGTGCCCATGCTGCTCATGGGCGTGGGCCTGGGAGCGCTGGCCTCGCAGCTGGGGGCGATCACGGTATCGGCGGTACCGGATTCGCAGAGCGCGGAGGTCGGTGGGTTGCAGAACACCGCGACCAATCTCGGCGCCTCGTTGGGTACCGCGTTGATCGGGTCGATTCTGATCGCCACGCTGACGTCGTCGGTGATCAGCGGTATCGAGAACAACCCGGATGTGCCGGTCGCCGTCGCGCAGCGGGCCGATACCGAATTGGCCGACGGGGTGCCGTTTCTGTCCGACACCCAGTTGCGGCAGGCTCTCGATACCGCCGGCGTTGCTCAGCCGACGACGGACGCGGTCGTCGCGGTCAACTCGGACGCGCGTTTGCAGGCATTGCAGGTGGCCTTCGCGGTGACCGCACTGCTGGCCGTCGCCGCCCTGTTCGTCACCGGCCGATTACCGCGGCGGCCCGTGGGCTCCGATCCGGAGGCCGGTGCGAACACCGGCTTCGCGCCCGGAGAACGGACCGGCGCGGATTGAATCATCGGGCCGCCGGCACGTTGCCACGGTCGGTGCTGTTGTTTCCGAGGGCTCGCGCTTTGAGCTGGGCATACTCGGCGTTGTCGATCGTGCCCGCGTCGTAGAGGGCCTTGGCCTCGGCGATCTGTTCGGCGGGGGACTTGCCCGCGACTTGGCGGATGTAGTCGTCGGCTGCCTGCTTGGCCTCCGCATGAGCGTGTTGGGCGCGCACGGCCATCCCCTTGCCGCGCACGATCAGGTACACCAGCGCCGTGAGGTAGGGGAAGATCACCAAGCCGATGACCCAGCCGGCCTTGGCGATTCCGGAGACCGTGTGATCGCGGAACAGGTCGGTCAGTATCTGGAACAAGATGATCAGATAGGCCACGAACGCGAAGACCAGAACGGTGTACCAGAGGTAATCCCAGAACGTATCCATGATGTGTGCTCCTCTCGAGAACCTGCTACCGAGCCGACGTGGCCGGTGGATTGGCCGAATCGGAGAGTCGCTGGCGGGCGAGCCGTTCCACGAGTTCCGGTAAGGCGAGGGCCGGTGCCCCGCGAAGATCTCGCAGCGCGCGTGCGACTGCGAGCTCGATGGATTCGCGTGGCACTGCCGCACCGAATTCGGCGGCGAGCCGCTCTTCCGCGCGGGGTGCCACGGATGCGGTCGATGAGTGCATCGCAAATCCTGTCGTTCTCGGGCCCCGCATCGAGAATGGCAGTGCGGCAGGTCACACTCCAGGGACCAAAGGCCCGAAATCCGACGGGCCATCGGTCATCTGTTTTCCGGAGATCGATCGCGATCAGGCGGTGGTGCGCCGCTCGATGAGCATCTGGGTGAAGAACTCGTAGATCAGCGCCGATTGGAAGGCCATCTGCTTGTTGTCGGCCGCGCCGCCGTGGCCGCCTTCGATGTTCTCGTGATACCAGACCGTGCGTCCCTGCGCTTCCAGCAGCGCGGCCATCTTGCGGGCGTGGCCGGGGTGGACGCGGTCGTCACGGGTCGAGGTGGTGAGCAGGATCGGCGGGTAGGGCCGCGCCGGATCGGCCGTCATCGCCACCTGATAGGGCGAGTACCGGCTGATGTAATCCCATTCCTCGGGCTTGTCCGGGTCGCCGTATTCGGCGATCCAGGACGCGCCCGCCAGCAACAGGTGATAGCGCTTCATGTCCAGGAGCGGTACCTGGCAGACGATGGCGCCGAACAGTTCGGGATAACGGGTCAGCATCACCCCCATCAGCAGTCCGCCGTTGCTGCCGCCGACGGCGCCGAGCTGCTCCGGCGTCGTGATGTCACGGGCGACAAGGTCTTTCGCCACCGAGGAGAAGTCCTCGTAGACCTTGTAGCGGTTGGCCTTCTGCACCTGGGTGTGCCATCGCGGACCGTATTCGCCGCCGCCGCGGATGTTGGCCATCACCCAGGTGCCGCCGCGCTCCAGCCAACCCATGCCCACGGCGCCGCTGTAGCCGGGGGTGCGCGAAACCTCGAACCCGCCGTAACCGGACACCACGGTCGGTCCGGGGGTGCCGCGGTGGTCGCGGTGGCGAATCACGAAGTACGGCACCATGGTCCCGTCATCGGAGCGGGCGAAGAACTGTTCGGTCTCGAGTCCCGCGCTGTCGAAGAAGCCCGGCTCGCGCTTGAGGACCACCGCGGGCGCACCCACGGCACCGGCGAGCAGGGTGGCCGGAGTGGTGAATCCGCTTGTGGTGAGCATGAATTCGTCACCGCTCTCCAACGGGTCGAGGTTCATCACATTGGTGGTCGCCATCGGTGGGGTATCGGCGAGGGCCTGCCGGGTCCAACCGGATACGCCGGGAGTGATGACGTAGAGCTTGGTCTGCACATCCTCGAGGGTGATCAGCAGCAGGTGGTTCTCGGTCCATCCGTAACCGTGCAGTGAGGTGTGCGCGTCCGGCTCGAATACGACCTCGAAATCGCGCGCGCCCGCGAAGAACGCCTCGATGTCGATGGCCAACAGCGCGCCGGCCGGATAGTCGCGGCCCGCCACGGACCAGGGCGATTTCAGCTGTACCAGCAGCCAGTCCTTGTACCACGACTCGGAGGCGTCGCTGGGCACGTCGATGTGGCGCAGGCTGCCGTCCGGGTTCACGAGATAGACCGATTCGTTGAAGAAGTCGGTCGCGCGGGCGACGTAGTGCCGTTCGTATCCCGGCGTGCGGTCGTAACCGGCCGATACCATCACGTCGCCGGGCTCACCCTCGAACACCGTCTCCGCCTCGGTCAGCGGGGTGCCGCGCCGCCAGCGTTTGGCCACTCGCGGATAGCCGGAATCGGTGAGCGTGCCGGGACCGAAGTCCGTTCCCACATAGACGGTGTCGGCGTCGATCCAGCGGATTTGGGATTTGGCCTCGGGCAGGTAGAAGCCGCCGGCGGCGGGATCACGGAATTGCCGTGTGCCCATATCGAATTCGCGCACCACCTTGGCGTCGGCGCCACCCCGCGACAGGCTGATCAGCGCCAGATTCTGCGCCGGCCGCAACACCGCCGCGCCGCCCCACACCCAGTTCTCGTCCTCGGCGGCGGCCAGTGCGTCCAGGTCGATCAGCACATCCCAGGCCGGTTCGTCGGTGCGATAGTCGTCGAAGGTGGTGCGGCGCCACAGCCCGCGGGGATGTTCGGCGTCGCGCCAGAAGTTGTAGAGCCAGCGACCGCGCCGAGTGGGGTACGGGATGCGGGTGTCGGTATCGAGCATGTCGAGGATGCGATGGTCGAGGTCATCGAACCGTTCGGTGGTGGCGAAGCGCTCGATCACCACCTCGTTGTGGGCGCGGGCCCAGCTCAGGGCCTGGTCGCCGGTGACGTCCTCGAGCCAGAGGTAGGGGTCGGTCTGTTGCTCGGCACCGCTCATGGGTCACATTCTCACCTACCGGTCGTCGCGCCGGTGTGGTGAGAGGTGTCCGCGGTTCGGTTTGCGGCGGACCCGGCGCGTTTCGTCGCGGGGCCGGGCCCGCACTCCGTACAGTTTGCGGATCGAGTCCCGGTCGGGAGCCGGAAGGAGAACCGGGTGGCGCTCTGGGAACAGCACTGCTGTCTGCCGGTGCTTCCGTCCGCCGAGATCGCGGATCTGGCGCGGTATCCGGCGGGCTCGTATCTGTCGGTGAACGTGGGATATTCGCTGCACGACATCGAGGATGCGCTGGCGATGGTCCACTTGCTGCGCCGAGAAGCCTTGGCGGACGGTCGTTTCCATCTGGTCCGTACCGTCGCCGACACCGAGGTGACCGACCGGATCGCACTGGCCTTCGATCTGGAGGATTCGCGACCGCTCGCCGGAGATCTGGACAACGTGCCGCTGTTCCACTCGCTGGGCGTGCGTTCGCTGCTACCCACCTACAACCATGCCAATGCCGCCGGCGGCGGTTGTCTGGACGCGACGGATACCGGCCTCACCCGGTACGGCCGCGATCTGATCCGTACCCTCGACGAGGTCGGAATGTTCGCCGACGGCTCGCACTGTTCGCCGCGAACGGGTCTGGATATCGCCGAGGTCGTGCGCGGGCCGATGATCTACAGTCACTCCAATTTCGCGGCGCTGTGGCCGCATCCGCGCAATATCACCGACGATCAGGCCCGGGCCTGTGCCGGCAGCGGCGGCGTGATCGGCATCAACGGAGTCGGAATCTTCCTGGGGCGCAATCGCGTCGAGGGCCGCACCGCGCGGATCGAGGCGATGGCCGACCATATCGCCTACGGAGCCGATCTGGTCGGGGTCGAACATATCGGCATCGGCTCGGACTTCTCCTTCGACGGCGATCAGTTCAACGCCGAGATCGCCGCCGCTCCGGAGAATTTCTCGGAGGACTACACCCGCTGGGGGCCGCTGCAGTGGGTGCCGCCGGAAGATTTGCTGGGGTTGGCGCCCGCCGCCGGGGACGAGGGCGAGCGCGCGATCCGGGTGCCCGGCCTGGATGAGGTGCTGGCCCGCCGGGGGTTCACCGAATCCGAGCGCGCCGCGATTTTCCGGGACAATTTCGCGCGCGTGGCCCGGCAGGTCTGGAAGTAGCCGGTCGGGTAGTGGTCGGCCTCTCACCACTGCGGGGGATGGATGAGTGCGGTGTCGGCGACAGCGCTAGGCTCGCTACCGTGACTTCCCACTACGATGTCGTCGTTCTCGGCGCTGGTCCCGGCGGTTACGTCGCCGCGATCCGCGCCGCTCAACTCGGCCTGCGAACAGCGATCGTCGAGCAGAAATACTGGGGTGGCGTGTGCCTGAACGTCGGGTGCATTCCGTCCAAGGCACTGCTGCGCAATGCGGAGCTGGCCCATATCTTCACCAAGGAAGCGAAGACGTTCGGTATCTCCGGACAGGCGAGCTTCGACTTCGGTGCCGCCTTCGACCGAAGTCGTAAGGTCGCGGACGGCCGGGTCAAGGGCGTCCACTTCCTGATGAAGAAGAACAAGATCGACGAGTTCGACGGGAAGGGCACCTTCACCGACGCGAACACCCTCTCGGTCGAGCTGAGCAACGGCGGCACCGAAACCGTCACCTTCGACAACGTCATCATCGCCACCGGCACCGAGACCAAGCTGCTGCCGGGCACCTCGCTGTCGCAGAACGTGGTGACCTACGAGGAGCAGATCCTGACCCGCGACCTGCCGGGGTCGATTCTGATCGTCGGTGCGGGCGCGATCGGTATGGAGTTCGGGTACGTCCTGAAGAACTACGGCGTGGACGTGCGGATCGTGGAGTTCCTCGACCGCGCGCTGCCGAACGAGGACGCCGACGTCTCCAAGGAGATCACCAAGGCGTACAAGAAGCTCGGCATCACCATCACCACCGGTGCCTCGGTGCAATCCATCGAGGACAACGGTTCCAAGGTCACCGTCTCGATCAAGGACAACAAGTCCGGTTCGGTCGAGACCGTCACCGTCGACAAGGTGCTGCAGGCCGTCGGTTTCGCGCCGCGGGTCAAGGGCTACGGCCTGGAGAACACCGGCGTGCAGCTGACCGAGCGTGGCGCCATCGCGATCGACGACTACATGCGCACCAACGTGCCGCACATCTACGCCATCGGTGATGTCACGGCGAAACTGCAGCTGGCCCACGTGGCCGAGGCGCAGGGTGTGGTGGCGGCCGAGACGATCGGCGGTGCGGAGACGCTGCCGCTGGGCGACTACCGGATGATGCCGCGCGCGACGTTCTGCCAGCCGCAGGTCGCCAGCTTCGGACTCACCGAACAGCAGGCCCGCGACGAGGGTTACGACGTGAAGGTCGCGACCTTCCCGTTCACCGCGAACGGTAAGGCGCACGGCCTCGGCGACCCGACCGGGTTCGTGAAGCTGATCGCCGACGCCAAGTATGGCGAGCTGATCGGCGGCCACCTGATCGGACCCGATGTGTCGGAGCTGCTGCCGGAGTTGACGCTGGCCCAGAAGTGGGACCTGACCGTCAACGAGCTGGCCCGCAACGTGCACACCCACCCGACGCTGAGCGAGGCGTTGCAGGAGGCGTTCCACGGCCTCGCGGGGCACATGATCAACTTCTGATCTTCGCGTTCACGGCCCGGTACCAGCGAATTCTGCTGGTACCGGGCCGTTTTCGTCGGCGGGCGGGGCGAACGATCGGTTCGCCCGACCTCAGGACGCCGATCAGTCGCGGTGGTACGCGGCCTGGGCCGCGAGGATGGTGTCGATATTGTCCTCCAGGATCGCGATCAAGCCGTAGAGCTGATCGGCGACCTGGGCGCCGAGGTCGGTGAGCGTGTATTCGACGCGTGGGGGAATGGTCTGCTGGACTTCGCGATGGATCATGCCGTCGCGTTCCAGGGCTTGCAGGGTTTGCGAGAGCATCCGTTCGCTGATGCCGTCGACTCGGCGCCGCAGGGCGCTGAAGCGGTACGGCCCCTCGCGCAGCGCCACCAGGGCGAGGGCGCCCCAGCGGCTCGCGACATTTTGCAGTACCGGTCGAGAGCTGCAGTTACGCGCGAAGACATCGGCTTCCAGCGTCGGATCGGCATCGTCGGCCGATCGCAATTGCCGAGTCGTCATGCTCTCGATGCTACCCATCGGCCCCGTAATGACATCGCGGTCGGTAGTGCGGGAATATCAGGTACTAACTAATAGTTAGTGCAGGATGTTCCGTACATGAGAGCTGGAGGTTGGGTTATGACTGTCGCCGTCACCGGGGCCAGTGGGCAGCTGGGTCGTCTCGTGGTCGAGGCGTTGTCGAACAGGGATGCGGGAGCCGTGGTGGCGATCGTGCGGGATCCGGCCAAGGTCGCCGATCTGGCCGCGCGGGGTGTGGAGGTGCGGCAGGCGTCGTACGACGATCCGGCGGCCCTGGATCGCGCGCTCGCCGGTGTGGATCGAGTTCTGCTGGTGTCGGGCAACGAGTTCGGTGCGCGAATCACCCAGCACGGCAACGTGGTTCGCGCCGCCGAGCGGGCCGGGGTCGAACTGCTGGCCTACACCAGTATTCCGCGGGCCGACGTGAACCCGATGTTCCTCGCGCAGGAGCATCGTGGAACCGAAGAGGTGATCGCGAAATCGACTGTGCCGCACGTATTCCTGCGGAACAGCTGGTACTGGGAGAACTACCTGACCGGTCTGGACGCGACACTGGAATCGGGCGTCCTCTACGGTTCGGCCGGTGCGGGCCTGGTCGCGGCGGCCGCCCGGGCCGATTACGCGGAGGCCGCCGCGGTGGTGCTCACCACGGACGGCCATGCCGGACAGGTGTACGAGCTCGGCGGTGACGAACATCTGTCGCTCGCCGATCTGGCGAACGTGATCTCCACGCTGACGGGCAAGCCGTTGCGGTATCAGGACCTGCCGCGGGACGAGTATGCCGCGGGATTGGAAAAGGCCGGCGTGCCGGCGGATTTCGCGCAGGTGCTGGCGGATTCGGATGTCGGGATCCGGGACGGTTGGCTGGATGTGCACAGCGGCGATCTGCAGAAGCTGATCGGCCGGGCGTCGACGCCGGCGGCCGAGGTGTTGGGCCGCGCTCTCGCCGGCTGAGTGCGCGGGTGCGGGGTCGTCGATAGCCGCCGTATTCGATCCGACACGACCGCCGCTTCGGACCGATGGATGATCCGGCGGCGGGCAGTGGAACGCGGTCGGCCGCGGGCTCGCTGTGCAGATCTCCGGTGCCCGGCGTCGGCGCGCGACGTCGGGCACCGGTCGCGGGATCAGGACGCGTTGGCGTTCGCGTCGTAGGCGTTCGGGTCGCCCACCCACTGGACCAGCTGGATCACGATGCCGTTCGGGTCGATCGCCTGGAAGTAGCGCTCACCCCACGGCTCGGTCTCGATCGGGGTCACGATCTCGACGCCTTCGGCCCGCACCCGCTCGTATTCCGCGTCGATGTCATCGACGGTGAAGGCGAGCAGCAGGCCTTGGCCGGCGTCGCCGGCGACTCGCGCCGGTTTGAAGGTCGGTAGCCCGGTGCGCAGGAAGATCACGTTGAATCCGGCATCGGGCCGGCCGAGGGAGACGAATCCGTCCGCGGACATCTCGACCGCGAAGCCGAAGTGTTCGCTGAGGAATTTCGCCGACGCCTCGGGATCGGCGACGTTCAGCGAGATGGCGGATGCGGTGATGGTCACGGTCCTCCTCGGTGTTCGATGCGCCTCCGGCCACATCGGCATAACTCTCTACTAAGTATAGTGTACCGCGTAGAGAATTATTCCCGCGGGTGGTGCGCCGTGGCGGCTCGCTACGATGCGCACGGCGCCGAACTCCGCGACACGGCGCCGAAACAGGAGGTCGGGTGGCAGAGGACGTGGCCGGCACGCGGTCGCAGCGGGCCCGCGGCTCCGGGGAGCGATCCGGTGCCGGCGATCCCGCGCGCACGTTGGAACTGCTCTGGCGGCAGCCGGGGCGTGGGTCCGGGCGCGGCCCGAAACAGCGCAGCAGTGTCGACGAGGTGGTGGCCGCGGCGGTGGCGATCGCCGATGCCGAAGGCCTGGAGGCGCTCACCATGCGCGCGGTCGCCGCCGCACTGGGATTGACGCCGATGGCCACCTACACCTATGTGCCCGGCAAGGCCGAGTTGCTGGACCTGATGCTCGATTCGGTCTATGCGCAGATGCCCCGCCCGGATCTGACCGGAATGCCCTGGCGGCGAAGGGTTTCCGTGGTCGCCGAGGAGAACCGTGCGCTCTTGGCCCGGCATCCGTGGGTGGCCTACGTGCCGACGACTCGACCACCGCTGGGCCCCGGTCTGGCGGCGAAATACGACCACGAACTGAGTGCCTTCGACGGGCTCGGCCTCGATGATGTCGAGATGGACGCGGCGCTGACCTATCTGCTCGGCTTCGTCACCGCCGTCGCGCGCATCGCCATCGATACCGATCGCGCCGCCGCCGACAGTGGGCTATCGGACCGTGAATGGTGGGAGCGCACCGCCCCGGTGCTCGAGCAGGTCTTCGATCCGCAACGTTATCCGCTGGCCGCCCGGGTCGGTGCGGCCGCCGGTCAGGCGCACGACAGCGCGTACAGCGCCGACCACGCGTGGAACTTCGGCTTGGCGCGGGTGCTGGACGGCCTGGCCGTCCTCGTCGAAGGGTCCGGTTCGCCTACCGAATGAGTGGCCCGGCCGCGATCGTTCGCTACCCGAGCCGAATGCGGTTCAGTGGTCGGTTTGGATACGGAGGGTGGTGATGGTGCTGGCCAGGCCTTCGTACTGGTTCACCAGGAGCACGATTTCGATCAGGCGCTTCTCGTCGTAGTGACGGGCCAGGGCGGACCAGGCCGCGTCGTCGACGTCGCGGGTGGTGACCAGCTGGTCGACGGCCGTGAGCAGGGCGCGTTCCTTGTCCGGCCAGCCCGCCGCCTCGGGCCCGGTGCGCACACGGGCCAGGACCTCTTTGGTCACGCCGGCGCGCTTGCCGAGGCGGATGTGATGGTCGGTTTCGTATTCGCACTGACGCAGGTGGGCGACGCGCAGGATCACCAGTTCGGTCTCGTAGCGGGAGAGCTTGCCGCCGGGCATCAGCCGGCCGGAGAAATGCAGCCAGCCGCGGAACAGGCCGCCGGTGCGGCCGAGCGTGCTGAACAGGTGCGCGTCATCGGTGCCCGCCGCGCGGGACAGCACCTGCCAGACAACCCAATTGACCGGCCCCAGCTCACGCAGGCGACCGGGTGCGATCCGTGGCTCCGTCGACACCATGCCCCACGCTAACAAACGGACGCCTGCGATCGGTTCAGCGCAGTACGTAGGGCGAGATCGAGCTGCGGTGTTCGCTGATGTCGAGGGATTTGCCGAGCGGGGGGAACGCGCGTTGCGGACAGTTGGCCCGTTCGCAGACGCGGCAGCCGGCGCCGATCGGCGTGGCCTGGGGATCGTTGAGGTCCAGGCCGTCGGCGTAGACGACCCGGTTCGCATGCCGCAGTTCACAGCCCAGGCCGATCGCGAACGTCTTACTCGGCTGGCCGTAACGGGTGGCGCGCCGCTCGACGGTCCGGGCGATCCACAGGTATTTGCGGCCGTCGGGCATCTGCGCGATCTGGGTCATGATCCGGCCCGGATAGGCGAACGTTTCGTACACATTCCACAGCGGGCAGGTGCCGCCGGCGGAGGAGAAGTGGAAACCCGTGGCGGACTGCCGTTTCGACATATTCCCGGCGCGGTCCACGCGAACGAAGGAGAACGGCACACCGCGCAGTTTCGGCCGTTGCAGGGTCGAGAGCCGATGGCAGATCGTCTCGTAACTCTGTGTGAAGAACGCCGAGAGCCGCTCGATGTCGTAGCGGAAATCCTCGGCCACCTCGTGGAAATGCGAATACGGCAGCACCGTGGCGGCGGCGAAATAGTTGGCGAGCCCGAGTTTGGCCAGGGTGCGGGTGTCCTCGGAGGCGAAATTCCCCTCCTCGACCAATTTGTCGATCAGATCGCCACATTCCAGATAGGCCAGCTCCGCCGCGAGTTTGAACACCCGCTGCCCGCCGGACAGATGTGGTGCGATCTCGAGGCGCCGGGTGTCGGGATCGTAGCGGTGCAGCACGCCCTCGCCGAGGTCGATGCGCTCCACGATCTGCACCCCGTAACCGGTGGTGAGGCGACGGGTCAGCTCGCGCCGGAGGTCCCCACCGTGCAGACGCATCCGGGTCGCCAATTCCTCTGCGGCGGTGTCCAGTTCGTGAATGTAGTTCTGGCGCTGATAGAAGAAGTCGCGCACCTCTTCGTGCGGCCGGGAGATGGCGCCCGAACCGCTGCCGTCGGAGAATCGGTCCTCCGTGGCCGCGGCCAGCTGAGCGGTGGTGTTGCGGTAGCGGCGGTGCATATTCACCAGCGCCCGGGCCAGGCTCGGATGAGCCGACACCATATCGGCGATCTCCTGGGCGTCGGCCTCGATCCCGAGTTCGGTATCCATCACCACCTCCTGCAACTCGGCGATGAGGCGGGTGTCGTCCTGGGAGGCGAAGAAACTGGTGTCGACGCCGAAGACTTCGCTGATGCGCAGCAGCACCGGGACGGTGAGCGGACGCACATCGTGTTCGATCTGATTGAGGTAGCTCGCCGAGATCTCCAGCTTCTTGGCGAGCGAGATCTGGCTCAGCCCTCGTTCGGTCCGCAGCTGGCGAAGCCGCGCCCCGACGTAAGTTTTGGCCATATGTCCAGAGTATGGACTGTTTCACAAACCTGCCAAGAATGCTTTAACAGCAGACTCGAGCAATTTGTCACACCGACCGGCTACCGTCGAGATCGTGCTGCTTTCGGAAGTGGTCGCGGCGTCGGAATCGGTGCGGGCCACCGCGTCGCGCAGGGTGAAGATCGCGGGTTTGGCCGACCTGCTGAGCCGGGCCGATTCCGGAGAATTACTGCCGGTCGTGGCCTGGATTTCCGGTGAGCTACCGCAGGGCCGATTGGGGGCGGGCTGGCGCACCGTCGCCGGTATCGAGGTCGCGCCGGCCGCCGCGCCCACCTTGACCGTCGCCGCGGTGGACGCGGCGCTGACGGAGGTGGCCGGGGTTGCCGGGGCGGGATCGGTGGCGCGGCGCCGGGAGTTGCTGACCGGTCTGCTGGGGTCCGCCACGACCGCCGAGCGCACCTTCCTGATCCGGTTGCTGACCGGTGAACTGCGCCAGGGCGCGCTGACCGCGATCGTCGCCGAGGCGGTGGCGAAGGCCGCCGACGTCCCGGCCGATCTGGTCCGCCGCGCCTACATGCTCTCCGGGCGGTTGCCGGTCACCGCTGCGGCGGCGCTGTCGGGCGGGGCGGAGGCGCTGGCGGCGTTCCGGCTCGAGGTCGGCCGGCCGATCCAGCCGATGCTGGCCTCGCCGGGCGCCTCGCTCGACGAGGCGCTTCGCGAATTCGGCGATGACGTCAGCGTGGAACACAAGCTGGATGGCGCCCGGATCCAAGTACACCGCAAGGGTTCTCAGGTGTGGGTGTTCACCCGCACGCTGCGCGACATCACCTCGGGAGTGCCGGAGCTGGTGCAGCTGGCCTGCGAATTACCCTGCGACAGTGTCGTTCTCGACGGCGAAACGTTGGCGTTGACCGATTCCGGCCGGCCCCGTCCCTTCCAGGAGACGATGAGCCGGTTCGCCGCCGACCCGACCTCCGAGGAGCCCCGGCTGACGGTGAATTCCACCCGCGAGCTGCTGCTGCATCCGTACTTCTTCGACTGTCTGCACCTCGACGGTGTGGATCTGCTCGACGCGCCGCTGCGGGAACGCCGGGCCGCCTTGGCGAAAGTGGCCGGTGAACACAGTATTCCGGCGTTGATCGACCCCGATCCGGAATCGGTCGCGGAATACTTCGACGGCGCGCTGGCCGCGGGCCACGAGGGCATCATGATCAAATCGCTGTCCGCGCCCTACGCGGCGGGGCGGCGCGGCCGGTCGTGGCAGAAGATCAAGCCGGCGCACACGCTCGATCTGGTCGTGCTCGGCGCCGAATGGGGCTACGGTCGCCGCACCGGCTACCTGTCGAATCTGCATCTGGGCGCGCGCGATCCCGCAGGCGGGGATCCGATCATGGTCGGCAAGACCTTCAAGGGCCTGACCGATGCGCTGTTGCGCTGGCAGACAGCGGAATTCCCGCGCCACGAGCGTTCCCGCGACGAATACACCGTCTACCTGTGGCCGGAGCTGGTGGTCGAGATCGCCCTGGACGGGGTACAGACCAGCTCTCGCTATCCGGGCGGGGTCGCATTGCGCTTCGCGCGGGTGGTCCGGTACCGCCCGGACAAGGAGCCGGCACAGGCCGACACCATCGACGCGGTGCGGGCGTTGATGCCGACCGGTCCACAGACCCACGAAGTGGCAGACCCGCAGGCGTGAGTAGGGCTTGCCGCCCGGTTCGGACGGGCTACTCGTCGTCGTGATGACCGCTGAGGTCGGGTAGCCGGCACAGCCCGGCGGTCACCTCACCGGCGAGATGGTCGTAGGCGACCGCCAGCTCCGCCAGTCGCCGCCAGGCGTCGTGCATCAGTCGTTCGGGTTCGTCGGTCAGGGTGAGGTAGGCCAGGGCGGAGAACTGGGCGAGCCGGTCGATCACCGTGCCGACCGTTTCGGTGTGCATGCGGGCGGCGGCGTGCGCCCGGGGTAATTCGCTGGCGACCCAGCGGTCGATATCGGAAACCAGTTGGGCCCGATCGCGATCGATGTCCAGGGTGAGTCCGGGTGCGGCGGAGAGTCTCTGTTCGTGCAGTTCGCTCAGGCGGCACGCGCACTTCAGAACGGGATGACCGTCGTAGGTGAGACCCCGGCAGGCCTCCAGCAGGAGGTGTTTGGGTGGCAGCGATTCCACACCGATCATCTTCCTCCGCAAATGTTTCTGATTGGCATCGCCGCACCCGGTCGTGAATTGCCCTGAGTTTCAGGGCATTCCGCCAACCGCCGGCGGCGACCCGCCGGCAGCCGGGATGTCGATTCCGGCGAAGCGCACCGGTACGGCACCGGTCGCGTTGTGCCGGCGGATCCAGCGCACGGGAGCTGGGATGCGCTACCGGCCGGCGGGCGGCGTGGGAGCGGCTCGCTCCAGGTCGTCGACGGTGCCCGCCATGATCGTGCGGACGTGCGCGTCGATCTGTTCGATCGGCCAGTCCCACCAGGCGAGCGCCAGTAGCCGGTCGATCTCGTCCGGGCGGTAGCGGTGGCGGATGAGCCGGGCCGGGTTGCCGCCGACGATGGCGTAATCGGGGACATCGGAGGTCACCACGGAGCCGGCGGCGACGATGGCGCCGTGGCCGATCCGCACGCCCGGCATCACCGTCACGCCGTATCCGATCCAGACGTCGTTGCCGACCACGGTGTCCCCCCGGTTCGGCAGGTCCATGAGCAGATCGACATGCCGGGACCAGGCGCCACCCATGGTGGAGAAGGGGAAGGTCGACGGTCCGTCCATGCGGTGGTTGGCGCCGTTCATGATGAACCGCACGCCCGTCGCCAAGGCGCAGAACTTGCCGATGATCAGTTTCTCCGGGCCGTAGTGGTAGAGGACGTTGCGGGTTTCGAAGGCGGTGGGGTCATCCGGATCGTCGTAGTAGGAGTATTCGCCGACCTCGATCAGCGGCGAGGTGACCAGAGGTTTCAGCAGGACGACGCGGGGCTGTCCGGGCATCGGATGCAGCGTCGAGGGATCGGTGACTGCGAGTTGTTCGGGCATGGGAATC
>NZ_BAGM01000126.1 GCF_000308855.1 Nocardia veterana NBRC 100344 | reverse complement strand
GCCCTGTCCCGGCCCACCGGAACCCTGCTGACCGGGGGCCTTCGGTCCCGCCGCACCGGCGGCAGCTCCCGCCGCCGCGGCTCCGGCCGCCGTACCCGGCCCGCCCCGGCCGCCGGACGCATTCGGCCCGCCCGGACCCTGCTGTCCCGGGGCCGCGCGGAGTTTTTCGGTCGCGGCCGGATCGGGTTTCTGGATCGGCAGCACCGTGGTCGCGTCGTCGGACGGGTTGGACACCGACGGCACATGCTGCGGCGCTTCCGATTTCGCGTCGGACTTCGCGCCCGTGCCGCTCTCGGCGCCGGACTGCGGTTTCGATCCGGATCCGGTCGGCGAAACCTTCGGCAGCGCAACCGTTTTCGTCTCGTCTCCGCCGCGCACCGGGGCTGCGGCGCCACTCGGTGCGGGGCTCGACGCGTCCTGGGAGCCGCTCGGTTCCTGCTGCGCCGCAGTACCGGCCGGGGCGCCGGTCGCCGCAGTGGTTGCGGAATCGGCCGAGTCCGAGGTCGTGGCGTCGTTCGCCACCGTGGGGGATCCGGTTGATTTCGCACCCGCCGGGGAGTCGGGTGAGGAGGCCTCCCCGCCGGTGGTTTTCTGCCCGGCGGCCGCCGCACGACCCGGATCCGCCGACCGCTCGGTGCCGCTCGGCTCCGCGCCCTCCGCAGCTTCGGTGGGGTTTCGGCGTGCTTCTGCGGTGTCCGTCGTGCCCCGGACCGCCGTGGCCTCGTCGGCCGGCCGATTCTCCGCGTCGGCTGCGCCTGCCTTGCCGGAGCCGGTGGCATCCGGTGCCTTCGCCGCGCCCGACTTCGCGTCCTCGGCCCGCGAACCCGGTCCGCTGTCCTGGGACTTGGGAATGGCGACCGTTTCCGCATCTGCCGGCCCGGCCGGCGTGGGGCTACCCGAGCTCGGGTCGCCTTCGGTGCGCGCGTCCTGGCCGCCGGAACGGCCGGACTCGGCGGAGTTGCCGGAAGCCGCGGCCGAGCCGGATTGCTGCGCAGCGACTTTCGCGTCGGTGCGGATGATCTGGGTCTGCGCCGATGGTGACGGCATCGGAGTGGTCGGGGCGGCGGCGCCGGGAAGTTGATCGCGGGAGATCCGCTGGGTCTGCCCGGCATCGGAACCACCGGAAGGGGCCGGCCCGCTGCCGGGAGCCGGTCCGCCGGGGCGGCCAGGATTCGCCGGGCGGCCGGGACCCGCACCGGGGGCAGCCTGACGCGGACGGTCGCCGGAGGCGCCCGGATGCGGCTTCTGGTCGTCGTTCGGGTCGGACACGCGCTACCCCTTGCTCAGTATCAGCTGTCGGTCGTCAACTGTTGGTCTCCGGCGGCCAGCCTAATGGGGTATGGCCCGGAGGAGGCAGCGGACGCGTAAGCAAAGGGGTGCACAATGAAGCCCATGACCTCCTTCGGCGATCTACTCGGACCGCAGCCGGTTTTGCTTCCCGAAAACGCGGAGGCCGAACAGGCCTTGCTGGACAATCAGGACCCGGTGCAGGTCGCTGCCGCGCATCCGACGGCGTCGGTGGCCTGGGCGCAGCTGGCCGAGGATGCCCTCGAGCGGGCGGGCATCGACGCGTCGAGCGAGGGTGCGGCCGAGGTGAACCTGGATGTGGTGGCCGCCTACGCGTTCGCCCGCACCGGCTACCACCGCGGCCTGGACCTGTTGCGCCGCAACGGGTGGAAGGGATTCGGCCCGGTGCCGTGGAGCCACGAGCCCAACCAGGGTTTCCTGCGCAGCGTCGGAGCGTTGGCCCGCGCCGCGCAGGCGATCGGTGAGAACGACGAATACGCCCGCTGCCTGGATCTGCTCGAGGATTGCGATCCCCGCGCCGCCGGCGAACTCGGTCTGGACTGAGTCTGGCCGGCACGGAACGGTTCGCCACCGCCATCACCGTCGATGCGGTTCGCGACAGCGGTAAACAGCGCATGCGCAACGGCTGGCTGCGCCTGCGCCGGTCCGCGCTCCCGATCTTCCAGTGTGCGGTGGGTGCGGCTCTGTCCTGGTTCATCGCCCACCGGCTGGTGGGTCATCCCCAGCCGTTCTTCGCGCCGATGGCCGCGGTCATCTCGATCGGGGTGTCGTTCGGAGCTCGGTTGCGCCGGTCGGTGGAATTGGTCGGCGGCGTGGCCGTCGGCATCGGCATCGGTGACTTCTTCATCGGCCGGGTGGGCACCGGGCCGTGGCAGATCGCCCTGGTGGTCGGCGTGGCGATGGCGATCGCGGTCTTCCTCGATCGCGGGGCGGTCATCCCCATGCAGGCCGCCAGTTCGGCGGTTCTGGTCGCGACCCTGATGCCGCCGCACACCGGTGGCGGCCTCAATCGGATGGTCGACGCGTTGGTCGGCGGTCTGGTCGGCGTCGTGGTGGTCGCCGCGATCCCGCTGCATCCGGTTCGGCGCGCGCGTCAGCAGGCCGCCGATATTCTGGGTGTGCTGGCCGCCGCGTTGACCCGGTGCGCGGACGGACTGCTCGAGCAGGACGCGGAAAAGGTCCGGGCCGCACTGCAATCCGTGCGGGGCACGCAACCGCAGATCGACGGATTGCGCAGCGCGGTGGAGGGTGGTCGTGAGGTCAGCCGCATTTCGCCGCTGTACTGGAATTCGCGTCCCCGGCTCGAGGCGATCCGGGCCGCGGTCGATCCGCTCGACAACGCCGTGCGCAACACCCGTGTGCTGCTGCGACGTGCCCTGACACTGGTGCGTGACGACGAAATCCTCGACCCGCGCATGATCGCCGAGGTCGAGGATTTGGGCAAGGCGGTGGAGGTGGTACGCCGCTATATGGTCGCCGAGCCGGGGGAACAACCGGATGCCGCCGAGGCGACGCGGGTACTGCGGCGGGTCGCGAAGGGCGCCACCAAGGATCTGGTCGAGGGCGCGGGCCTGTCGGCGCATGTGGTCTTCGCCCAATTGCGCTCCATCGTGGTCGATCTGATGCAGGTGTGCGGCGTGAAGCGACTGTCGGCGATCGCACTCCTGCCGCCGACGGTGCGGCATCCCTACGTGACTCCGGAGGAGTGAGGGCCGGATCCGCCCGTGGCCGTATGTGTTCCGCCGCCGCCGGCTGCGTACAGGTCGAATCAGGCTGCGTCACAGGCCCGTTGCAGTAGCCCGGGAGCGAAGCGCGGGAGCCCGTGCGCCGGTGCGCGTGCACGGCCCGCGCGATCGGGTAGTGCACTACTCGTGCCGCGCGGCCTTCCGGCTCGTAACTTTTGTGGTGACCGCGTCGACGAGGGGTGGCGCGGTCGGAGATCTTCGCGACGGGTGCGACGTGCGGCCGATTGGTGTGCGGCCGACCGGGTAGGGGGCGGGCGCTCCGTCGCGAAGAGGGCCGCCCGGTTCCTGTTCGCCGGCGAATCGAACGGAACTCGGGCGTGCCCGCCGAATTCTCAGGTCCAGAATCGGGTCAGATAACTGCCCATCGCCGCCCAACTCGACGGCACTCCGGACAATTCGAAGACCCAGTACACCGCATCGAAGAAGACGCGATTCAATTCCGGCACCCACAGAATCGCCAGCAACAGCAGCAATCCGAACGGCTTGACCTGATCCAGCGATCGGCGGGTCTGATAGCTCAGCGAGGGCTCCACGATCGCGTATCCATCGGTGCCCGGAATCGGGAGCAGATTGAGGATCGTCGCGGTGATCTGCAGAAATGCCAGGAAGCTCAGTCCGAACCAGAACGCCGCGTGGGTGTGGGTGGAACCCCAGAACCGGACGATCACCAGCAGCACCACCGCACAGGCGGCATTGACCGCCGGACCGGCCGCGCTGATCGAGCGCTGGGTGCGGGCCGAGAAATTGTGCGTGTTCAGATAGACCGCGCCGCCGGGTAGGGCGAATCCGCCCAGTGCGATGAACAGAATCGGCAAGCCGATCGACAGCAGCGGGTGGCTGTACTTCACCGGATTCAAGGTCAGATATCCGCGCATCTGCACCTCGTGGTCCCCGGCCCGCCACGCGGTATAGGCATGACCGAATTCGTGCAGGCAGACACTCAGGATCCAGCCCGCCACGACGAAGACGAAAACGCCCGCCTTGGCGCGGGTGGAGAGCGGATCGGCGTCCCAGGCCAGCGCGGCGCCGAGGGCCGTGATCACCACGATGAGCAGGAACACCGGGCTCGGCCGCACGGCCCGGCGCCGGTCCCACGCGCCGGTGCGATCGTTGATCATCGCACCAGCAACCAGGGCTCGTGATGCCGATAGAAACTCGAGCGCGGCACGGTGCGGTCGGTCGCGATCCCGTCGCGCGTCACCACCGCACCCGGCGATCCGAGTTGCACGGCGCGTCCGGCCACCCACCGCTTCTTACCCCAGCCGCGCTGCACCGTCGCGCGCACGCCGGGCATTTCCAGCGTCGGCGAAACATGAAGTGCCGCAACCTTTCCGGTGAACAGGCGGACCTCGTCGACGTAGGCCTCGCCCTCGAGCTTGCCGCCCTCACGTCCGGTGATCGTGGCCCGGCCGACCAGAACGGTGCCGGTGTCGTCGCGGATCAGCGGCGTCTCTTCGGCGCGGCCCTCGAGGGCGCGCTTGGCGGCGTGCGATCCGGTGCCGGTCTGATATGCGCGCGAACCGTAGGTGCGATCCACCGGCACATAGCCGATTTCGACCCCGAGCCGCTCGGTGCGCAGCAGATGGGTGAGGACCGCGGCCAGACCCGCATCCTCGCCGAGCACGATCAGCCGCGGCTGGTTGTCGGCGGCCAGCACCGGAAGCAGTTCATCCAGTTCGGCGGTGTCCGGAATCGCCGTGGTCTGGGTGGTCGGCAGCGACGCGAGCGCGATGGGCACGGGGGCGCCGTTGCAGCGGAGAACATGAGTACTCAACTGCCGAACACCCTCCTCGGACCTGTCAACTCCATCGCCCTCGCTGCGTTTCGGGCGCACCCCTGCCGGGACGCCTCCGCAGGCCACTGTAATCGGCTCGGGCGCTCGGCGCGCCCTCCGCCGTCCGGGCATCCCGGTGGCATCCACTAGACTGACCTCCCGGCCACCGCCACTCGAGGCGAGCGACCGGCCCGGAGGAGGTAGCCTGCGTGACCCCCGTAGGCCCCGGGAGCGTCGTCGTAGAGCTCGGAAACGGCAGGTAGCTGCAGCGTCGCCGATGCTGCGTGTCGAAACCGTAGGAGACTCCCATGCCGGCAATCGTGCTGATCGGCGCCCAGTGGGGCGACGAGGGTAAGGGCAAGGCCACCGACCTGCTCGGCGGCCGTGTCCAATGGGTGGTCCGCTACCAGGGTGGTAACAACGCAGGTCACACCGTTGTGCTGCCGAACGGGGACAACTTCGCGCTGCATCTGATCCCGTCCGGCATCCTGACCCCCGGGGTCACCAATGTGATCGGCAACGGCGTGGTCGTCGATCCGGGCGTGCTGCTCGACGAACTCGCCGGCCTGGAAGAGCGCGGTGTCGACACCTCCCGGCTGCTGCTGTCGGCCGACGCGCACCTGGTCATGCCCTATCACGTGGCCATCGATAAGGTCACCGAACGCTTCCTCGGCAACAAGAAGATCGGTACCACCGGCCGCGGTATCGGCCCGTGCTACCAGGACAAGGTCGCCCGGGTGGGCGTGCGGGTCGCCGACGTGCTGGACGAGAAGATCCTCACCCAGAAGGTCGAGGCCGCACTGGAATTCAAGAACCAGGTGCTGGTCAAGATCTACAACCGCCGTGCGCTGGACCCGCAGCAGGTGGTCGACGAGGTGCTGGAACAGGCCGAGGGCTTCAAACACCGGATCAGCGACACCCGGCTGCTGCTCAACCGCGCGCTCGAAGAGGGCGAGACGGTTCTGCTCGAGGGTTCGCAGGGCACCCTCCTCGACGTCGACCACGGCACGTATCCGTATGTGACGTCGTCGAATCCGACTTCCGGGGGCGCGGCGGTCGGCGCCGGCGTGGGACCCAACAAGATCACGACGGTGCTCGGCATCCTCAAGGCCTACACCACGCGGGTCGGCTCCGGACCGTTCCCGACCGAGCTGTTCGACCAGTCGGGCGAATATCTGGCCAAGACCGGCGGCGAGGTGGGCGTCACCACCGGCCGCGCCCGGCGGACCGGCTGGTTCGACGCGGTCATCGCCCGCTACGCCACTCGCGTCAACGGCATCACCGACTACTTCCTGACCAAGCTCGACGTGCTGTCCAGCCTGGACCGGGTGCCGATCTGCGTGGCCTACGAGATCGACGGCGAGCGGGTGGAGCAGATGCCCACCACGCAAACCGAATTCCACCACGCCAAGCCGATCTACGAGGAGATGCCCGGTTGGTGGGAGGACATCTCCGGCGCCCGCACCTTCGACGATCTCCCCGCCAACGCGCGTGCGTACGTGGAACGGCTGGAGGAACTTTCGGGCGCCCGGGTGTCCTGCATCGGCGTCGGCCCCGGCCGGGACGAGACCATCGTCCGGCACGATATCCTGAGTTGAGGCTCTAACCGGGAACTATTCGCGCAAACCTCCGGCGAAAGCGGGAAACCCGGAAATCGTCGCGAGGTTCGCACGAAGAATTCGGGCTCAGTAGCAGGTGAGTGGGCCGAGTGGATCGGTGGCGTGCGGGGTGAGCGACGCGTAGGTGGCCGCGATCGACTTCACCGCTATCCGGAGGTCTGATTCGGTGTGCGTGAACGGAATCCGGAGGAAGCGCTCGTAGGCTCCCTGGACGCCGAAGCGAGGACCCGCGGCGAGCAGAACGCCGTGATTGGGCGCGGTGGCGGCGAGGGCGGTGGAGACCGGGGCCGGCAGCTGCACCCAGATCGACATGCCGCCGCAGCCGGGGCTCGCCTGCCAGTCCGGAAGCTCGTCGCTCAGCGCTTCCAACAGCGCCGCACGCCGGCTGCGCAGCTGGTCCCGGCGTTGTTCGAGTATGGCGTCGGCATGTTCGAGCAGATAGCCGGTGGCCAGCTGGTCCATTACCGGGGTGCCGAGGTCGACCGTGGAGCGGGTGCCGAGGAGTTTGGCGATCAAGGACTGGTTGGCGCGAATCCAGCCGACCCGCAGGCCGCCCCAGAACGACTTGGAAGCCGAACCGATCGTCACGATTTCCGAACCGCGGGCGAAAGCCGCTGCGGGCGGCGGGGTTTCGCCCTCGAGCTGCTGATCGACCATGGATTCGTCGACGATCACGGTCATCCGGGTCTCGCGGGCGATCGCCGCCAGTTCGGCCCGGGCCTCGGCGTTCATCAGCAAGCCGGTCGGATTGTTGAAGTCCGGCACCAGATAGGCCGTGCTGGCCGCGGTCTGCCGGGCGGCACTGCGGATTCCGTCCAGATCCCAGGCGGCCTCGGGCTGCTCCGGCCGCAGCGGCACCGGCACCGGGCGGGCGCCCACATCGCGAATCGCCTCGATGGCGTTGGGGTAGGTCGGGTGGTCGATCAGGACGCGTTCGGCGGGGGCGGTGAGCACGTTCAACAGCAGCCGAAGGCCGTGCTGCGCACCGAGGGTCACCAGAATCTGGTCCGGATCGGTCGGCAGGCCGCGGGCGGTGTAGCGGCGGGCCAGCATCTCGCGCAGCGGGAGCACGCCCACCGGATCCATGCCGTGGGTGCCCAGATAGAGCGGAAGGCCTTGCAGCGCAGCGGAATAAGCATCGCTCATTTGCGGCGGGGCGGACATCGCGGCATAGGTGAGGTCGATGGTGGGCTGCGCGGTCGGCGACATCACGGCCAGGATGCTGCGGGCCGGTTTGGTCCCGTCGTGGGCGACGTCCGAGGGCAGGGCGACGGTACTGCGGGACCCCTGCCGGCTGATCAGGTAGCCGTGTTCGCGCAACAGCGCATACGCCGAGGTGACGGTGGTGCGGCTGACACCGAGTGCGGCCGCCAGATCGCGTTCGCTCGGCAACGCGATGCCCAGCGGCGCCCGTCCGTCGTGGATCAGCAGGCGAATACTCTCGGCGAGCGCCAGATAGGCCGGGCGCGCACCGCGCCGGGTCGTGCCCGGTTCCTCCTGCCGCCACCGGCCCAGATCACGGGTGAGGGTGGCAGCACTGATCACGCGTATCGCCATAAAGGCCAGTATCCGGGCAGTGGCTATTTGATTCAAGTCCAGCTGGCGGCAGGGTGAGGGTATGTTCTCCGGTCTCGCCGCTCTGCTGATCGCCGCGGTCGTTCTCGTGGCCGCCCACCGCTACGCCACCGGACCGGGTCGGCACGTTGTCGCCCGGTTCGAACGGTATCGGCCGCACGCTCCGATGGCGGATTGGGCCGCCCCGGCGGCGAAGTCGCCCGCGCCGCGGCATCGCGCTCTCGGGGTGCTGCGCCGGCGGTCGGTCTGTGTGGTGCGCGACCGGTCCGGGATGCGGCCGACGCTGCCGTGAGTCGGCCCCTGCCGTGAGTCGCCGCGACACAGGCCAGTTTTGGTCAACTGGACTGCTGTGAGCGGACATGTCGGACCCACGGTGCACACTGGGGGTATGTCTGTGGGCGAAATGTCCTCGGTAGCGGTAGCCGAATTCGATACCGCGATCGGTCTGTGCGCCGTGGCCTGGACCGACGCGGGGGTTGTGCAGTTCCGGCTGCCGGCGGTCGGGCGACAGCCCGGCGGCGAGTCCGGTGGTGACGAGTCGGGTCGCGACGGGACCGGCGGGCGGGATCTGCCGGCGCTTCGGCGCGGCTCGGGTTCCGTTCCGGCCGAACGGATTCGCTACGTGGAGCCGTCGGGTGTGATGGCCGACGCGGTGACCGCGATTCGCGCGCACCTGACCGGCACGCTCGACGATCTCCGCTGGATCCCGGTGGACTATCGTGCGCAGCCGGAATTCCATCGGGCGGTGTACGACATCACGCGGGCCATCGATCCCGGGCATACGCTCACCTACGGCGAGGTCGCCGCCCGCGCCGGAGCGCCGGGGGCCGCGCAAGCGGTCGGGCAGGCGTTGGGCCGCAATCCGATACCGCTCATCGTCCCGTGCCATCGGGTGCTGGCCGCCGATCACGGCCTGCACGGCTTCTCCGCACCGGGTGGGATCGCGACGAAGGCACGCCTGCTCGAGATCGAACGCACCTCCGGCTTCGGCGAGCCGACGCTGTTCTGACCGGACGCTGTTCCGATCGCTCCTGCGCCGGTTACTTGTGCTCGGCGTTCGGCGCGAGCGCCCCTTCGAGCCCCTCGGTGGCCCGATTGACCCCGTCGACCACGGCATCCGGGACGACCTCCGGTACCGGAGCGGAGAATTCACCGATCCGCACCTCGCGGGGTGCGGGCGGCTGCTCCTTCGGCTGCTCCGGTTTCGGCGCCGAATGCGGTGCCGACCGCGGCGCCGGTGCCTGTTGTGGTGTCGCCGAACGCAATTCGGCGGGCTCGTCCGACTGCGCCGGCGCGTCCGGGGTCGTCACGCCGGGCTGGACCGGGCCGACCGCACCCGCCGCACCGGCGAAGCCGAGCGCCAACGCCATCGGCACCGCGGCCATCGCGACTCGAATCCCCGTCATCAGATACCGATTTCGACGGATCACGCCGAGCACCACCCTCGTCGACAGACTGCCTGAACCGGCGACCCATGCCGCCGCCAGCATCGTAAACGACATCGAGGCTCCATCGCAGCGCCGAAGTTCCGCTCCCACCGTTACCGGGACCGGCCGTCGAGCATTCAGGACGCCGCGGGCCGGCATCAGGTGAGCTGATTCGCCTCGAGGAACCGCTCGACTGCCGGGGCGGGAGTGCGGGCCCGCCAGGCCACCCAGTAGTCGACGGTCCCGGACCACCAGGGGAGCGGTTCGAAGACCAGTCCCGGAGTCGTCGTCCGAAGCGAGATCTCTTGTGCCAGGGCGCGTCCGGCGCCCGCTTCGACGAGCCCGAGGAGCGCCGAGAGCTGGGCCACCTCGTAACGAATATCCGGATGAAATCCCGCCTCCGCGCAGCGGCGCACGAAGCGGTCCCGCCAGTGTGCGTCGTCGTCTCGCGACAATGCCACCCAGGGACTGCCGTCGAGGTCTGCGGGACCGATCCTGGGTCGGTGCGCCAGCACGTCGTCGGTGGACAGGACGAGCAGCACCGGGCTGGACATCAGCTGCCGCCCGATGACACCGTCCGGCCATTCGGCGGGCGTATAGGTCAACGCGATATCGAGTTGATTATCGGCGAGCGACCGCAGCTGGGCTGCCGTGCTCGCGGCGACCAGGTCGACGACCAGTGCGGGACTGTGCCGGCGCAGATTGCGCAGATGGGTTGCCAGTATGCCGCCGTGCAGTGCGCCGTCCACATAACCCACCCGGATGCGACCGCGCTGTCCGGCGGCGAGTTCGCCTGCGTGATGGACGAATCCGTCGATCCGCTCGAGCGCCGATCGAGCCTCCGGCACCAGCGCCGCACCGGCCTCGGTCAACCTGATGCGCTGGTTGTGTCGGATGAACAACGTCACCCCGAGTTCGGTCTCGAGTTCGCGGATGGCGCGGCTCAGCGGTGGCTGGGTGATGTGCAGGCGCTCGGCGGCGCGCGTCATGTTCTCGCAGGCCGCGACCGCGAGGAAATACCGCAGATGCCGCAACTCCATCCGATACCTCTCGAGTATCAAGTCATCCGAATCAAGTCTTGGACGCTATCACCACTGCTCGGCAGGATTGGCCCCGGAGACCTGTCGACCACTGGACGAACGGACCGACGATGCAGGCATTGATATTCGACGAACGCGGCAACCCCCTGGAGGTGCTGCGGCCGGCACAGACCACGGCGCCGCCGTGCGGACCCGGTGAGGTGCGGATTCGGGTGGCGGCCAGCGTGATCCAGCCCGCCGACGAACTGTTCGTCACCGGGGCCTACACCACGGTGCAGCCGACGTACCCGCAGGTCGCCGGCTTCGAAGGCGTCGGGGTCGTCACCGACGTCGGTCCGGGCGTCGGCGATGTTCGACCGGGCCGGCGGGTGGCATTCCGCAGTCCGGGCGCCTGGGCTCAGGTCGCCGTCGCACCCCGGGCCCGGGTCTATCCCGTGCCCATCGACCTGTCGGACCGTATTCCCGACGAGGTCGCCTGTCAGTTACCGCTGAACCCCCTGACGGCGTGGGGTCTGCTCGACGGGGTCGTGCACCGGCCGGGGATGCGGGTGCTGCTCACCGCCGGCCGCTCCGTCGTCGCGTCGATTCTCGCCGAATTGGCCACCCGGCAAGGTCTTTCGGTCGAACGCCTGATCCGGGAAGCGGACGGCTATCGGCTGATCGATCACACCGGCGCCACCATCGCACTCGGTCCGACGGTGGAGCACGCGTTGACCCGGGTCGAGCCCTATCACCTCGTGTTCGATCCGGTGGGCGGGCCCGACACCACGGTTCTCATCGCGCGCACCGTCCCGGGCGGGTACCTGGTGTCCTACGGCGTGCTGGACGATCGCCCCTTCGAGGTCACGGCGTCGACCATTCTGTACAAGTCGCTGCACTGGCAGGGATTCGCGATCAGCACGTGGCTCGATCGGGTGAGCGCGACGACGCTCGACGCGGCGACCGCGACGTGCTGGTCGGTACTGGCCGAGCGTGGCGATCTCCTGCCGATCGCCGGTCGCTACCCGCTCGCCGAATTCCGGGCGGCGCTTTCGCATGCCCGGGAGAGCGCGGGGCAGGGAAAGGTCGTGTTGGCCATGCCGTAACTCGGGCCGGTCAGCGCTGTTTGCCTCGTGGTGGCTCACCGCGCATGAGGTCGGCGAGCGCCTCGCGGTCGGTGACATCGAGCTTCGTGCACGCGCGGTAGAGGTGGCCCTCCACGGTCCGCACCGACACCGTGAGCCGGTCCGCGATCTGACGGTTGGACAGTCCCGCGACGACCAGATTGGCGATCTCGCGTTCGCGTGCCGTCAGTGGAAGCGGTTGGGCCGACTGGCGCAGCGCCGGAGTGCTGGCCCCGCCGCAGGCCGCCGCCAATCGGTTCGCGGTGGCGGCCGATTCCAGCAATCGCCGCCGATCGCCGTGCCGTTCGTGCACCGACGCCGCCTGCGCGGCGGCGTCGGCGGCCGACAGCAAGGCGCCCATCCGCTCGAATTCCGCTGCGGCGGCGTCCAATCCGGGACCGTCCTGCGATGCCACGGCCACCGCGTGCCGCGCCTGCACCTGGACGAGCGCGCCGTCGATGCGCGCGGCGATATCGGCCAATCGCCCGGCCACACTGCGGTCGCCGAAACGCGCGGCGGTGTGCAGGGCCAGCGCCTCGATCGCATGTTGGTGGGAGCGGGCGGCGGCGTCCGCGGCGCCGATGGCCAGCCGAACCGCCGGAGCCACCGTGCCCTCGGCCGCGGCCTGCCAGGCACGGGCGATCTCGAGCTGGGGTTCGTAGACCGCGCTGTGCCTTCCGCCGCGGCGCCGCGCCTCGGCGATGGTTTCGGCTGCCTCCGCGGCTCGCCCCAGCGCCGAATAGGCCTCGGCCAGACGGATTCTCGCCGGGAACATCCAGGCCGCGGCGCCCTCGGCGGTCAGCGCCGCCAAGGCCTGTTCCAGATTCTCCACACCCTCGGGGAAATGTCCCTGGGCAACATCGACGGTCCCCTGCAGGATCTTCGACAGTCCCCAGGCGAGGTACTGCCCGGGCGCGGAATAGCCGAAATACGCCGACGCGCATCGACGTGCGGCCTCGAGTTCACCGGTGAAGGTGAGCGCCAGTACCTCCGCGTGCGCGGACATGAATCGGGTCGGCCCGTCGACCTGCTCCTCGACCTGGTGGCCGCGCAGCGTGTATTCGCGCGCCGCGGCGCTGCGTCCCATCAAGGCCAAGGCCAGACCGCCGCCGAAGGAGGCCCACCACACCGCCCAGGCGGGCGCATCCGGCGTCGACATCACCTGCTCGGCATCGAGAAATGCTTGTTCCAAGCGGTTTTCGTTCACCTCGCAGGCGGAGGCCAAGCCCTGCAGCGTCAAGGCGATCTTCGGATGGCGGACCCGGGCCCGCACCAGCGCCAGCACCTCGTCGGCGCGGTCGGCATCGCCCATGGCCCACAACAGATTCGACACCCGGGTACTGCCCCAGCGGGCCAGCTGCACCTCGTTCAACTGGTCGGGATCGAAACTGGCCAGGGTTCGCTCGGCCTCGATCCGATGGCCCTGCCACAGCAGTGCCCGCGCGAGGAGATCGGCGGATTCGACGCCCCCGCGCCGCTCCACGGCGGCGCGGGCGAACCGTTCGCCGAGCGGGATATTGGCCAGTCCGATGGCATCGGCGGCGGCCGCTTCGAACAATTCCAGATCCGCGGACTTGTCACTGTCCAAAGCCAATTCGGCCAGCCGGATGCGATCGGAAGCGGAGTTGATCGGCCGCTCCCGCAAGGACGAATACAGTCGCCCACGCAGCCGGCGCGCCGACGCGATACCCAGCCGGCGCCGGATCACCTCGCCGAACAGTGGATGGTTGTAGCGGACGAGCAGTTGGTGGCCGTTCTCCACAATCCGTACCACGCCGCGGGTTTCGGCCTGTTCGACGGCATCCTCACCGGCGAGTTCGGCCAGCACGTCCAGATCGATCGGCTCGCAGAAGGTGAGCAGTTCGAGTACCCGCAGCACCGATTCCGGCAGTTGCTCGACGCGATCTTCCAGCAGGGCGGCCAGCTCCGATGTGACCGCGGCGCGGCCGCGCAACTGCCAGACCCCGTTGACCTGCCGCAGCGTCCCCGCCTCCAGCGCACCCTCGACCAGATGCCGCAGGAACAGGGCGTTGCCGCCGGAGGATTCCCACATCAGATTCGCGGTGAACCCCTCCAGCTGACCGCCGAGCATGGATTCGACCAGTTCGACGCTCTGCTGTTCGGTGAACGGCGTGAGGTCGATCCGCAGCAGATGCCCGTCCTTCCACAGCGAGGTCACCGCATCCGGCACCTGTACCCCGCTGCGGACGGTGCAGACGATCCGGGCCGCCTTGTCGATGGCCAGCTGCAACAGCAGGGTGGCCGAAAGTTGGTCGAGCAGATGGGCATCGTCCACGCCGATGATGGTCTCGCCGTCGGCCAGCAGGGCTTCGCGCGCCGCGGCCATGAACGTCACCGGATCGTGAGCGGTGTAGACGCCGACCATATGCGCGAAGACACCGAGCGGAATACTGCGCGCGGATTCGGTGCCCGCGACCCAGCGCACATTCCCGCCCACCGCGGCGGTCGCCTGCCGCGCCAGCGTCGTCTTACCCACCCCCGCGTCGCCGGTCAGGATCGCGCCGACGAATTCGGTGCCGGTCAGCGCCGCGCGAATCGACTCCGATTCGCCACCGCGCTCGATCATCGGCCAGTTCCGAGCCATGAAATTACTGTAGTGCCTTCGCGAAATTGCGTGGAACGGATGAACCGCGAACGGCCCCAGCTCTATCCAGCGGAAATGTTTGTGAGCTATGAATCGCGGCGGCGTATCGGGCGCGCGGATCGGGCGCATCCGCCGGGTCGGGCTACCGACCCGGCGGGTGGCCGCCGGACGGGTGGCCGACGGCCCGGGACGGCGGGCGGTCCGGACAGCGGTGCGCCCGCGTCGTCAGGTGCCCGCCCGAACCCGGGTGGACAGCCCGCCTACGGGCCCGGCGGGCGCGAGGCGTCGAGGGGAGAGTTGCGGGGATTACGCGAACCACAGCAGCGGCCGAGCTCCCCCAATGAGACTGTGTGGTCGAGACTTTGGCGGCTCGGCGAGCGAACCGCGGTTCTCGCCGGCCTCGGGCGGCGTTCCCGGCGAGTGCGGACACATCGGCCGCACCCGCCGTGCGGAGCTCAGTTCACCCACACCTCGTCGATCGGAGTCGCCGCGGACGGCGGCGGGGTGGGGGTCCCGCCCTGGGTGCGGGAGAACCGCGGCGCCGGGGCGTGCTGGACCACGCCGTCGATCTCGACCAGCGATTCCCGGGCGGCGATGTGCCCGTTCTCGGTGGCCTCGGTGAAGGTGAGGACGGGGGTGCAGCAGGCGTCGGTGCCGTCGAAGATGGCGGCCCATTCGTCGCGGGTCTTGGTCTTGAACTTCTCCGCGAACAGTTTGCGCAGCTGGTCCTGGCCGTTGGGGTCGATCTGCATCGGCAGCCCCTCGGGGTCGATCTCGAGGCCCTTCAGGAACTCGGCGTAGAACTGCGGTTCGATGCAGCCGACCGCCATGTACTTGCCGTCGGAGGTCTCGTAGGTGTCGTAGAAGGCCATCCCGGTGTCGAGCAGATTGGTGCCGCGCTCATCGGACCACAGGCCCATTCCGCGCATACCCCAGATCATGTGCGAGAGCGAGAGCGCGCCGTCGATCATCGCGGCGTCGATGACCTGGCCCTTGCCGGAGCCGGACCGCTCCACCAGAGCGGCGAGCACACCCATCACGAGGAACATCGAGCCGCCGCCGAAGTCGCCGACCATGTTGAGCGGCGGTACCGGGCGCTCACCCTTGCGGCCGATGGCGTTCAGCACGCCGGTCAGCGAGATGTAGTTGATGTCGTGGCCGGCGCGGTCGGCCAGCGGGCCGTACTGTCCCCAGCCGGTCATCCGGCCGTAGATCAGGCGCGGATTGCGCTCCAGGGTGACGTCCGGGCCCAGCCCCATCCGCTCGGTCACGCCGGGGCGGAAACCTTCGAGCAGCACGTCGGCCTTGTCGATCAGGCCGAGCACCTTCTCGATATCGTCCGGGTTCTTCAGATCCGCCTCGACGATGGTCCGCCCGCGCCACTGCGGCCGCTCCATGAAGCCCGGCATCATGCCGGGCCGCTGCACGCGCACCACGTCGGCGCCCAGATCGGCCAGCAGCAGTGCCGCGTGCGGGCCGGGGCCGATTCCGGCCAGCTCAACAACCTTGATGCCCGCCAGCGGGCCCTGTCCGGTGGTGGATGAAGTGCTCACGCCCTACCTCGGTTCGTCGTCGATCCTGCGACCGGCGGCGCGCGCCGGTGTTGACACTACGACAATAAGTGGTGGATGTGACGCACGGCATCCGGGTGCGTGGTTCGGCGCTATTCGATGATCCGCAGGGGCCGGGTGGTGTCGGGCGGTTGCGGCAGGTCGGCCCGGCGAAGCCGCAGCGTCGAGGGGTCGGCCCGCCGAATCGGCCGGGTCGGCGGGGAATCGTCGGCGGAGCGGACCTTGACCGGCAGCCGGTAGCAGAGCCGCGCGTTGTCCTCGAGCACTCGATACATGTCCGCGCCGACGGCCCGGCCGATGATCTCGATATCGGCGTCACGGAACGGGCGATCGGCCCGGTTGCCGGGCAGGTCCGAGCCGAACATCAGCGCACCCGGATTGACCGCGTGCACCCGCCGCATCGCCGATTCGACATCCATCGACACCCGCCCGAATCCGGACGCCTTCACCCGGGCCCCGCGGTCGACCAGATTCAGCAGGTAGGGCAGGCATTCGTCGGACATGCCCATATGGTCGATCGTCAGCGCCGGCAGTTTGGAGATCACCGGTTCCAGCGATCCGAGCATGGAGCCGTCGATGTAGAGCTCGACATGCCAACGAGCGAGCTCGTAGGCGCGCAGCGCCTGCATGGTCAGCGTGACGATATCGACCGCCGCCCGCTTCAGGTTGAACCGGATCGCGCGCACGCCGGCCCGATCCAGTTCGATGATCTGCTCGTCGGTGACATCGGAGGGCAGGTTGATCACGCCGACCCAGTTCGGGCCGAGTTCGGCCAGCGCCGCGACCATGAAGGTGGAATCGGTGCCCTGGAACGAGGCGCTCACCACCGCACCACCGTCGACATCGAAGTGCGCCATGCGCTTTCGATAGTCGCCGATGGTGTACGGCTCCGGCAGGTAGCCCTGATTCTCGACCAGCGGATATCGCGGGTCGATGATGTGAACGTGGGAATCGAACACGTGATCAGCATGCCTCAGGTCGGTGACGGATGCGGATCCGGTGTGGTGTTTCAGACCTTGTGCGGCTCACTCGCGCGCAGCATGTCCTCACGTTCGACGACCTTCACCCGCTCGCGGCCCTCCGGCTCGCCGAGGGCGCGCTCGTGGGCGTCGAGGCGGTACCAGCCGGCCCAGGTGGTGAACGGGATGCCCTTGTCCTCGAGGAACTTCACCACCGCGTCCGGATCCGGTTCGGGGGCGGGGGTGAACGAGGCGGCATCGTCGACCAGGCATGCGATGGTCTCGTTGGCATCGCCCTTGGTGTGGCCGATGAGACCGACCGGGCCGCGCTTGATCCAGCCGGTGACGTAGGTCTGCGGCATGTAGCGATCAGAGGGGTTCTCGGCAGTGTCGTCGAGCAGGACGCGACCGGCCTCGTTGGGCACGGTGCCGGCCTGATCGTCGAAGGGCAGGGCCGGGATGTTCTGCGACAGGTAGCCGACGGCACGGTAGACCGCCTGCACGTCCCAGTCCTTGAAGTTGCCGGTGCCCTTCACGTTGCCGGTGCCGTCGAGCGTGGTGCGCTCGGTGCGCAGGCCGACCACCTTGCCGTTCTCGCCGAGCAGTTCGGCGGGCGATTCGAAGAAGTGCAGGAACAGCTTGTGCGGGCGGTTGCCGACATCGCGGATCGCCCACTGCTCGAGGGTGTTGCAGACCATGTCGACCTGCTTGGAATGCCGGCGCGCGGCCTCCGAGCCCTCGTCGTAGTCGATGTCCTCCGGATCGACGATGACCTCGATATTCGGCGAGTGATCGAGTTCGCGCAGCTCCAGCGGGGTGAACTTGGCCTGGGCCGGGCCGCGGCGGCCGAAGACGTGCACCTCGAGCGCCTTGTTCTGCTTCAGGCCCTCGTAGACGTTCGGCGGAATCTCGGTCGGCAGCAGCTCGTCACCGGTCTTGGCGAGCACGCGGGCCACATCGAGCGCGACGTTGCCGACGCCGAGGACGGCGACCTTCTCCGCGTCCAGCGGCCAGGTGCGCGGCACGTCCGGATGGCCGTCGTACCAGGAGACGAAGTCGGCGGCGCCGTAGCTGCCGTCCAGGTCGATGCCGGGCACCGGGAGCGCGCGGTCGGCGTTGGCGCCGGTCGAGAAGATCACCGCGTCGTAGAAGCGGCGCAGGTCCTCGAGGTCGATGTCGGTGCCGTAGTCGATATTGCCGAGCAGGCGGACCTGCGGCTTGTCGAGCACCTTGTGCAGCGCGGTGATGATGCCCTTGATGCGCGGGTGGTCGGGCGCCACGCCGTAGCGGATGAGACCGAAGGGGGCCGGCATGCGCTCGTAGAGGTCGATGTTCGCGTCGACATCGGATTTCATCAGCGCGTCGGCGGCGTAGATTCCGGCCGGCCCGGCACCGACGATCGCGATGCGCAGCGGGCGGTCGCCCGGGCCGCCATTGGTTCCAGCGTGTTCGGTCATTCTTACGCGCACCCTTTGGTCGAAAAACTCTTCGTCTTGGTCTCAGCCGTCCTTCTTAGCTTAGGCTAAGTTGACGTACGGGCCGGGCCCTGCCCGACTGTGTGGCGCCGCCGCCGCTTCGTTGCCGCGCGGAGCTGCCCGATTCCGGGCACCCGGATGTGGCCGGAGTTCTGGTGATTCTATCGGTGACACCCACCGGGGCTATTCCCGGTATCCGGGCGAAAATGCGGGCGTGATCTTCGACACTTCGGCCCACCGGGGATGATGCCCGCATGAACGAAAGCGATCCGGCTACCTCGATCGATCAGCGCGATACCACGCGTTCGGCGAAACCGTTCCTGATCGCCGCGGCCGTCGCCGTGATCGCGGTGCTCGCCGTCGTGATCCTCGGAGTCACCCGGCCGGCTGAGAACAATCTCACAGAGCCGGACCGGATTGCCATCGCCGCGCGCAATTTCGCCACGGCCAGAAGCGATTCCGACGCGGCTCGGCGAAAGACCACGGAGTGCGGGAATTTCGACGACAAGAGGTCACCGCTCGGGCCGGATTCGGTGGGCAGGAGGGTGGAGATCGCCGGAGTTGACGCCGTGCACGTCGACGGTGACCGGGCCACGGCTTCGGTGACCAGTCGGGCGGACGGTCGCAAGACCGCGGCGAACTGGAATTTCCGCCGTGAGAACGGGACCTGGTTGGTCTGCGACAACCGGTGACCCGGACCGTCGACGTTTGACAATCCGGCCTGTGACCAGGCATTCTCGGTCCAGGTCATGAGTACCAGCGGTAAGCCCCGGCTCGCTGGTCGGCAACCCTCCTCCGCGGTGGGGTGCTCCGGGTGACGACCTGGCCGCTGTCCGACCGGACACGGCAAGTGCGGATTCCGTAGGAGGTTCGACAAGTGAGCTACGCCGGTGACATCACGCCTGGGCAAGCGTGGGAGTTGTTGCGCGACAATCCCGATGCGGTGCTGGTGGATGTGCGCACCGAGGCGGAATGGCGATTCGTGGGGGTGCCGGACACCAGTTCGATCGAGCGGCCGACGGCGCTGATCGAATGGGTCGACGTCACCGGCGCGCCGAATCCGGATTTCGTCGGGCAGCTGAAGCAGGCCCTGGCCGATCGCGGTGACAGCGATGCGCCGGTGATCTTCCTGTGTCGCTCCGGCCAGCGTTCGATCGGTGCGGCCACGGCCGCGACCGCTGCGGGCTTCACCCCGTCCTACAACGTGCTCGAGGGTTTCGAGGGTCCGCTGGATGCCGAGGGGCATCGCGGTGGCGCCGGCTGGCGCGCCCTCGGTCTGCCGTGGCGGCAGTCGTGACCGCCCGTTCGTGTTACCCGGTGGATGGGAGACAGTCATGATCACCGGCGGTGCATTCGATCGGCCGCTGCCCGAGGGCGTGGGCCCGGCGACACTGGGTGTTCGCGGGGGTTTGCGGCGGTCCGGATTCGAGGAGACTTCGGAGGCGCTGTACCTGTCGTCGGGTTTCGTCTACGAGAGTGCCGAGGCGGCCGAGGCGGCCTTCACCGGCGATATCGAGCATTTCGTGTATTCGCGCTACGGCAATCCGACGGTCGCCATGTTCGAGGAGCGGATGCGGCTGCTCGAGGGCGCCGAAGCGTGTTTCGCGACCGCCAGCGGGATGTCGGCGGTGTTCACCGCCTTGGCCGCGTTGCTCGGGCAGGGTGATCGGCTGGTCGCCGCGCGCAGCCTGTTCGGTTCCTGCTTCGTGGTGTGCAACGAGATCCTGCCGCGCTGGGGTGTGGAAACCGTCTTCGTCGACGGTGAGGATCTCGCGCAGTGGGAGCAGGCGCTGTCGCAGCCGACGACGGCGGTCTTCTTCGAAACCCCGTCCAATCCGATGCAGACCCTCGTCGATGTGCGGCGGGTCAGCGAGCTCGCCCACGCGGCGGGCGCGAAAGTGGTGCTGGACAACGTCTTCGCGACCCCGCTGCTGCAGCGCAGCCTCGATCTGGGTGCCGATGTGGTGGTGTATTCGGGGACCAAGCACATCGACGGCCAGGGCCGGGTGCTCGGCGGTGCGATCCTCGGTACGAGCGATTACATCAACGGCCCGGTCAAGCATCTGATGCGGCACACCGGTCCGGCGCTGAGCCCGTTCAACGCGTGGACGCTGCTGAAGGGTCTGGAGACCATGCCGCTGCGGGTGCGGCAGTCGACGCAGTCGGCCCTGGCGATCGCGGAATTCCTGGAGCGGCATCCGGCGGTGGCGTGGACGAAGTATCCGTTCCTCACCTCGCATCCGCAGCACGAGCTGGCGATCTCGCAGATGTCCGGCGGCGGCACCGTGGTGACCTTCGAGCTGACGGCCGGCGCGGACGAGGGGAAGAAGCGGGCGTTCGAGGTGCTGAACCGGCTGCGCATCATCGACATCTCCAACAACCTCGGTGACGCCAAAACCCTGATCACGCATCCGGCGACCACCACCCACCGCGCGATGGGGCCGGAGGGCCGGGCGGCCGTGGGGCTGACCGACGGGGTGCTGCGGATCTCGATCGGACTCGAGGATGTCGAGGATCTGCTCGGCGATCTGGAGCAGGCGCTGAGCTGAGCCACCACGCCTGTTGACAGTATGCTGTCAAGTATGACAGCATACTGTCATGAGTAAAACAGTGCATGTGGCCGTCTACGACACCTACGCCGATTGGGAGCTGGGCTACGTCACAGCCGGTATCAACCGGCCGTTGATGCAGCGCGAGCCGGGCGCCTGGCAGATCCGCACCGTCGGCGCCACCACCGCGCCGATCACCTCGATGGGCGGCCTGCGCGTCGTCCCCGACCTGACGTTGGACCAACTCACGCCGGAGGACAGCGCGATGTTGATCCTGCCCGGCGCCGATATCTGGGAGGGCGAGCAGTTGCTGCCGTTCGCTCGGGCGGCGCAGGACTTTCTCGCCGCCGGTGTCCCGGTCGCGGCGATCTGCGGGGCGACCTACGGGCTCGCGGCGCAGGGTCTGCTCGATTCCCGCCCGCACACCAGCAATGCGGCGGAATACCTTGTGCCGACCGGTTATTCGGGCGCCGCCCAGTACCGCGACGAACCGGCGGTGACCGACGGCGATCTGATCACCGCGAGCGGTATCGCGCCGATCGACTTCGCCCGGCACGTCTTCGCGCGGCTCGACCTGTTCGACCCCGCGGTCCTCGACGCCTGGTACCGGCTCTACGCGGAGCGGGATCCGCAGGGCTTCTACGACCTGCAGGCCCAGGGCGCGGAGTCGGCGTGAGCCGCAGCGAGGCCGACCTGTTCTCGGCGGCGGCGATCACCTCGTTCAAACTCAACGGCCAATTCCTCGCCCTCGCCGAGGAATTGGCGAAGCCGGCCGGAATCACCGCGGCGTGGTGGCAGGTGCTCGGCGCGGTGCTGCACGAACCGCTGCCGGTCTCGGGCATCGCCCGGGAGATGGGCATCACCCGCCAGAGCGTGCAGCGGATCGCGGATCTGTTGGTGGACAAGGGTTTCGCCGAGTACCGGCCCAATCCGGCGCACCGCCGGGCCAAGCTGGTCGCGATCACCGATGCCGGCTACGAGGCCGTACGGCGCATCACCCCGCAGCACGGGGTCATGGCGAAACGTCTTGCCCAGCAGCTGGGTTCGCAGCGGTTCGCCGAGGTGGTGGCGGCGCTGACCGAGCTGTCGGCGGCACTGGACGCGCTCGAAACCGAGGCGCCGCCGGCGGATTCGGATCGACGAGCGGCGCCGTAGGTATCTCGCTCAGACCGCGAACGGATTCTCGGTCCGGCCGACGAGGTCGGCCACCGAGTCGATCACGAGTGTCGGCCGGTACGGGAACTGTTCCATCGAGGTGCGGGTGGAGATGCCCGACGTGACCAGGACCGTGCGCATCCCGGCCTCGAGACCCGCGATCACGTCGGTATCCATCCGGTCGCCGATCATCACGGCCGACTGGGAATGGGCCCCGATCTGCCGCAGCGCCGAGCGCATCATCAGTGGGTTGGGCTTGCCGACGTAGTAGGGGTCGCGGCCGGTGGCCCGGGTGATCAGCGCGGCGACCGAACCCGTCGCGGGCAGCACACCCTCGCGCGACGGCCCGGTCGGGTCCGGATTCGTCGCGATGAACCGGGCCCCGCGCTCCACCAACCGGATCGCGGTGGTGATCGCCTCGAACGAATAGGTGCGCGTCTCGCCGAGGACCACGTAATCCGGATCGCTGTCGGTCAGCACGTAGCCGATCTCGTGCAGGGCCGTGGTGAGCCCCGATTCGCCGACCACATAGGCCGTGCCGCCCGGGCGCTGCTCGTTGAGGAAGGTCGCCGTCGCGGTCGCCGAGGTCCAGATCGAGGCGGCCGGAATATCGAGCCCGATCCGGCGCAGCCGGGCCTGCAGATCGCGCGGGGTGCGGATGGAGTTGTTGGTGAGCACCAGGAACGGAATCTCCCGCTCGGTCAATTCCGCCAGGAACTGGTCGGCGCCGGGGATCAGGTGGTCCTCGTGCACCAGCACCCCGTCCATATCGGTCAGGTAGGACAGAATCGGCTCGTTGTCGGAAGTCACGAGGCAATTGTGAGCTATCCCCGGTGCCGATGTGACGTTCCGGTAGGTGCGCACGCGCGGCGGCGCCGGAATCCGGCCTGACTATGGTCGGAGGAGACCGCAGCATGCCGCGCTGTGGAATTTCGGGACACCCGTCCAGCGCTGCACTCGGTCGACGCGGTTGTCTCCCGCCCGGGAGTCGGCCCAGGCAGGCATGTGACGGCGAACAGGAGTGGCGCAGTGAGTGATCTCAAGCTCGGATACAAGGCGTCGGCAGAACAATTCGGACCACGCGAGCTCGTCGAGCTCGGCGTTCTGGTCGAAGAGCACGGACTCGACAGCGCGACCGTCAGCGATCACTTCCAGCCCTGGCGGCATCAGGGCGGACACGCGCCGTTCTCGCTGGCCTGGATGACGGCGGTCGGGGAGCGCACCTCGCGCATCCAACTCGGCACCTCGGTTCTCACCCCGACCTTCCGCTACAACCCGGCGGTCGTCGCGCAGGCCTTCGCGACGATGGGCTGTCTCTACCCCGACCGGATCATGCTCGGGGTCGGCACCGGTGAGGCGCTCAACGAGATCGCGACCGGTTATCAGGGCGAGTGGCCGGAGTTCAAGGAGCGGTTCGCCCGGCTGCGGGAATCGGTCGATCTGATGCGCGCGCTGTGGACCGGCGACCGGGTCAGCTTCGAGGGCCAGTACTACACCACCGTCGGCGCCTCGATCTACGACGTGCCGCCGGGCGGGATTCCGATCTACATCGCGGCGGGCGGACCCGTCGTCGCCCGGTACGCGGGCCGCGCCGGCGACGGTTTCATCTGCACCTCGGGCAAGGGGATGGACCTCTACACCGAGAAACTGATGCCGGCCGTGGCCGAAGGCGCGGAGAAGGTCGGCCGCAGCGTCGGCGATATCGACCGGATGATCGAGATCAAGATCTCCTACGACACCGACCCCGAACTGGCGCTGGAGAATACGCGGTTCTGGGCGCCGCTGTCGCTGACCGCCGAGCAGAAGCATTCGATCACCGATCCGATCGAGATGGAGGCGGCCGCCGACGCGCTGCCGATCGAACAGATCGCCAAGCGCTGGATCGTGGCCAGCGATCCGGACGAGGCGGTCGAGCAGATCAAGCCGTATGTGGATGCCGGCCTCAACCACCTGGTCTTCCATGCCCCCGGCCACGACCAGCGACGCTTCCTGGACCTGTTCGCCCGCGATCTGGCACCCCGGCTGCGGGCGCTCTGAGTTGCCGCTGCGGAGGTCAGCCCGCCGCGGACTCGGGACTGTCGAGCTGTTCGCGCAGGATGTCGCCGTGACCGGCGTGGCGGGCGAGTTCCTCGATGAGGAACACGTAGATGAAGCGGAGGCTGACCTCTCCGAGGCGTGGGTGGATCCTTGTGTCGTCGAGGTCGACATCGGCGGCGATCTCGCGGGCCCGGGCGGAGGTGCGCTCGAATTCGGCGATCACGTCGGCCACGGTCTCGTCGTCGGCGACCACGAAACTCGGATCACCCGAGACCGTGGGCCCGTCGCATTCGCCGGCCGGTATGCCGGCCACGATGCGCTGAAACCAGATCCGCTGGGCGACCGCGGCGTGTTTGACGAGGCCGATCGGGGTGGTGGCGGAGGGGACGAGGCGTCGACGCGCTTGGGATTCCGAGAGGCCGCGGATCGTGCCGATCAGTTCGGCCCGGTTGCGCTCGAGCATGCCCTCGAGCAATCGACGTTCGGTGCCCGTGGTGATCAGCGGTGGTGACCATGTCATCGTCGAATCAAATCGCCTCGGCCGCAACGAGGTCAACGGGGTACTCCCCTCGCGGGCAGGGGGTACCTGGTCAACCGTGGCGTGGTCCGGGGCCGGACGGTCCGGGGACGCGGATCCGTGCTCAGCTCCGGGTCAGCGCGAAGATACGCAGATCACGCGTCGTCCGGCTGCGGTAGGCGGCGTATGCCTCGGTCGTCTCCACGAAGCGGTCGAAGATCCGCTGTTTGCGCTCCGGATCCTCGATCAGCTGTGCGCGCACCGGAATACGTTGTCCGTCGATCGTTACCACCGCTTCGGGCGTAGCCAGCAGATTGGCGGTCCACGCGGGATGGCGGGCCTGGCCGAAGTTGCTGCCGATCACGTACAGCGTGTCACCGTCGTGGATGTACAGCAGCGGTGAGGTGCGCGGCTGTCCGGACTTGCGGCCGGTCGTGGTGAGCAGGATGATCGGCGCGCCGATCGGCCCGAGGATCGTGTATCGAGCATCGGTGCGCTGCAGGACCTTTCGATCCAGGGGGGTCAGCGCGCGAACCACCGTCGATCCGATCCGGGTGGCCGCGAACGCACTCGCCGTACGCCCGAGCAGCCCGGTCCGTGAGCCCCACTGCCGATCCGGAAACTGTGCCGTCATGCGGGAAATCCTAGGTGCTCGAGCCCCGGCCGCCACGTCCACGAACCGGTCTAGTGCACGGCGGCGACGAATTCGTATCCGCTGCGCCAATCGGCGTCGCGTGGCGCCACGATGAGGTGGTCGACGCCGGCCTCCGCGTAGGCGGCGCGGCGTTCCCGGGCCGCGGCGAGGTCCTCGGGAAGCGAGACGACCAACGAGACGGTGGGCGCGGGGCGCCCGAATTCCGTTGCCAGCTCGGCCAACTCCCGCGCGACGGCAGCCACATCCTCCGGCCCCAGCCCCATGGCGATCCAGCTGTCCGCGAATTCGGCGGCTCGCCGTTTGGCGCGGCGGACGTCGCCGGCCACCAGGATCGGTGGGACCGGCGTGCCGGGGCTCAGCGTGATGCCGGTGCCGTCCGGGAGGGTGGTGGAGTTTCCGGCGATCAGGTCGGGCAGCAGCCGCAGGGCCTCGTCGGTGTCGCGGCCGCGGTCGGCGTAGGACAATCCGGTCGCGCGCCAGGCGATATCGCCGTGCGCGGGATTGCCGGTGCCGATGCCGAGCAGCAGCCGGTTGCCGGAAACGTACTGCAGGGCGCTGATCTGCTTGGCAGCCCAGGGCACGGGGCGCAGGGCCAACAGGAGCACGCCGTACCCGATGTGGATTCGTTCGGTCAGCGCCGCGGCGGTCGCCAGGGTCACGGTGCTCTCCACCATCGGGGCGCTCGCGATGAGGTGGTCGGTCGCCCAGATGGAATCCAGCCCGAGGTTTTCCGCGTGCCGGGCCGCGGCGCCGATATCGCCGAGGATCGGAAGCGTCGGGTCGGGAGTGGACGTGGGCAGGAAGGTGCCGATTCGCATGGTGAATCCCGTCTGCGGCCGCGGGCCGCCGTGTGTCGTGGCGTTGCTACGTGCCACGCTAGGAGGGACGAATGAGCCGGACAATGTTTGTTCGGCCCATCTGGATATCCGATTCGCTCATCCGCATCGGCAGCTCGGTCCGACTGGCACGACGCCGAACGGTTGCTCCACGCGATGTGATTTCGGTCGACCCGCAGTGCGCGCAAACGAACCGGCCGCCCCGCTCACTAAGCTCGGGTCCATGGCCGAGACCGCACCGTCCACCGTGTACATCGCGTCACTGGAAGGTGACACCGGCAAATCGACCGTCGCGTTGGGCATGTTGCAGATGCTGTCGGCGACCACGCCGCGGGTGGGCGTGTTCCGGCCGATCACGCGGTCCAATCACGGCCGCGACTACATTCTCGAATTGCTGCTCGAGCACAGCACCGCCGATATCGACTACGACCAGGCCGTCGGCGTCACCTACGAGCAGGTGCACGCGGATCCGGACGCCGCGATCAGCGAAATAGTGATGCGATTCCACGAGGTGGCCAAGGTCTGCGATGCGGTGGTGATCGTCGGCAGCGACTACACCGATGTGGCCGGCCCGAGCGAACTGCGCTACAACGCCCGGATCGCGGTCAACCTCGGCGCACCGGTGCTGCTGGTGCTGCGCGGCGCCGGCCGCACCCCGGAGCAGGTCGTGCAGGTCGCCCAGGTCTGCGAGGCCGAGCTGGAGCTCGAACACGCCCAGCTCGCCGCGATCATCGTGAACCGGTGCGATCCGGATCAGCTCGAGCAGGTGCGAACGGCGATGAATGTGCTGCCCTGCCCGTCGTGGACGCTGCCGGAGGTGCCGCTGCTGACCGCGCCGACCATGAACGAACTGTGCGAGGCCATCGACGGCACGGTCTACTCGGGCGACCCGGAACTGCTGCAACGCGAGGCGCTGACGGTGATGGTCGGCGGGATGACGGCCGAACACATCCTCGAACGGCTCACCGACGGCGTCGCCGTCATCGTCCCGGGCGACCGATCGGACGTGCTGCTGTCGCTGGTGAACGCCCATGAGGCGGAAGGGTTTCCGTCCCTGTCGGGCATCATCATGAACGGTGGCATGCTGCCCGATCCGGCGATCGCCCGACTGATGGCCGGGCTGAAACCGAAGCTGCCCATCCTGACCACCCGGCTGGGCACCTTCGACACCGCCAGCGCCGCCGCGCACACCCGGGGCCGGGTGTCGCTCACCAGCATTCGCAAGGTGGACACCGCCCTGGCCCTGATGGAGCAGCGGGTCGACAGCCGAAAGTTGCTGGAGCTCATCGAGGTACCGGTGCCGTCGGTGGTGACCCCGCAGATGTTCGAGTATCAGCTGGTGGAGCGCGCCCGGGCCGATCCGCGCCGGATCGTGCTTCCGGAGGGCGACGACGACCGAATTCTGCGCGCGGCCGGACGAGTACTGCAGCGCAAGATCGCGGACCTGACGATCCTCGGCGACGAAACCACCGTGCGCGCCCGCGCCGCCGAACTGGGCCTCGACATCGATGCCGCGCAGGTGCTCGACCCCCGCACCAGCGAGCTGCGCGAGGAGTTCGCCGAGGAATTCGCCCGGCTGCGCGCGCACAAGGGGATGACGGTGGAGCGAGCGCGCGAATTCATGGCCGACATCTCGTATTTCGGCACCATGATGGTGTACCGCGGCATCGCCGACGGCATGGTGTCCGGCGCCGCGCACACCACCGCGCACACCATCCGGCCGTCGTTCGAGATCATCAAGACCGAGCCCGGTGTCTCGACGGTGTCGAGTGTGTTCCTGATGTGCCTGGCGGATCGGGTACTGGCCTACGGCGACTGCGCGGTCGTTCCGGATCCCACCGCCGAGCAGCTCGCCGATATCGCGATCTCCTCCGCGCGCACGGCGGCGCAGTTCGGCATCGAGCCGCGGGTGGCCATGCTGTCGTATTCCACCGGCGAATCCGGCAGCGGCGCCGATGTCGACAAGGTGCGGGCCGCCACCGAACTCGTGCACCGGCGAGCCCCGCAGCTCCCCGTGGAGGGGCCGATCCAGTACGACGCGGCGATCGAGCCGACGGTGGCGAGCACCAAACTGCCGAACTCCGACGTCGCCGGGCGCGCAACGGTTTTCGTCTTCCCCGACCTGAACACCGGGAACAACACCTACAAGGCCGTGCAGCGCAGCGCGGGGGCGGTGGCGATCGGACCGGTGCTGCAGGGACTGCGCAAACCCGTGAACGATCTGTCCCGCGGCGCCCTGGTGGCCGACATCGTGAACACGGTGGCGATCACGGCGATCCAGGCGCAGGCACAGCACACGCAGGAGCAGGAGGCACGGTGAGCATTCGCGGTGCCGGCCGGGTGCGGGCGTCCCGCACGACACACGAGGGGCAGGTCTGATGCAGGTATTGGTGATCAACTCGGGGTCCTCGTCGATCAAATACCAACTGCTGGATCCGGTTTCGGCGCGGGTCGCGGCTTCGGGACTGGTGTCGCGGATCGGTGAACCGGTGGCGGAGGGGGAGGTGACGGTCGAATATCACAGTGACGGAGACCGATTCGAGCACACCGGACCGATCGCCGACCATGCCGCCGGGCTGCGGGTGGTTTTCGACCTGTTGGCACAGACCGGGCACGATTTGACCGCATCGGAACTGTCGGCGGTCGGCCACCGGGTGGTGCACGGCGGCGAAATCTTCTACGAACCGACGCTGATCACGGATGCGGTGGTCGAGTCGATCGACAAGCTGTCCACTCTCGCGCCGCTGCACAACCCCGCCAATGTCACCGGAATCCGTTCCGCGCGTGAGTTGCTGCCTGATGTCCCGCAGGTCGCGGTCTTCGACACCGCGTTCTTCCACGGCCTGCCCGATGCCGCGAAGACCTACGCGATCGACGCGGATATCGCCGCGGCGCACGGGGTCCGGCGCTACGGCTTCCACGGCACCTCGCACGAATACGTATCCGGCCGGGTGTCGGAGCTGCTCGGCGGCGATCCGGCGGCACACAACCAGATCGTGCTGCACCTGGGCAACGGCGCCTCGGCGTCGGCGATCCGCGGCGGCCGGGCGGTGGATACCAGCATGGGACTCACCCCGCTCGAGGGGCTCGTAATGGGTACTCGCTCGGGCGATCTCGATCCGGGCATCCTGCTGCATCTGGCGCGCACCGCGGGACTCGATATCGACGGGATCGACGAACTGCTCAACCGGCGCTCCGGGATCAAGGGGCTGTCGGGGGTCAACGATTTCCGCGCGCTGTTCGGGCTGATCGACACCGGTGACGCGGCGGCGCGCCTCGCCTACGACGTGTACGTGCATCGGCTGCGTCGCTATATCGGCGCATATCTGGTGGAGCTGGGCCGGGTCGACGCGATCACCTTCACCGCGGGTGTGGGCGAGAACAACGCGCAGGTGCGCGCCGATGCCCTGGCCGGCCTGCAGCGTTTCGGCATCGCGGTCGATCCGGTCGCCAACAACGCCAAGGACCGAGCGGCTCGCCGTATTTCGCCCCCGGACTCGGAGGTCACCGTGTTCGTGGTGCCGACCGACGAGGAGTTGGCGATCGCGCGCGCGGCGGCCGCACTGGTGAGCTGAGCGGAGAGACCGCCCGGCGTCGTCGTCGACATCGGCCGGCGTCGAGACCCGCTGTGGTCAGAACCAGCTCTTGGCCCGGATCGCATTCGCCAGATCCACCAGCGCGTACCGGTGGGTGCGGCCGGGCGCGGTGCGGGCGAGACCTCGTAGCCCGGACTCGATACCCCGGCGCAACCCGCGTTCGGTGAACGGCTGACCGAGCAGGGTGGCCCCCGGGTCGCGCGGGCGGTTCCCGGCCTGCAACCAGGCCAGCGCGGTTCCCCAGACCAGCACCCGGAGCTGGGCGACCCGGTGCTCGGCCGCGGGAAGGGCCGCGAGCCGGGCGGCCGCGACCTGCAGTGTCGATTCCTGGAGACCGTGGCCCTCGCCCGGCCCGGGCGAATCGGCCGTGGTCGGCGGGTGCGAGTCGTGGCCGCCGGATCGGCCGGAACCATCGCCGGGTCGTTCCGGCTCGACGGTGAGCAACAGGAGCACGGCGGTCAGGCGGGCCTCGGTGTAGTGCCGGGAAGCCGCCGGGACTTCGTCGAGTGCCGCGACCGCCGCCGTCACACGTCCGCCCGCCGCCAGCTGCCGGGCCAATCCGAAGGCGGCGCTCACCACGCCGCGGTCGGTCCGCCATACGGTGCTGTAGAACTTCTCGGCGCACCGCCGCCATTGCTCCGGATCAGGCGAATCCCAGTGCTGCAGAACGAGTTCCGCCGTCGCGGCGAGGGCGAGCTTCGGCGCGATCTCGCCGGGCAGGGCGCCCAGCACCGCGTCGAAACAGTCGTAGGCGCGTTCGTACTCGTGTTCCCGCAGGGCGATCAGGCCGCCGAACCAGTCGGTGCGCCAGTCCCGTTCACCCATCCGGTCCAGCAGGGCGCGGGCCGCTGCCGGATCGCCGAGGTCGAGGTGGATGCGTACCTCGGCGAAGGCGCATTCGGTGGCGAATCCGTCGGGTACGCCGCCGGGCGCGGTCTCGGCCCGGCGACGTGCGGTGCGGACCGCGTCGAGGGCGTGGTCGGGTTCGGGATGGACGGTGCCGGCGAGCAGCGGCGCCGACGGGTCCGCCGGGTCGAGCAGCGGGACCGGCAGGGCGGCGGCGATCGCACCGGCGTCGAGGTCCCGGCTGCGCACGATGCCGTCGGCGTAGACGTCGGTCTGCCCGATCAGCTCCTCGGTGCCGAAGCTGGTACGCGGCGGACTGAACAGGGTCGACAGCTGCGGATGTTCGGTACCGGTCTCGGCGGCCAGGATTTCGCGCAGGACGCCCGCGAGCTGGGTGGTCATCAGCCGCGCGGACGGGAAGCGGCGGTCCGGATCGGGATCGGTCGCGGTCAGCAGCAGCCGATGCAGGAATTCGTGCCGGGCCAGGATCGGTTCGGCGTCGGGGTCCGGCAGGCCGTCGACGTAGCGCCCGGCCGACATCGGCATGTTCAGCGTGAGCACGGCCAGGGTCCGGCCGACCGTGTAGATGTCGGTGGCCGCGGTCGGACCCGTGGCGGCGATCTCGGGAGCCTGGAAACCCTTGGTGCCGTACAGGTTCCCGTAGGAGTCGAACGGTGCGGTGGCGCCCAGGTCGATCAGGACCACCCGGTCCTCGGTCACCATGATGTTGTCTGGCTTGAGATCGTTGTAGGCCAGATCCAGCGAATGCAGATACTCCAGCGCCGGCAGGATCTCGAGAAGGTAGGCGATGGCCTCGGGCACCGGCATGCGCTCCGGGCGCGGATGAGCATCGAGCAGATCCCGCAGGGACCGGCCGCCGACGTACTCCATCACGATGTAGCCGATCGGAGTGCCGTCCGGGCCGGGATGTTCGACGAAGTTGTGGATCTTGACGATGCTCGGGTGGGCCAATTCGGCCAGATACTGCCGTTCGGCGACCGCCACCGCCTGAGCCTCGGCGTCGCCGCCGTGCAGCAACCCCTTCAACACCACCCAGCGATCGCTCACATTGCGGTCGATCGCCAGATAGATCCACCCCAGCCCACCGTGGGCGATGCAGCCCTGGATCTCGTACTGTCCGGCGACTCGATCGCCGGGGCGCAGGTAGGGGCGGAAATCGTAAGGCGCGCCGCAGTTTTCGCACGTGCCGACCGCGGACGCGGGACGGCTGGGTGTGGTGCGCCCGACCGGCCGGCCGCAGCGCCAGCAGAAGCGCCGCCCCTCGGCCACCTGCGGATCGGGCAGGACCGCCACCATCGGATCGACCGGCGGCACCGCGGGGATCGGTACCAGGCCGGCGCCCAGGCGGCGCACCGTGGGCCGGGTGCGGACCGTGCGACCGCTGCGCCCGGTGGGGCGGCTCGGTTCGGTGTCCATCGGCGCGGCGGCGGTGCCGGGCCCCTCGAATGCGGTGGCGGCCGGGGCGGTGTGCGCTCGCGCGGTGCCCGGCGGCTCCGGAGCGGGCCGGTGCTGCGGCCGGGTCGGCTCCTCGCCGGTATGCGGCCCCGGCGTGAGCGCTGTCGGCGGATAGTCGAATTCGGGGGAGTCCTGGCGTTCGGACATCGGTCAGTCCCGATATGTCGGTTCCGGTGGTCCCGCCGCGGGTCCCAGCGCGGGCGCGAGCCAGTGCTGATACAGCCGATCCCAGGTGCCGTCGGTGCGCAATCGCTGCAGGGTGGCGTTGACGAATCGCACCATGTCGTCGTTACCCTTCGGCACGCCGACACCGTAGGGCTCGTCGCTCAGGTCGGCGCCGACGACCTCGGCATAGGGGTCCTGGGCCGCCAGGCCCGCCAGGAGGGCGTCGTCGGTGCTGACCGCGTCGACCTGGCGTTGCTGCAGCACCACCAGGCAGTCCGCCCAGGTGGGTACGGTCATGATCGAGGCGGCCGGTTGGATGTGGCGGATCCGGTCGAGCGAGGTGGTGCCGCCCACCGCGCAGACGCGCTTACCCGCCAGATCCGCCATGCCCGTGATGCCCGAGCCCTTCACCGCCAGCACCCGCTGATGTGACATCAGGTAGGCGGTGGAGAAGTCCACCTGGCGGCGTCGATCGCAGGTGATGGTCATGGTTTTGACCACGACGTCGACGGTGCGATCCTGCAGTGCCCGTTCGCGATCCGCCGATCCGAGGATGCGGTATTCGATGCGGCGCGGGTCACCGAACAGATCGCGCGCGATCTCGGTGGCGATATCGACGTCGAAGCCGGCGAGGGTGCCGCTGATCGGGTCGCGGAAGGAGAACAGATTGCTGCCCGGATCGAGGCCGACCAGCAGCCGGCCGCGGGCGCGGACGGCATCGACGTTGGGACCGCGGTCGCCGCCGGCCGGCCGCAGACTGGCCGTGGGGTTTCCGCACTGCGGTTCGGCTTCCGGTGCGGGTGCCGATTTCGGCTGGGCGACAACGGCATTCGCGGGCAACGGTGGTTCGGTGTAATCGCCGCCGCCGCCCGGCCGTGGAGTGGCGGGCCGGTCCCCGCAGCCGCCGGCCAGCAGTGCCGATGCCGCCAAGATCAGTACTGCGACGCGCCTAGCTCGCATCGGTGCTCCCCCTCATCGGTACTCCCGCAGGCGTGGCCACAGACCCGCCACCACCGCCACCGCGGCGAGCGCGGCCAGCGTGAGCGCGCCGGGCGCCAGGAAATCCAAGGCGCGCGCGGCATCGGAGATGTTGCCGCGCAAGGTGTTTCGCGTGCTGTCGATGCCGGCGGCGAGGGCGCCGTCCAAGGTGTCGACCGCGGCGCTGGCCTGGGCCGGATCCGGGCCGATCGCCACCGCCGAGGCCGCCGGGAAATCGCCGCGGCCCAGCGCCTCGTTCATCCGCTGATGTGCCGAGCGCCAACGACCCAGTGCCGCATGGGCATTGCGCACCTCATCGGAACCCGGTGCGCTGCCGGGATATTCGCTGAGCAGGCGGTCCAGCCGTGTGGTGGCGGTATCGAAGGTGTGATCGTAGTCGCCGCTGGCGTCGCGGCGCACCAGTTTCAGCGTCTCCGCGGCGCGGGCCTGCTGGGCGAGGATGCGGCTCTCGGTCAGTTCCGCGCCGGGCACCGCCCCGTCGTCGCGGCCCGAGGTGGTCGAGATGGCCGAGACCGAGCCGGCGATCACGGTCCAGGCCAACAGGATCAGCAGCACACCCGAGGCGGCCAGCAGTCCGGGATTGAGCACCCGATGCCAGCGCCGAGCCAGATAGAACTGGGCCGCCACCAGTGCGGCCAGCGCCAGGACCGGCAGCGCGATCGCCGCCCAGGGCGGACGCACATGCTCGCGCTGCGTCGCGGCGATCGCGGCGGAGCGATGTTCCTGCAGCTCCTGCGCCTTCGGCAGCATGGTGGTCTGCATCAGATTCGACGCCTCGCTGAGGTAGGCGGCGCCGACCGGATGTCCCTCCCGATTGTTCGCACGGGCGGTTTCGATCAATCCGCTGTAGACCGGGAGTTGGGTGGCGACGCCGGTGCGGAGCCGGGTGTCGGCGTCGGGCGCCGACGCCGCGGACGTCGCGGTGCTGTCGGATTGGGCGACCAGTTCCGCCGCGGCCTCGCCGATCGCCTGGTCGTAGCGGTCGCGCACCGGCTTGGGTTCCAGCCCGCCGGAGATGAAGGCGGTACCGGCGGCGGCGTCGGCCACCGACAGCGAGGTGTACAGGTGCTGCGCGGAATTGGCGTCCGGCTCCGCCTCGTCGAGCAGATAGTCCAGGGCGTGCTGGCGATGACCGACCTCGCCGGAGGTCACCGCTCCGGCGAGCAGGCACAGACCGAGCAGGAGCAGGCCGAGCGCGATCAGCCGGGCCGGGGAGGAGCGCGCGAAGGCGCGGACCTCGGTTGCGTCGAGCCGGCTGCGAACGGCGGCGGCCGCGGCGCGCGGGGACAGCTCGTCGAGCTGGGCGCGCCCGATTCGAGCCATGTCCACCTCCGTTCGATCGCCGGGTTGCAGTGTGCGGACTGAGCTTATTGTGGTCGTACCGGTACCGCCGGATATGTGTCGATCGCGATCGGGTCGATCACGACGCGGGTACCGAGCAGTCGGTGGGTAACGGGACATCGACGTGGAGTGGACGAGGCGGAGCATGCGCGGTGACGGAGACGGGTTCTTGGAAAGCCCCGATGGGACGCGGCAGTGGGGATTGTTCGGGGCCGCGGGCCTGCTGCTGCGCGCGCCGCGACAGGGCGGCGGCGCGTTGGTGCTGTTGCAGCATCGGGCGCCGTGGAGCCACCAGGGCGGAACCTGGGCGCTGCCCGGCGGCGCGCGTGACAGTCATGAGACCAGCGTGCACGCCGCCGTGCGAGAGGCGCAGGAAGAAGCCGGAATTGCCCCGGACGCGGTCCGCGTGCGCGGCAGCCGGGTGACCAGTACCGCGGCCAGCGGCTGGACCTACACGACGGTCGTCGCCGATGTGTCCGAAACCTTGCCGACCACCGCGAATCGGGAAAGCGCCGCGCTGGCGTGGGTTCCCGAGGAGGAGGTCGACGACCGCCCGCTGCACCCCGGTTTCGCGGCCGCCTGGCCCGCCCTGCGGGCGGTGCCGGCGCGCGTCGATCTGGACGGGATCGCCGAGGCCGCCGCGGTCGCCGCGGTACTGCCGCGCACGGTCGACCTGGCCGATCGCGGTTTCGTCTGGCTGGACGCGCTGTCGGCGGCCGCGCCGACCGCGCGAATCAGCCGGTACGACAAGGATGTCGAGGCCGACGACAGCCTGCTGGTGCTGACCTTGGATCAAGTGCTGAGCTGACCGTCGATCGGTCCTGCTCGTCATATCGTCTCTCCGGCCGGATGGATCGCCGCGCTCAGTTCGCGGCGTTCTCCAGCAGTCGCTGTTTCAGTTCCCGGGCAGCGGCCTGGGGATCGCGCGCCGCGGTGATCGCGCGGACCACCACGACCCGGGTCGCTCCCGCAGCGAGCACCTCGGGCAGGCGTTCGCTGTCGATCCCGCCGATCGCGAACCAGGGCCGGGTCGGATGAGAATCCGCGGTCGAGCGGACCAGGTCGATACCCGCGGCCGTGCGGCCCGGTTTGGTCGGTGTACTCCACACCGGTCCGGTGCAGAAGTAGTCGATGTTCTCGTCGACGATCGCCAGCCCCGCCTGATTGCGATTGTGGGTGGAGCGGCCGATCACCACATCGGGCCCGACGATCCGCCGCGCGTACCAGGGCGGCAGATCGCCCTGGCCCAGATGCAGCACGTCGGCGCCGGCGGCCAGCGCGATATCGGCCCGATCGTTGACCGCGACCAGGGCGCCGTGCCGGCGCGCGGCGGCCTTCAGTTCCGCCAGCGCGCCGAGTTCGGCACCCGCTTCCAGCGGCCCGAACTTCGCCTCCCCGGCCGAACCCTTGTCACGAAGCTGAATGATGTCGACACCGCCGGACAGCGCCGCCTCGGCGAATGCGGCCAGATCGCCGGTATCCCGCCGGGCGTCGGTGCACAGGTAGAGCCGGGCCGACGCCAGGCGTTCGCGCGGTGCGATCGGACGTTGCGGATGGGACGGTTGCACGCCCTCGACCGTAGCCGCGCTACCGTGGAGAGGCGAAACATGAGGGCATTCCCGCAGCGATGGCGGCCGCGCGGGAACGCCGCCCCGGGCGTGGCGGTATCGAAGGCGGTACCTGCGGATCCGGGACCGAGCGAGGTGGAGTGATGCGAAGTCTGGCCGTCGTGGGTGGGGGAGTCGTCGGCCTGGCGGTGGCCTGGCGTGCCGCCGAGCAGGGCTGGTCGGTGACGATCATCGATCCGGCGGTGGGCTCGGGTGCGTCCTGGGTGGCCGGCGGGATGCTGGCACCGCTGTCGGAGGGCTGGCCGGGTGAGGACGACCTGCTCGAATTCGGTGCGGCCTCGTTGCGGCGCTGGCCCGAGTTCGGCGCCGGACTGCGGGCGGCGACCGGGGTGGACGTCTTCGTCGCCGACCGGACCCTGACCCTGGCGCTGGACGGTGCCGATGCCGCCGATCTGCGCACCATCGCCGATTTCTGCGGCGTCCACGGCTATCCGATGCGGGTACTGAATCGCGCGGAGGTTCGCGCCGCCGAGTCCGGGGTGTCGCGCACGGTCCGGGCCGGTTTGCTGGCCGCCGAGGAACCGGCGGTGGACAACCGGCTGCTGGTCCAGGCCTTGCGCACGGCCTGTGAAAAGGCCGGTGTGCACATCCGTGCGGAATCGGTGAGCACTGTGGATGAACTGGATCAGGACCGGATCGTGCTCGCCGCCGGTTCGGCCAGCGCCCGGTTGTGGGATGTGCCGGTGCGGCCGGTGAAGGGCGAAATCCTGCGGTTGCGTCGGCGTCCGGGGACGCCCCCGCCGCCGCGCCATGTGATCCGCGCCCGCGTATACGGCCGCCCGATCTATCTCGTGCCGCGTGCCGATGGTCTGGTGGTCGGCGCCACCCAGTACGAGGCGGGGTTCGACACCACGGTCACCGTCGCGGGCGTCCGCGATCTGATCGCCGATGCCGAGGCGATCTGGCCGGCGCTCGGCGAATACGAGCTGGCCGAGGCCGCCGCCGGTGCCCGTCCCAGCACGCCGGACAACCTGCCGCTGATCGGCCGGCTGACCGAGCGCGTCGTGGCCGCGACCGGGCACGGCCGCAACGGCATCCTCGGGGTGCCGCTCACCGTGGACGCGGTGGCGGCGCTGTTGGCCGGGGACGAGTTGCCGGAGGCGAAGGCCGCCGATCCACGACGTTTCACCGCGACCGCGACCCCCGGCGCGGGCGGCGGTAACGCACCCATATCAGGAGGTAATCAGTGACAGCTCAACCGAGTTCCGCATCGGCCTCGATTCCGATCGGTGTCACGGTGAACGGCACCGAGCACGAATTCCGTGCGCCGCTGACCGTGCGCCAGCTGCTCGAACGGCTGGAGCTGCCGTGCCGCGGTGTGGCGCTGGCGGTCGACGGCGCGCTGTTCCCGAAGTCGCGGTGGGACGAACCGGTGGGCCGCGGCTGGGAGATCGAGGTGCTGACGGCGGTGCAGGGTGGCTGACCCGGTGGCGGTGGAACCGCTGCGTATCGCCGGCCGGGAGTTCGGTTCCCGGCTGATCATGGGTACCGGTGGCGCGGAGAACCTCGCGGTGCTGGAGGAGGCGTTGGTCGCGTCGGGCACCGAATTGACCACGGTGGCCATGCGCCGCGTCGATGCGGCCGGTGGAACCGGGGTGCTGGACCTGCTCAAACGGCTCGACATCGCGCCGTTGCCCAATACCGCCGGCTGCCGGACCGCGGCGGAGGCGGTCCTCACCGCGCAGTTGGCGCGGGATGCGCTGGAAACCGATTGGGTCAAACTCGAGGTCATCGCCGACGAACGCACCCTGTTGCCGGATGCCATCGAATTGGTTTCCGCCGCAGAGCAATTGGTGGACGACGGCTTCGTGGTGCTGCCGTACACGACGGACGACCCGGTGCTGGCCCGGCGCCTGGAGGATGCCGGCTGTGCGGCGGTGATGCCGCTGGGCGCCCCGATCGGCACCGGCCTGGGGATCGGCAATCCACACAATATCGAGATGATCGTCGAGGCGGCCGGCGTTCCCGTCGTCCTCGACGCGGGGATCGGCACCGCCAGCGATGCCGCCCTCGCGATGGAGTTGGGTTGTTCGGCCGTGCTGCTGGCCACCGCGGTCACCCGCGCACGACAGCCGGCGCGGATGGCGGCCGCCATGGCCGCCGCGGTGCAGGCGGGCTATCTGGCCCGGCACGCCGGACGGATCCCCAAGCGGTTCTGGGCCCAGGCCTCCTCGCCGGCGCTGTGACCGCGCCGTCCCCGCAACCCTGATCCGCGGTGGTCGGCCGGTCGGGGACGGCACCGGAATCCCTCGGGGTGCCGGTCATCCTCGAGGATGATCGGACTCGCGACCTGTGAGCGATGGTCGCCCGGCGCGTTCTCGGGAAGACTGGGGCCCATGATCGAATGCAGAGGCCTTACCAAGCGCTTCGGTAGCACCGTCGCGGTCGAGGACCTGTCGTTCACCGTCACTCCCGGCAAGGTGACCGGGTTCCTCGGGCCGAACGGCGCCGGAAAGTCGACGACCATGCGGATGATCCTGGGCCTGGACCGGCCGACCGCGGGTACGGCCCATATCCAGGGCAAGCGCTATCAGGACCTGAATCAGCCGCTGCGGACCGTGGGCGCTCTGCTGGACGCCAAATGGGTGCATCCGAATCGTTCGGCACGCTCACATCTGCGCTGGATGGCGGCGGCCAACGATATTCCGGCCGGTCGCGTCGAAGAGGTACTGCACCTCGTCGGGCTGACCGAGGTCGCCAACAAGAAGGCGGGCGGCTTCTCGCTCGGTATGTCACAGCGGCTCGGCCTCGCCGGGGCGCTGCTCGGTGACCCGCCGGTCCTGCTGTTCGACGAACCGGTCAACGGGCTCGATCCCGAGGGCATTCTGTGGATCCGGCGCTTCATGCAGCGTTTGGCCGCCGAGGGGCGGACGGTGCTGGTGTCGAGCCACCTGCTCTCGGAGATGGCGCAGACCGCCGATCATCTGGTCGTCATCGGCCGGGGCCGGCTGATCGCCGATACCGACACCAAGGATTTCATCGCCAAATCGTCGGAATCGACCGTGCGCGTGCGCAGTCCGCAGCTGGACGAACTGCGCAGCCTGCTCACCTCGAACGGGCTGACCGTCCGGGAGGACGAGGGTCCCGCCCTCGTGGTCGTGGGCGAGACGAGCGATGCCGTCGGCAAATTGGCCGGCGCAAACGGCATCACGTTGTATGAGCTTGCGCCGCAACAGGCTTCGCTCGAGGAGGCGTTCATGCGGATGACCGGCGGTGCGGTGCAGTACCACGGTGAGGGAATCGAGCAGGTCATGGGAGGTGCGCTGTAATGGGTGTCGTCGCCGCGGAGCGGATCAAACTCACCTCCACCCGGTCGCCCTGGTGGTGTTCGGCGATCGTGGTCGCCCTGGGCCTGGGACTGGCGGCGCTGATCGCCGCGGTGTCGCGGGCGAGCGTGGGCAAGGAGAACGAAACCCTGCTGACCACGGCCGGGGCCATGGTCGGGGTGTCCGGATTCGGCGTGATGGTCCTGATGATCATGGCCACCCTCACCGTGACCAGCGAATACCGCTTCGGCATCATCCGGACCACGTTCCAGGCCACGCCCAACCGGTCCCGGGTGCTCGTGACGAAGGCCCTGCTGACCGGCGCGTACGCCGCGGTGCTGACCTTCGTCCTGGGCCTGCTGGCCTATCTGATCGCCAAAGCGCTGGCGGGCGATGCCGGTAGGCAGATGAGCCTCAGCTCCGACGCCGATTGGCGGGCGCTCTACGGTCTGGCGATCTACGCCTTCCTGGCCGTGGTGTTGTCGGTCGGGGTCGGTGCGCTGGTGCGGCAGTCCGCTGCGGCGATCTCGTTGATCGTGTTGTGGCCCTTGCTGATCGAGACGCTGCTGGGTAGCTTCGGTAGCTTCGGCCGCAATGTGCAGCCGTTCCTGCCCTTCGCCAACATCAACCGGTTCCTCGGTGAGGACACCGCCTCGGCGGCGCACTGGCACTGGGGACCGTGGGGTGGACTGATCTACTTCATCGTCTTCACCGCGATCGTGTTCGGCGCCGCAGTGGTGGTCACCAACAGCCGCGACGCCTGAGCGAAGAACGGTGATACCTACCCGCTCCCGGGCACTTACCCTCGCACAGCCCGGGACGGGAGGGCGGTCCTGTCGGGGGACTGCTATCCCGGTCGCATCCATCACTGCCCGGTGGATGTGACGACCGCCGGCCCGATGCACAGCGTCCCAACCTGTGCATCGGGCCGGTGTGCTGTGTGCAAAGCCTTGGTTAACTGGGCCGCTGGACCTTCCGGGCGGAAAGGTCGATCGGTAATATCGGCCGCGCAACCAACACGTTATCCATCGGCGGACCCAGCGCTGTGCCCGCTCCGTCCGATAGAGAGGTGGCAGGTGGCGATCATTGGCTACGCTCGGGATGTGAGCGAAAGACCTTCCGGCGACGGCGAAAACGCGTCGGGCACAGGCGGTCCCGACCGGGCGGCGAAGCGGACCGGCGGTTCCCGTTCGCGGCGCAACGGCGCCGCCGGCCGCCGTGGTCGATCCGAATCCGAAACCGATGCCGACAAGCTGGGAAATGCCGAGGTCACCGGCGGTGGTGTGGATGCCGGCGGGACGGATCCCGATGTGGATATCGTGATTCCGCTCACTCCCGCCGATCTGTCCGGCGCCAAATTTCGTGCGATCGGCCGGCGCCGGACCGGTCAGCTGTCCGCTCTGATGGCCGCGGCGAATCAGCGCGCCGACCTCATCGGCGTCATCCGCAAGGCGCGCGAGAATCTGCCGGGCGATCCCGCGTTCGGTGACCCGCTGTCGCTGTCCGGGCCCGGCGGCGCCCGTGCGGTGGCGCGTGCCGCCGACAAGATCGTGGGGGACAATCCCAGCGCGGCCAAGGAACTCGGCCTGGGTGCCCTGCAGGTGTGGCAGGCGATGCTGGAGCGCGTCGGCCGCGGCAAGGGCAGCGAGGAGGTGACCGTGCTGTTCACCGACCTCGTCTCGTTCTCCCGCTGGTCGCTGTCGGCCGGTGACGAGGCGACGTTGGAACTGTTGCGTCGAGTGGCCCGGGCGATCGAACCGCCGATCGTCGACCGCGGCGGTCAGGTGGTCAAGCGGATGGGTGACGGCGTGATGGCGGTCTTCGCCTCCCCGGACAGCGCGGTCCGCGCGATTCTGACCGCCAAGAAGAATCTCGCCGCCGTCGAGGTGGCGGGCTACACGCCGCGTATGCGGGCCGGCCTGCACACCGGGACGCCGCGCGAGATCGGCGGTGACTGGCTCGGCGTGGACGTCACCATCGCCGCGCGGGTGATGGAGGCCGGTGGGAACGGCAACACGATGATTTCCGAGACGACGCTCGAGGCACTGGAACCGGCCACCTTGAAGGAACTCGAGGTCACGGCCAAGCCCTATCGGCGCAGTATGTTCGCGGCACCCCTCAACGGCGTGCCCGAAGGAATGCGGATATTCCGGCTGACGGGCGACTAGGCACGATCAGTTCGCCGGGTTCGAGTCACCACCAGGCAACCGCGCCGACCACGGCGAGGACCGCGCAGACGCCCAGCATCGCCGACAGCACCCGCGAGTTCTTCCACATGGTGAAGGCGCCGCCGACCAGGAATCCGGCCAGCGCGAGCAGGACTACGACGATCACGGAATTGGACACCCAGCCATCTTGCCCGGTGGCGTGCGGGTGGTGCACGTCGGCCGGTCCCGGCGCGGTGCGCGCGGCTCAGCGTCGATACGGGCATCGAGGTGCGTCGTGGCTGCGGCGCGCCGCCGTGACCTGCCCTTCCGGCAATTAACAAGCACGCAGGCTTGATTTTTTCGGACCTCGATGTGACGCTGAGAGCCGACGCAGCGAGCCGCTGCGGCAGGCACGTCGTAGGAGGAGGCGCCGCGCAGATGACGAGTCTGGGCGCCGATCCGGAGCTGCTCCGGATCGGCAACTGTTCCGGTTTCTACGGTGACCGGTTGAGCGCGATGCGCGAGATGCTCGAGGGCGGGCAACTCGACGTGCTCACCGGTGACTATCTCGCCGAACTGACCATGCTGATTCTCGGCCGCGACCGGATGAAGGATCCGAACCTCGGCTACGCCAAAACTTTCGTCCGGCAGCTCGAGGACTGCCTCGGCCTGGCACTGGACCACGGGGTGCGGATCGTCGCGAACGCCGGCGGGCTCAACCCGGCCGGCTTGGCGCAGCGCGTCCGCGAGGTGGCCGAAAAACTGGGTCTCGACCCGAAGATCGCCTATGTCGAGGGGGACGATCTGCTGCCGCGCGCCCAGGAGCTCGGGCTGGGCGCACCGCTCACCGCGAATGCGTATCTGGGCGGCTGGGGTATCGCGGAGGCGCTGACCGCCGGCGCCGATATCGTCGTCACCGGCCGAGTCACCGACGCCTCCGTGGTCGTCGGCCCCGCGGCCGCGCACTTCGGTTGGGCCCGAACCGATTTCGACGCCCTCGCCGGTGCGGTGGTGGCCGGTCACGTGATCGAATGCGGCACTCAGGCCACCGGCGGGAACTTCGCCTTCTTCACCGAGATCGAGAATCTCGATCGGCCGGGCTTCCCGATCGCCGAGGTCCGCCGCGACGGCAGTTCCGTCATCACCAAACATGCGAACACCGGGGGCGCGGTCACCGTCGACACCGTCGAGGCGCAGCTCATGTACGAGATCCAGAGCGCCCGCTACGCCGGACCCGATGTGACGGCCCGCCTGGACACCATCCGGCTCGCCGCCGACGGCCCCGACCGTGTCCTGATCAGCGGCGTGACCGGTGAGGCGCCGCCGCCGCAACTCAAGGTTTCGCTGAACACCCTCGGCGGTTTCCGCAACGAGATGACCTTCGTGCTGACCGGACTCGATATCGACGCCAAAGCCGCTCTGGCGCAACGGCAGTTGGAGAGCTGGCTGCCGGTGCGCCCGGCCGAACTCGACTGGTCGCTGTCGCGGCTGGACCGGCCCGACGCCGAGACCGAGGAACAGGCCAGCGCGCTGTTGCGCTGTGTGGTGCGCGACCCCGACCCCGAGAAGGTCGGCCGCGCATTCTCCAGTGTCGCGGTGGAATTGGCCCTGGCGAGCTACCCCGGCTTCACCATGACCACACCGCCCGGCAACGGCTCGCCCTACGGTGTGTACACCGCGGGCTACGTCGACGCCGGCGAAGTGGCGCACACCGCGGTCCTGCCCGACGGCTCCCGGGTCGCGATCGCGCCGCCCGCGCAGACCCTGGAGTTGGCGGAGGTCGCCGAGCCGGAGCTGCCGCCACCGCTACCGAAGTCCGAAACCCGCCGTGTCCCACTGGGTTCCATCGCCCTGGCCCGCAGCGGCGACAAGGGCGGCAACGCCAATATCGGCGTCTGGGTGCGCACCGACGAACAGTGGCGCTGGCTGGTGCACGCGCTGACCGTCGACGAGTTGAAGGCGCTGCTGCCCGAGACCGCGAAACTCACCGTCACCCGGCACGTGCTGCCGAATCTGCGCGCGGTCAACTTCATCGTCGAGGGTCTGCTCGGCCTCGGCGTCGCCTATCAGGCCCGATTCGATCCGCAAGCCAAGGGACTCGGCGAATGGCTGCGGTCCCGACACATCGATATACCCGTGGAGTTGCTACCGTGACCAGTGTCTGGGAGACGCCCGAGCGGCGTGAATTGCGCGCCACCGTCCGGGCTTTCGCCGAGCGCGAAGTCCTGCCGTATCTGGACGAGTGGGAGCGCGCCGGCGAGATCCCGCGTGAGCTGCACAAGAAGGCCGGGGCGCTGGGTCTGCTCGGCATCCAGTTCCCGGAGTCGGTCGGCGGCGCCGGCGGCAACGGGATCGACGCCGCCATCGTGGCCGAGGAGATGCATTACGCGGGCTGCTCCGGTGGCCTGTTCGCCTCGCTGTTCACCTGCGGGATCGCGGTGCCGCACATGGTGGCCTCCGGCAACCGGGAACTGATCGAGAAGTGGGTCGCGCCGACCCTGGCGGGCGAGAAGATCGGCTCGCTGGCCATCACCGAACCCGGCGGCGGTTCCGATGTCGGGCACCTCACCACCAGCGCGGCGCGCGACGGTGACGACTACGTGGTCAACGGCTCGAAGACCTTCATCACCTCCGGCGTGCGCGCGGACTACGTGGTGACCGCCGTGCGCACGGGCGGTCCCGGCGCTTCCGGCGTTTCGCTGCTGCTGGTCGAGAAGGACCGGCCCGGCTTCACGGTGAGCCGCAAGCTGGAGAAGATGGGCTGGCTGGCCTCCGACACCGCCGAGCTGTCGTATGTCGATGTACGCGTGCCGGTGTCGAATCTGGTGGGCGCCGAGAACACCGGCTTCGCTCAGATCGCCCAGGCCTTCGTCAGCGAGCGGGTGGGCCTGGCGGTGCAGGCCTACGGACACGCTCAGCGCTGCCTGGACCTGACCCTGCAGTGGTGTCGCGACCGCGAAACCTTCGGCCGCCCGCTCATCAGCCGGCAGGCCGTGCAGAACACACTGTCGGAGATGGCTCGTCGCATCGACGTCGCCCGGGTGTACACCCGGCACGTCGCCGAACGCGCCGCCGAGGGGGAGACCGATCTGATCGCCGAGGTCTGCTTCGCCAAGAACACCGCGGTCGAGACCGCGGAATGGGTTGCCCACCAAGCCGTTCAGCTGTTCGGCGGCCTCGGCTACATGCGTGAATCCGAAGTCGAGCGACACTACCGCGATGTCCGTATCCTCGGCATCGGCGGTGGTACCAACGAAATCCTGACCAGTCTCGCGGCCAAGCGATTGGGGTACCAATCTTGAGCACTCTCCGTACGACCATCGATCCGAATTCGGCGGACTATCGCGCCGCCGCCGAGGCCATGACCGAGAAATTGGCCGAGGTGGAGGCGGAATACGCCAAGAACATCGCGGGCGGCGGCCCGGACAAGATGGCCCGGCACCGCAGGCGCGGCAAGCTGACCGCGCGCGAACGCATCGAACTGCTCATCGACGAGGATTCGCCGTTCCTGGAGCTGGCCCCGCTGGCCGCCTGGGGCAGCGAATTCCACGTGGGTGCCTCGGTGATCGCGGGTATCGGCATCGTCGAGGGGGTCGAATGCATGATCGTCGCCCCGGATCCGACCGTGCGCGGCGGCACCTCGAATCCCTGGACCCTGCGCAAGAACCTGCGCATGAACGATATCGCGCTGGAGAACCGGCTCCCGGTGATCGGTCTGGTGGAATCCGGCGGCGCCGATCTGCCGACGCAGAAGGAGGTGTTCGTCCCGGGCGGGCGGATGTTCCGTGACCTCACCCGCCTGTCCGCGGCCGGAATCCCCACCATCGCTCTGGTTTTCGGCAACTCCACCGCGGGTGGTGCCTATATCCCCGGTATGTCGGACTACACGGTCATGATCAAGGAGCGCTCCAAGGTATTCCTCGGCGGACCGCCCCTGGTCAAGATGGCCACCGGCGAGGAGTCCGACGACGAATCGCTCGGCGGCGCCGAAATGCACGCGCGCACCTCGGGTTTGGCCGATTACCTGGCCGCCGACGAACAGGACGCCATCCGGATCGGCCGCTCCATCGTCCGGCGGTTGAACTGGAAGAAGGCCGGGCCCGCCCCGCGCCCGCGCGCCGAGGTCATCGAGCCGCTCTACGACCCCGAGGAACTGCTCGGCATCGTGCCCACCGATCTGAAGATCCCTTTCGACCCGCGCGAGGTCATCGCCCGGGTGGTGGACGGCTCCGATTTCGACGAGTTCAAACCGCTCTACGGCTCCAGCCTGGTCACGGGCTGGGCGGAGTTGCACGGCTATCCGGTCGGCATTCTCGCCAATGCCCGCGGTGTGCTGTTCTCCGAGGAGGCGCAGAAGGCCGCGCAGTTCATCCAGCTGGCCAACCAGTCGAACACCCCGCTGCTGTTCCTGCACAACACCACCGGCTACATGGTGGGTAAGGAATACGAGCAGAAGGGCATCATCAAACACGGTGCGATGATGATCAACGCGGTCTCGAATTCGAAGGTGCCGCACATCTCGCTGCTGATGGGCGCCTCCTACGGCGCGGGCCACTACGGCATGTGCGGCCGGGCCTACGACCCGCGCTTCGTGTTCGCCTGGCCCAGTGCGAAATCCGCCGTCATGGGTGGGGCGCAGCTGGCCGGCGTGATCTCCATCGTGGGCCGGGCCGCCGCCGAGGCGCGCGGCCAGGCGTTCGACGAAGAAGCCGACGCCGGGATGCGGGCGATGATCGAGGCCCAGATCGAGGCCGAATCGCTGCCGATGTTCATGTCGGGGCGCCTCTACGACGACGGCGTCATCGACCCCCGCGACACCCGCACGGTATTGGGAATGGCCTTGTCGGCCATCCACAATGCCCCGATCAAGGGCGCCGAGGGCTTCGGCGTCTTCCGGATGTGAGGGCCGAGATGACAGTCACGAATCTGCTGGTCGCCAATCGCGGTGAGATCGCGCGCCGCGTCTTCGCCACCTGCCGCCGGATGGGCATCGGCACGGTCGCGGTCTACTCCGACGCCGATGCCGCGGCTCCGCATGTGGCCGAGGCCGACGCGGCGATCCGGTTGCCGGGCAACACCCCGGCGGAAACCTATCTCCGCGGCGATCTGATCATCGAGGCCGCGCTGGCCGCGGGCGCCGACGCCATCCATCCGGGGTACGGATTCCTCTCCGAGAACGCCGATTTCGCGCGCCGGGTGATCGACGCCGGGCTGGTGTGGGTCGGCCCGCCGGTCGCGGCCATCGAACAGATGGGTTCGAAGGTCGAATCCAAGAAGTTGATGGACGCCGCCGGTGTGCCGGTGCTGGCCGAACTCGATCCGGCCGAGGTCACCGAGGACATGCTGCCGGTGCTGATCAAGGCGTCGGCCGGCGGTGGCGGTCGCGGTATGCGGGTGGTTCGAGCCCTCGCGGACCTGCCCGGCCAGCTGGAAGCCGCGCGCCGCGAGGCGGAGTCGGCCTTCGGGGATCCGACGGTCTTCTGCGAGCGCTACCTGGAAACCGGCCGCCATATCGAGGTCCAGGTCATGGCCGATTCCCACGGCCGGGTCTGGGCGGTCGGTGAGCGCGAGTGTTCCATTCAGCGGCGTCATCAGAAGGTGGTCGAAGAGGCGCCGTCTCCGCTGGTCGAGCGGGTGGACAGCGCCCGTGCGTCGGGCCCGGTGGAGGCAGCGGAGCGTAACCACGCAGGGCCCGCACCGGCGCCGCACGGGCAGAGCATGCGCGACCGGTTGTTCGAGGCGGCTCGGCTGGCCGCCGAGGCGATCGGCTACGAGGGCGCCGGCACGGTCGAATTCCTGGCCGACGAGCAGGGTGAGTTTTATTTTCTGGAGATGAACACCCGGCTGCAGGTGGAGCACCCGGTGACCGAATGCACCACCGGCCTGGATCTGGTTCGGTTGCAGCTGCAGGTGGCACAGGGCTACCGGCTGCCGCAGCAGCCGCCGCCGATGCGCGGGCACTCGATCGAGGTGCGGCTCTACGCCGAGGATCCGGCACAGGATTGGCAGCCGCAGAGCGGTACCGTGCATCGCATCGAATTCGATTCGGACACCGCGGAATTCACCGTGCTCTCCGAAACCGGCCTGCGGCTGGATTCGGGCGTGGTCGACGGCTCGGTGGTCGGTGTGTTCTACGACCCGATGCTGGCCAAGGTCATCTCCTTCGCCGATACGCGCGAGGAAGCCGCCCACCTGCTGGCCACCGCACTGCAGCGGGCGCGCATCCACGGCCTGGTCACCAACCGCGATCTGCTGGTGCGGGTGCTGCGGCATCCGGCCTTCCTCGCCGGTGACACCGACACCGCCTTCTTCGCGACCCATGGGCTGGAAAACTTCTCGGCACCACTGGTTTCCGAGGCGGACGAGAGTCTCTCGATCGTCGCGGCGGCGCTGGCGGACGCGGCCGACAACCGCGCGCGTGCCCGGGTCGGCGGGGCCCTGCCCAGCGGCTGGCGCAACCTGCCCTCCCAACCGCAGACCAAGTCCTACGAGAGCCGGGTGAGCGGTGTCCACGAGGTGCGCTATCGCATCACCCGCTCCGGGCTCGAGGTCGAGGGCCACGACGGACTCGAATTGCTCGAGGCCACCCCGAATGTGGTGGTGCTGGGCGTGCCGGGTGCGCGGGGAACGGTGCGGCGGCGCTTCGACGTCGCGCGTTACGGAGATCTGGTGGCGGTCGATTCCCCGCTGGGGCCGGTGACGGTGCGCCGCCTGCCGCGCTTCTCCGATCCGGCCGATCAGGTCGCCGAGGGGTCGCTGCTGGCGCCGATGCCGGGCGCGGTGATCCGGTTGGGCGCCGAGGTCGGCAGCACCGTCGAGAAGGGACAGCCCATTCTCTGGCTCGAGGCCATGAAGATGGAACACACCATCGCCGCGCCGACCGCCGGTGTGCTGACCGAACTGAATGTGGTTGCGGGACAACAGGTCGATGTCGGCGCCGTCCTGGCCGTCGTCCAGGCCGACGCCGCCGCACCGGCCGAATAGCCGCCCACGACAGGAGAAGATCCATGAGTTTCATCGAAACCGACGAACAGAAGCAGCTGCGGGCAGCCGTCGCCAAGCTCGCCGCCAAATACAACTACCGCGACTACGTCTCGGCCAAGGCGCGCCGCAACGAGCCGCTGGACGAATTGTGGGACGAGGCGGGCAAACTCGGCTTCCTCGGCGTCAATCTGCCGGAGGAGTACGGCGGCGGTGGCGCCGGCATCTACGAGTTGGCGCTGGTGATGGAGGAACTGGCCGCCCAGGGCGCGGGGCTGCTGCTGATGGTGGTGTCACCCGCGATCTGCGGCACCATCATCACCAAGTACGGCACCGAGGAGCAGAAGCGGTACTGGCTGACCCGGCTGGCCGACGGCTCGTCGAAGATGGTGTTCGGCATCACCGAACCCGACGCCGGATCCAATTCGCACAACATCACCACCACCGCGCGCCGCGACGGCGGCGACTGGATCCTCAACGGCCGCAAGATCTTCATCTCCGGCGTGGACCAGGCCGAGGCGGTACTGATCGTCTCGCGCACCGAGGATTCCAAGACCGGCAAGCTGAAGCCCGCGCTGTTCATCGTGCCGACCGATACTCCCGGCTTCCAGAAGAACCGCCAGGAGATGGACATCATCGAGCCGGACAACCAGTTCACGCTGTTCCTCGACGATGTGCGGCTGCCCGGCACCGCGTTGGTCGGCCAGGAGGATGCGGCCATCGCCCAGCTGTTCGCCGGCCTGAACCCCGAGCGCATCATGGGCGCGGCGATGGCGGTCGGGATGGGCCGCTATGCCATCGACCGGGCGGTCGAGTATGCCCGGGAACGGCAGGTGTGGAAGACCCCGATCGCGGCTCACCAGGGCATTTCGCATCCGCTGGCGCAGGTGAAGATCGAACTCGAGCTGGCCAAGCTGATGATGCAGAAGGCCGCGGTGCTCTACGATTCCGGCGACGACTTCGGCGCCGCCGAGGCCGCCAACATGGCGAAATACGCGGCCGCCGAGGCCAGTATCAAGGCGCTGGACCAGGCCATCCAGACCCACGGCGGGTCCGGCTTGACCGCCGATGTGGGCCTGGCGGGCATGCTCGGTGCGGCGCGGATCGCCCGGGTGGCCCCGGTGAGCCGGGAGATGATCCTGAACTTCGTCGCCCAGCATTCGCTGGGCCTGCCGAAGTCCTACTGAGGGCCGTCCGGCCGATGGCCGCCCGTGCCGACGCGGGCGGCCTCGGCCCAACCAGTGGAACCAGTCGAAGGAGGAATGCACGTGAGTGAAACCAACGGTGCCGAAGCGCCTTTCGTGCGGTACGAGCTGCGCGACCGGTTCGCCGTGCTCACCCTGGATTCTCCGCACAATCGAAACGCGTTGTCCTCGAAGCTGGTTCGAGAGCTGCTCGACGGACTGCGGCGCGCGGGCGCCGACGAGCAGGCCCGCGGGGTCGTCCTCACCCACACCGGCAACACCTTCTGTGCCGGCGCGGATCTGAAGGAGGCGCTCGACGCCGATCCCGCCGCGGCCGCGGACATCCGGACGCAGTGGATGATCGAGGTGCTGCGCGGCATCGTCGAACTGCACAAGCCGGTGATCGCCCAGGTCGACGGCAATGTGCGCGCGGGCGGCATGGGCATCCTCGGCGCCTGTGACATCGTCGTCGCGGGCCCCTCGAGCAGTTTCGCCCTGACCGAGGCCCGGCTCGGCCTGGCGCCGTTCATGATCTCGCTCACGCTGCTGCCCCGCCTGACCTCCCGCGCGGCGGCGCGCTACTACCAGACCGGCGAGACCTTCGACACCGCCGAAGCCGAACGCATCGGATTGATCACCGTCGCGGCCGACGATCCGGCCGCCGAGGTCGCCCGGCTGTGCGCCGAACTGCGCAAGGGCTCGCCGCAGGGGCTGGCGGAGAGTAAGCGGCTGGTGAACGCCCCGATCCTCGCCGAATTCGACCGCACCGCCGATGAGCTGGCCAAACGCTCCGGAAGCTTCTTCGGCACCCCCGAGGTGATCGAGGGGATGACGGCCTTCTTCCAGCGCCGCCCACCCAGCTGGGCAGAATGAGGCCATCATGACCGCAGCGCACGAACCGAAGCAGGACCGCAGCCGGGCCACCCGGCAGCGGTTGCTCGAAGCGACCATCGATTGTCTGGCCGAAATGGGTTGGGCGGCGGCCACCGTCGCCGTGGTCGCCGAACGGGCCGGCGTGTCACGCGGTGCGGCGCAACATCACTTCCCGACGCGCGAGGACCTCATCACCGCCGCGCTCGAGTACATGTTCGACACCCGAATGGCGCAGTCGAAGGCCGAGGCCGCGGCGTTGACCGAGGTCGCGCAGGGTGTCGGCCGTACCGAGGCGGTCGTGGCGCAGCTGGTCGAGTCCTACACCACCCCGCTGTTCAAGGCGGCACTTCAGGTGTGGACCCATGCCGCCGCCGACCCGGTGCTGCGCGAGCGCATCGTGCCGCTGGAAGCCCGCTTCGGCCGGGTCTCGCACCGGTTGGCCGTGGAAGCGCTGGGGGTGGACGATTCCGACCCCGTAGCCCATCACCTCGTCCAGGCCACCCTGGACATGGCTCGCGGCCTCGGCCTGGCCGATGTGCTCACCGACGATTCGGTCCGCCGCAAACAGATCGTGCACCAGTGGGCCGCCACCCTGCATATGGGTTTGCACGCGCCCCGCTGATCGCACCGACTCCGTAACCCCCGGTGGGAACAGCGGTTCGCTGGGATACGGTTGCCGGGCATTTCGTCCGATTTTCGAGTGAGGGGAAACGATCATGGATTCGGGTTCTGCGGCAGCGCTGGAAGGTATTCGGCAGGGGTACCTCAACGGTGATCCGGTCGCCACCGCGCTGTTCATTCCGCTGTTCTTCATCGCGGGCATTTTCGGTTTGATCCAGGGCCGGCCTTTCTGAACCATCTCGGCCCGACGTACTCGGGCCCGGTCTGCTGAACACCGGATTTGGTGCGCTCGCGCGCGACCGATAAGCTGACCGGGCTCCGGTCATCGGAGTGAAGTTCCTGGCCCCGTCGTCTAGCGGCCTAGGACGCCGCCCTCTCAAGGCGGTAGCGCGGGTTCAAATCCCGTCGGGGCTACCGATACGACATCTGCCCGCCCCTGCTCGGGGCGGGCAGATGTGTGCGCGGGCCGAAAGCGTCCGTGCGCCGGGTCATTTCTCCTGTCCGGCAACGGTTTCGCCGGCCGCGTCGAGGACGGCATTGCGGAACACCCAGCGCAAGCCGACGAACCGGGTCAGTGTCGCCACCAGATTCGCGACCACCAACACGAACAGCTCCGCGTGCACCGAGGCGTCCGGGGCCCAGCGGTGCAGGGCGAACAGCGATCCGCTGGTGAGTATCCAGGCGAATCCGAAGATCAACAAGCCTTGGAAGTGATGGGAGACGGCCCCGGTGGACCCGCGCACTCCGAAGGTGAACGCGCGGTTGGCGGCCGTATTCGCGACGGCGGTGATCAGCAGGGCCGCGAAATTCGCCGGCTGCGGACCCAGCGCGGCCTGCAACAGGACATACAGCAGCAGGTAGGCCAGCGTCGACAGCACACCGATGATGCCGAAGCGCACCAGTTGGCCGACCATACCCAGCGGAACCCCGTCCACCAGCGGTTCCCGGCCGATCGCCGCCCGCAGCTCGTTGATCGGTAGCGCGCCGGTCGCCAGGCCCCGGCCCACCCGCCAGACGCCGAGCAGATCCTTGCGCGCGGTGTCGATGATGTCGACGCGGCTGTCCGGATCGTCGATCCAGTCCACCGGGACCTCGTGGATGCGCAGCCCGGCGCGTTCGGCGATCACCAGCAGTTCGGTGTCGAAGAACCATTCGCCGTCCTCGACCAGCGGCAGCACCCGGCGCGCGACATCGGTGCGCATCGCCTTGAATCCGCATTGCGCGTCGGAGAACCGCGCCTGCAACGAGGCCCGCAGGATCAGGTTGTAGCAGCGCGAGATGATCTCCCGCTTCGGCCCCCGCACCACCCGCGACGATTTCGCCAGGCGGGTGCCGATCGCGAGATCCGAATGCCCGGAGACCAGCGGGGCGACCAACGGCAGCAAGGCATTCAGATCCGTCGACAGATCGACATCCATATACGCGACGACCTGTGCGTCGGACGCCTCCCACACCGCCCGCAGCGCGCGACCGCGGCCTTTGCGGTCGAGGTGGACGACGGCCACCTCGGGCAGTTCGTCGGCGAGCGCCCGGGCCACCGCCAGGGTGGAATCGGTGGAGGCGTTGTCGGCCACCGTGATTCGCGCCGAGAAGGGGAAGCCGGCATGCAGGAACGCGTGCAGCCGACGTACGCAGCCGGCGAGATCGCGCTCCTCGTTGTAGACGGGGACAACGATCTCGAGCACCGGAGTGCGCGTCGCCTCGGGGGTGGGGGCCGCCTGGACTGCCGCCGCTGTGTCGGACATGGTCCCAATCTCGGCCCCCAGCCTTGGGCACCGCTGCGCCCCGGCTGGGAGATTCCTGGGAGGGCGGGGGCCCGCTCAGTTGTCGCGCAACCGCCACAGCGGCGACACCGGTCCGTGCCCGGCGCCGAGATCGTAGGCGGCACGCAGGCACCGCGTGGTCCACTCCTTGGCGAAGGCCACCGCTTCGGGCACGTCGTAACCGTGTGCCAGCGCACAGGCGGCCGCTGCCGCCAGGGTGTCGCCGCCGCCGTGATCGTTACCGGTGGTGATGCGCGGTGCGGTCAATTCGTGGAACCGATCGCCGTCGTACAGCAGATCGGTACTGAATTCCGAGGACCGCAGATGGCCACCCTTCACGATCGCCCAGCGCGGGCCGAGCGCGATCAGTGCTTCGGCGGCCTTACGCGCGGAGCGGTCGTCGGTGACGACGACGCCGGTCAGCAAGCGCACCTCGTCCAGATTCGGCGTCACGAGCGTCGCATGCGGGATGAGGACCGAGCGCAGCGCATCCAGCGACTCGGCATGCAGCAGCGGGTCGCCGTGCATCGATGCCGCGACCGGATCGACCACCAGCGGCACGGTGGCGTCGCGCCCGATGCCCACCTCGGCGCAGACCGCGGCCACGGCCTCGATGATCGCCGTCGAGGCCAGCATCCCGGTCTTGGCCGCCGCGACCCCGATATCGCCGGTCACCACCCGCACCTGATCGGCCACGGTCTGCGGGGGGATCTCGTGAAAGCCGCTGACGCCGACCGAGTTCTGCACGGTCACCGCGGCGACGGCCACGCACGCATGCACACCCAGCAGCGCCATGGTCCGTGAATCCGCCTGGATCCCGGCTCCGCCTCCGGAGTCGGTTCCGGCGATCGTCAACACACGGACCGGGGTCGCACCCGGTTCCGGCAGCGGCAGCAATCTCACGAGACAGACCCTACGACGGGCGGATGCGAGGTCGCGGGGGTGGTCATGGCTGGGTCCCGGTGGCACGGCCATGCTCGCAGCGGACCGGATGCCTTCCCGCGCGGGGCTCGATCAGCACCGGAGCCGGGGATCTGCCGCGCCGACGCCCGCCGTGGCGGCGGCGGGGCGTCGGCGCGAGCAGCGCAACAGCGGATCGCTGTTACAGCACACCGGCTTTCGAGGTCAGGACACGACGGACAGGTAGACCTTTCCGCCCGCCTCGGTGAACTCCGCGGACTTCTCCGCCATCCCGGCCTCGATCGCTTCCACATCGGTCAGACCCTGCTTCTCGGCGTATTCGCGCACGTCGGCGGAGATGCGCATCGAACAGAACTTCGGCCCGCACATGGAGCAGAAGTGCGCCGTCTTGGCGGGCTCGGCCGGCAAGGTCTCGTCGTGGAATTCGCGGGCGGTGTCGGGGTCGAGTGACAGCGCGAACTGGTCGTGCCAGCGGAATTCGAAGCGCGCCTTGGACAGCGCGTCGTCGCGTTCCTGCGCGCGCGGATGTCCCTTGGCGAGGTCCGCGGCGTGGGCGGCGATCTTGTAGGTGATCACGCCGGTCTTCACATCGTCGCGGTTGGGCAGGCCGAGATGTTCCTTGGGCGTGACGTAGCACAGCATCGCGGTGCCGGCCTGCGCGATGATCGCGGCGCCGATCGCCGAGGTGATGTGGTCGTAGGCCGGTGCGATATCGGTGGCCAGCGGGCCCAGCGTGTAGAAGGGAGCCTCCTCGCACCACTCCTCTTCCAGCCGGACGTTCTCCACGATCTTGTGCATCGGGACATGCCCCGGGCCCTCGATCATCACCTGCACGCCATGGGATTTCGCGATCTTGGTGAGCTCGCCGAGGGTGCGCAGCTCGGCGAACTGGGCCTCGTCGTTGGCATCGGCGATCGACCCCGGGCGGAGACCGTCGCCGAGTGAGAAGGTGATGTCGTACTTCGCCAGGATCTCGCACAGCTCGGCGAAATTCGTGTACAGGAACGACTCCTGATGATGGGCCAGGCACCACGCCGCCATGATCGAACCGCCCCGCGAGACGATGCCGGTGACGCGCTTGGCGGTCAGCGGCACGTAGCGCAGCAACACACCGGCGTGCACGGTCATGTAGTCCACGCCCTGCTCGGCCTGTTCGATCACTGTGTCGCGGTAGATCTCCCAGGTCAGCTTGGTGGGATCGCCGTTGACCTTCTCCAGGGCCTGATAGATCGGGACCGTGCCGACCGGTACCGGCGAATTCCGCAGGATCCATTCCCGGGTCTCGTGAATGTTCTTACCGGTGGACAGGTCCATGATGGTGTCCGCGCCCCAGCGCGTCGCCCACACCATCTTCTCCACCTCTTCGGCGATGGACGAGGTCACCGCCGAATTGCCGATATTGGCATTGATCTTGACCGCGAACTTCTTGCCGATGATCATCGGCTCGGATTCGGGATGGTTGTGGTTGGCCGGGATCACCGCCCGGCCCGCCGCCACTTCGTCGCGCACCAGCTCCGGCGAAACCCCTTCGCGCACTGCGATATAGCGCATCTCGGGGGTGATCACCCCGGCTCTGGCCCAGGCCAGCTGGGTGCGCGGGCCGGGGATGTCCGGTTTGGCCCAGTCGTTGCGCAGCTTCGGCAGTCCGGCCTCGAGGTCGATCGTCGCCGCATCATCGGTGTACGGGCCCGAGGTGTCGTAGACGTCGAAGTGTTCGCCGTTGGTCAGATTGATCCGGCGAACGGGAATGCGCAGCGTCGAACCCTCCGCTTCGACCTGCTCGTAGTGCTTGACGCTGCCCGCGATGGGGCCGGTGGTGACGTGGTTCGACGACATGTGAGCTCAATCCTCCCTACGCCGGCATTACCCGGTCAGGTTCGTACGGTCGACGGCCCTGATCCGCCCGAATGGGCTAGCCGTCCTCTCAGCCCGCTGGTGCGAGCCCCCGTTGGCACGATGTGGTACCCGGCCGAGGGTACCTCGCCCGGGTTGGCCCCGTCACTCGGCCTCGAACTGGGCCGAAACGAGAAAGCGCTGGCTGCGGCCGCGGCGGCGCCAGGCGATAGTCCGGAAATATGGATTGCCGCGCACGTTCCGGTGCGCCGGCCGACTGCGGAGCCGAGCACCGGCCCATGGGTCGAAGGCCGTCCGGACGAATTCGGCTCTGTACCTGCACGATCCGTCTATCATGTTCGGTGGATAACCGTGGGGTGTTTTCCGAGCAGGGGGGCATTCGATGCCCTGTGGGGGGAGTCGAGTTGAAGATTCGTGCACTTGTCACATCCGTAGCAGCACTGGTTGCTCCGATCGTGATGTCCGGACCATGGCCGGCCGCATATGCCTCCTTTCCCTGGGGCGCGTGTGGAGCGAGTACCTCGGAGCAGAAGGTGGTCACTTCGTTCGGCGAGTGGAAACTCCTGTGCGGGAACAAGGACTACGGGTACCGGCACATTCAGGACAGGCATATGGACGAGTGGGAGGGGCTTGCGAGCATCGAAGGGCGAAATTGGCGCGACATTGCCGATATGGCGATCGCCTACTGTCATCGTGGCCGGTAGTGGGGTGGTCATAACGCCTTTCCTGGAGGAGGATGTCGTGGACAAGCCTGAACCGAGTGCGGAAGACCTCATCGACTCGGTGATACAGGCCGGTACCGAGGCCGGGTACCGGATCGACCGGGGTGATGACAGGCGATTGCGGATCACTGCTGTGGGCGGGAAGCCGGTGGCACCCTCGTTGGTATTCGTGATGACCGAACAGGAGCTGCACGACTACTACCGGCGGGTGTCCGTGAACGTCGGCCGGCCGCTCGGTGCGGAATCACCGTGGCAAGCCTGGATGATGCTGATGTCGACTCACCTCGACGAAGCCGTCTACGAAGCGGGCAAGGTGGATGGAGCGAATGTGATCGTGATCGGCGACTACGGGTTCCGGGCGGCTGTTCGCTCCTCTCGGTCTTAGATTCTCGCGATGTCGCAGCCCTTGGCGTTGTGGGTGGCGATATGGATGACTACCCGTGGCTGCCGGCAGGCGCCTGATTTGCGGGTTGGCAAACCTCTGGCATGCGATCATCGGGCGATGACTCGACTCGCTGTGTGCACCGTGGTCGTCGCGCTGTCGCTGTTCGGTGCGGCGTGCTCGAACGATTCATCGTCGACCACCACGACCACGACCTCACCCGGCGCCACCACATCGACCACCACGCCGCGGCAATCGTCGGCCCGGCCGGTCCCGCCGACGACCGGGCAGTCCATCGGATCACCCACTCCCGCACCGCATTCCACTGTTCCGCAACCGCCCACCGTTCCCTGCGAGGGCACGATCTGCACCAATCCCGACCACGGCGCGGGCGAGTGATCCGCGGGCGATATCGGGCCGGTGCCGGCGTCAACCGGCGGGCACGACGGTTCCGCTGACCTCGCCCAGGGCGAGACGGCTGCCGCCCGGGCCGGGTGCGGTCGCGGTGATGACGACGGTATCCCCGTCCGCCAGGAAGGTGCGCGTCGCGCCGCCGACATCGATCGGCCGGGACCCGTTGCCGGACAGTTCGATGAACGATCCGCACTGGTGCTGCTCCGGTCCGGAGATGGTGCCGGAGGCGAACAGATCACCCGGCCGGGTGCCGGCGCCGTTGACGGTCAGATGGGCCAGCATCTGCGCCGGCGACCAGTACATCTCCCGATACGGTGGCGCGCTCACCTCGATGCCGTTCCAGCGCACGCGCACATCGATATCGAGCCCCCAATCCTGCGGGCCGCGAAGGTAATCCAGCGGGGCGGGCAGCTGTTCCGGAACCGGAACGCGGGCGTATTCCAGCGCGGCGAGCGGGGTTATCCACGCGCCCATCGAGGTGGCGAACGATTTGCCGAGGAACGGGCCGAGCGGCTGTCCCTCCCAGGACTGGATGTCACGGGCCGACCAGTCGTTCACCAGGGCCACGCCGAAAACGTGATCGGCGAAGTCGTCGACCGGAATCGGGGTCCCCAGCTCGGAACCCACTCCGACGACGAAACCGAGCTCGGCCTCGATATCCAGTCGCCGAGACGGGCCGAATTCCGGTGCACCGGAATCGGTTCGGAGTTGACCGCGGGGCCGGTGCACGGGCGTGCCCGACACCACCACACTTCCGGCCCGGCCGTGGTAGCCGACCGGGAGGTGGCGCCAATTCGGCAGCAGCGGCTCGCTGTTCGGTCGCAGAAACCGGCCCAGCCGCGTCGCGTGGTCGATACTGGCGTAGAAGTCGACATAGTCGCCGATCGCGATCGGCAGCCGCAGCCGCACCGAATCCAGCGGGTGCACGGCCGAACGCGGCAGCGGTGCCCGGACCGCTTCTCGCAGTCGTTCCCGCACCATCTGCCAGTGCCGTGGACCCTGGGCGAGAAAGGCGTTGAGATCCGGCCGGGCGAAGGTCGAATCATCCAGCAGCGCAGCCAGATCCAGTACCTGCGAGCCCAGCCGGACACCGGCCCGAAAGGCGCCGCCGACCGGGGCGAAGATCCCGTACGGAAGATTGTCCGGGCCGAAGGGATCGTCCGTGGCCGGCTCGAGCCGGACGGTACTCATGCGCGCTCCGTGCCGGGCCCGCGTCCCGACCAGGTCCACGCGTAGTCCGGATCCTCGCACGCCAGCGCGCCCTCACCGAGGCCCAACGGCCGGAAGGTATCCACCATGACCGCCAGTTCGTCGAAACGCTCCACGCCGATACTGCGTTCGTAGGCGCCCGGTTGCGGGCCGTGCGCATATCCGCCCGGATGCACCGACACCGAGCCCTGGCCGATACCGGATCCGCGCCGCGCCTCGTAATTTCCGCCGCAATAGAACAGAATTTCGTCGGAGTCGACATTCGAGTGGTAGTACGGCACCGGAATCGACAGCGGGTGATAGTCGACCTTGCGCGGAACGAAATCGCAGACCACGAAATTGGTGCCCTCGAAGGCCTGATGGACCGGCGGCGGTTGGTGAATGCGCCCGGTAATGGGCTCGAAATCGGCGATATTGAAGGTGTAGGGGTACAGGCAACCGTCCCAACCGACCACGTCGAACGGGTGCGTCGCGTACACCAGCCGAGTCCCGACGATGTCCCGCCCGGGTCGGTGTTTAACCAGCACCTCGACGTCCGTACCGGATTCCAGTAGAGGTTCGGTGGGCCCGTGCAGATCGCGTTCGCAATACGGCGCGTGCTCCAGGAACTGGCCGAATTTCGACAGATACCGCTTCGGCGCGGTGATGTGGCCGCTCGCTTCGATGATGTACGCGCGCAACGGTTCCGGCCCGTCCGGCCGCCACCGATGGGTGGTCGCGCGCGGTAACAGCACCTGATCACCGGTTCGAACCGGCAATCGCCCGAAGACCGTGTCGACCACGCCCGCGCCCGCCTCGATGTACACCAATTCGTCGCCGACGGCGTTGCGGTACAAGGGTGATTCCCGCCGCGCGACCACGTACGAGATGCGCACATCGTCGTTGCCGAGGATCAGCCGCCGCCCGGTGACGACGTCGGTATCGGCGACGACGGCCGCGGGGAACAATTCGGACAGCCGCAAATGCCGATGCCGCAGTGGATGATTGGGCACGGTGCGCTGATCGGGTGGCCGCCACGCCGCGGAATCGACGATCGCCGGCGGCAGGCCGCGGTGGTACAGCAGTGCGGAATCGCCGGAGAAGCCCTCCTCACCCATCAGCTCCTCGAAGTACAGCCGCCCCTGTTCGTCGCGATGCTGGGTGTGCCGCTTCGGCGGTAGGGAACCCAGTTGCCGATAGAACGCCATACCGCTCTCCCGCCGGGTCGCTGGTCGACTGGTCGCCGATTACCATCCTAGCCAGCGCAAACGCCCGGTCGGGCGAGGTTCGGCTCAGGCCGAGCGCAGGGCGCGATAGACGGCCGCGCCGACGAAGGCGCCCAGATCCCGCGGGGTCCACCCGTCCTCGGCCATCAGGGTGCGCACCGCGCCCTCGCCGGCCGATACCCACAGCTCGACCAGCGCCGGCAATTTGCGCTCGGCGTCCGCGGTACCCCAGGCCTGCAGAGTGGGCCGGAGCCGACGCGTACACCGCTCGATCGCGAACCGCCGCCCGCGCCCGAACGATCCGGCCACCGCGGGATCCGGATTGCCGTACAGCAGCTTCCAGGTATCCGGTCGTTCGGCGACGGTCTCCAGCAGCGCCCGGAAGCCGTCGACGAACACCTCCTCGTCCGCCTCGACGCGGCGGGGTGGCAGGGCGTCGACGATGCCGCCGAGCAGGTAGCCCTCTTCGCGCTGGATGAGCGCGTTGATCAGTTCGACGCGGTCGGCGTAGCAGGCGTAGACCACCGGCCTGGTGACGTTGAGGCGGTCGGCGACGGCGGCGATGGTGACCGCGGCGATCCCGTCGTCGACAGCGATCCGCAGGGCCGCGTCCAGAACCTGTGGCCGGCGGCGTTCCGGGCCGAGATGTTGGGCCCGTCGACGCGGCCGGACCGCGGATTCCGAAGCCATGCCGATCAAGATAGCAGTGGTAGCGACCGGAATCCGGGCTACCTCGCGGCCGGTCGTTGCCGCCGGGATCGGCCGGTGCGGGTATCGGTTGCGAGCATATTCCGAGCAAATGGCCGTAAAACGACGCAGTGGCGAGGAAAGTGAATTCGGGATGTGCCGCCGCCCACATATGTTACGGACAATTCTAGAGGTCTCGCCCGGTTACGGTTGCGTAAGTGAACGCGGGTACGGCAACCTCCCACCGACAACATCAAACAATGGCGAGGAGGCCGGGAGCGTGTCGCACTACAAGGCGAACCTTCGGGATATCGAGTTCAACTTGTTCGAGGTGTTGGGAATCGGTGCGCTGCTGGAGTCCGGCGCGTACGGCGATCTGGATACCGAAACCGCGCGCGGAATGCTCGCCGAGGTGTTGCGACTGGCCGAGGGGCCGGTGGCCGAGTCGTTCGTCGACGCCGACCGCAATCCGATCGGATTCGACCCGGTCGCGCACGAGGTGACGGTGCCCGATCCGCTGCGCAAGACGGTCGCGGCGGTCAACGAGGCGGGCTGGTCGGGCCTCGGTATGCCGGAGGAGATGGGCGGCGTCTCCGCCCCCTCGCCGCTGATCTGGGCCACGCAGGAGATGCTGGTCGCCGCGAACAACTCGGCGAGCTTCTTCAATATGGGCCCGCTCATGCATCAGGTCTTGTTCCGGGAAGGCACCGAGGAACAGCAGCGCTGGGCGAAGCACGCCTGGGAGAACCGCTGGGGCGGGACGATGGTGCTCACCGAACCCGACGCGGGATCCGATGTCGGCATGGGCCGCACCAAGGCGGTGCAACAGCCCGACGGCACCTGGCACATCGAGGGCGTGAAGCGGTTCATCTCCGGCGGTGACGTCGGCGACACCGCCGACAACATCTTCCACCTCACCCTCGCACGTCCCGAGGGAGCCGGCCCGGGTACCAAGGGCCTGTCGCTGTTCGTGGTGCCGAAGTACCTGTTCGACCGGCAGACGATGGAATTGGGCGAACGCAACGGCGTACTCGTGACCAACCTCGAGCACAAGATGGGCATCAAATCCTCGCCCACCTGCGAGCTGACCTACGGCGGCGACAAGCCGGCCGTCGGCTATCTGGTCGGCGATGTGCACAACGGCATCGCCCAGATGTTCAAGGTGATCGAGAACGCGCGCATGATGGTCGGTGTGCTGTCGGCCGGCACGCTGTCCACCGGCTATCTGAATGCCTTGGAGTACGCCAAGACTCGGGTGCAGGGCGCCGATATGACGCAGATGGCCGACAAGACCGCACCGCGCGTCACCATCACCCATCACCCCGACGTCCGGCGGAGTCTGGCCCTGCAGAAGGCGTACGCGGAAGGGTTGCGCGCGCTGTATCTCTACACCGCGGCATACCAGAACGACGATGTGGCGCAGGCGAATTTCGGCGCCGATCCCGACCTGGCCGCGCGGGTCAACGATCTGCTGCTGCCGATCGTCAAGGGAGTCGGGTCGGAACGGGCCTACGACACCCTGACCGAAACCCTGCAGACCTTCGGCGGTTCCGGATACCTGCAGGACTACCCGATCGAGCAGTACATCCGCGACGTCAAGATCGACTCGCTGTACGAGGGCACCACCGCGATCCAGGCGCAGGACTTCTTCTTCCGCAAGATCGTCCGGGACAAGGGCGTGGCGCTAGCCCATGTCTCCGGGCTGGTGCAGCAGTTCGTCGACAGCGAGCCCGAGACGCTGAAGGCGGAGAAGTCGCTGCTGGGCGCCGCACTCGCCGATGTGCAGGCGATGGCGGCCGCGCTCACCAACTATCTGATGGCCGCGCAGCAGACCCCCGCCGAGATCTACAAGGTCGGCCTCGGCTCGGTGCGGTTCCTGCACGCGGCGGGTGACCTGGTGATCGGCTGGCGGCTGCTCGCGCAGGCTCAGGTGGCACAGGCCGCGCTGGCCGGGCAGCCGTCGGAGAAGGACCGCCTGTTCTACACCGGAAAGGTCGGCGTCGCATCGTGGTTCGCGAAGAATCAACTGCCGCTGCTGAGCGGGGTGCGGGCGGTACTGGAAAACCTCGACAACGACATCATGGAGTTGCCCGAGGAAGCCTTCTGACCTGACGAAACGGGTTCACTCGCACGGCCGGACGGGAATTCCCGTCCGGCCGTGACGTATTCGTGCATCGATGTCACCGCGTGGCGCGGGCCGATCGGGGTACAACTGAGGACATGGTGTTCCCGGTGGCATTCGGCTGGATCCAGGCCTTGCTGGCGGTGCTGTTCGTGGTGGCGATCGCACTGGTGGTCACGGCCGTGCTCCGGGCGCGGAAGTCCGGCTGGCGCGGGCACATCGGTCGCGGCGCGAGCGGGCTGGTGGTATTGCTGGTCGCGGTGCTGCTGCTGTGGGCGGTGACACTGTTGCAGACCTATCTGGGTCTGACCGGTGAGGTGAAAGCCGCGCACGTCGTCGCGAAAAGTGTTGCGGGCAGCGACCATACGCTCGACGTCGAACTCACGCTGTACGGTGACCGCAACCACGACGAGATGCGGCAGACCTACCGGATCGAGGGCGACCTATGGGTGCTGCAGGCCGATATCGTCGAATTGGAGCCGTGGGTGAACGCGCTGGGCTTCCACTCCGGCTACAAGGTGACGCGGTTGTACGGTCAGCGGCTCGACGGCACCGCGGTGAGCCAACATCAGACCATGCTGCACGGCGGCGACGGTGACTTCTTCACCGATATGCGCGACCACAGTTGGTACACCGAACCGTTCGTCCGCTCCGCCTACGGCAATGCCGTGCTCGCCATGCCCGGCAGCTACGACGTCTACATCTCCCACGACGCCATCAAGACCCGGCAGAGCTGACCTCGCCGTCGGAGAATTCGACCACGACGGGCGCATGATCGCTGGCGCCCTTACCTTTTCGTTCCTCCCGGTCGACCCCGGCGTCGACCGCGCGGGCGCTCAGGGCGGGTGAGGCGAGAACGAAGTCGATGCGCATCCCTTCCTTGCGTGGAAAGCGCAGCTGGGTGTAATCCCAGTAGGTGTAGACGCCCGGCCCGGGCGCGAACGGTCGCATCACATCGGTGAACCCGGCCGCCACCACGGCCTCGAACGCGGCCCGCTCGGGGGCGGATGTATGTGTCTTGTGCGCGAAGAACTCCGGCGACCACACGTCGTCGTCGGTGGGCGCGATATTCCAGTCGCCACACAGGGCGATCTGCGCCGACGGATCCGCGCGCAACCAGGACTCGCCGCAATCACGCAGGGCTGCAAGCCATTCCAGCTTGTAGGCATAGTGTGGATCGGTCAGGGTGCGCCCGTTGGGGACGTACAGACTCCACACCCGGACGCCGCCGCAGGTGGCGCCGATCGCCCGGGCCTCCACAACAGGGGCGCTCAGCAGCGAGGCCTCGGCGTCCTTGTCGAAGCCGGGCTGGCCGGGGAAGGTCACCTCGACCTGGTCGATGCCCACCCGGGAGGCGATGGCGACCCCGTTCCACTGGCTGAAGCCGGTGTGCACGATCTCGTACCCGGCCTCCTCGAACCGCTCGGCCGGAAACTGATCGTCGCGGCATTTGGTTTCCTGGATGGCCAGCACGTCGATATCCGCGCGATCCAGCCACGAAACGACCCGCTCCACCCGCGACCGAATCGAGTTCACATTCCACGTGGCCAAGCGCATACAGCCGAGATTAGTGGGCAGGTAGTGCCGTCCCGGCAAGGGGTAGGCGGAATCGGAACGTCTCCCCGCGGAGCCGCTCTCATCGATCACTCTCCTATCGGTCACCGCCGAGTTCCGTAGGCAGCCGACCGTTCGCCCACCGGACGTAGGTGTATTCGGGCTCGACGGTGATCACGGCCGCGGCCCGGACGAGGTTCGCGGGACGGAAGCGCGCTGGAAGTGGTCCACGCTGGGAACGAACACCGCGTCGACATCGAGCCGCTCCACAATGGCACTGAGGCACTGCCCGATAATGTCGACACTGTTCGCGAAGACGATTGCCTTGCACATGGTCAACAGCGCTCGCCGCGGCAAACGGCGAACTTTCACGCATGGCGCCCGCCTCGGCTCTCACCGCTGCGAAAGCGGAGATCGAGCTGGACAAATCGAAGGACGACCGGGCGGACCCGGCGCGAATCAGAACCTCGGCCGCCGCCTTCCAACAGACGATGGGACGACCACCGGTCAGCGCCACCGACTGGCTGACCGCCGAAGCATTGAACCCGAACAGCTATGACCCCAAATACAAAGGAGTGCAGCCGAACATCATCGTCGCCCGGATCCAACCGGTTCCCGGGCAGGGGGTTGTCCGGTCCGGTCAATACATTCAAGAACGCGATGTTGCCGACCCTTCCCTATCTAATCCCGCTGGCCGCAACAAAGGTGACAACCGGACATCCGATCCGAATTTCGACCCCGAACACACGCGGGTGGCGACCTACGTCGACTATGAGAACGGCCTCGTCGTATTTCGGCAGAACCCGTCCGTTGTGCAGGAAGCCGACGGGCGCTCCGGCCACGTCGAGGCGGGTAAGCCGGAGGCATCGGTCGTACAGGCTGCTGATGGTTCTGTTCGTATCAAATACGATGCCGCGGACCCGATTGGAGCCGGTGGCCCGAGCCGCGACCTGGGGTGGTCGGTTAATGGTGATCTGGTGGTGACGCCCACCAAAGAGGGCGCCCGAATCGACGGTACTCGTACGAATTATCCGTGGATGGAGGCGTACCAATCTTATCCAGACGGACACCAACGAACGATCGGTGTAGACCCACCTCAGGGTTTCGGTACCGGTTCCAGCTACGGGCCGTCGATCAATCTGCAAGGTCATCACGATGTAGGGTCGGGCGGGCAAGCTCTTGCCGACGATAAATGGAAAGCCTGGAACCTGAACTATGACGTCAAGGTGGAGCGTCCCGGTACTTCGCTCGGCGACCCGGCGCATCCGCCGATCGTCACACCACCGCCCAGCCACGGGCCAATGATCTAGCGACCGAATGGTGAAGAAACGATTGAGCGTCACCGACCCCGCGTCGCCACACAGCACTGTACCGATCTACACGGCAACGGTGCTGGGTACCGGCCTGGCCGCGACCGCGCTTCTGCTCGGATTGACCGCCTGTGACCAGATCGACAAAATGGCAGCGATATTCGGCAGTTGGGTGATCTGGCTGCCGATCGCCATCGCGTCCGGCACCCGTCGATTGTGGGACAGGAATTTCGCCGAAGGACTCAGTCGCCGAGCTCGAATACGAGCATTCCTGGCCGAATGGATCGGATGGATCGGCGTGGGCACTGCCGTGGTGGCGGTCGTTCTCTGGATTGCCTTGTCACCGTATGGAATACATCCACGCGGCGGATACGGGCTCATTCCGGAGATAGGAGTACCCGTGGCCCTCCTCTGCGTCGGCGGTGCCGTCCGCAAGATCGGCGCAGGCCTGGGCTTGGCACTCGCCGCGCCGCTATGGCCGTACTTGCTGTTCGGAATGGTCGTTCTACTCGCCCCGCCTTTTCTCGTCTATCTGATCACGATTGCGGTCTCACGGTTGATCGGCCACCCGAGTTTGTTCAGATTGTAGGAAGTCTGGGGCCGGTACCGGCTGACGCGCCCTGATATTCGCCGGCCGACTCTGGGGCATCGCTCTCGGTGGCGTCAGTTCCGGCGGTGGCGGCCCGCGCTCGGATCGGGGGCCGCGTAGCGATAGTGGTGGTGTTCGACGAAACCCATCTCCCGGTACATCGCCAGGGCGGCGGCGTTGTTCGCCTCCACCTGAGCGTAGGCGTGGGTCGCGCCGCGCTTGTGGCCCCAGCGGATCAACTCGGCGCAGACCAGTGTCCCCAGACCGTGGCGGCGATGCGGGGCCGCGACCGCGATGCAGCTGAGGCCGACCCAGCGCCGGCCGTCAGGAGCGGTGGTGAGGGCGCTGCGCCCGATCGCCAGCGGTGCGGGCAGACCCAGGGCGGCGAAGCCGAGTTCGCCGTCGACGACCGCCGTGAGCACCGCCACATCCGGCAGTGGCGCCGACACGTCGACAGCATCCTCACCGCGATAGCGGTGCAGGTCCAGCCAGGCCGGATGCGGCCCGTCGTCGATCCGGACCATCGAAGGACCTTGGGGCAGGACGAAATTCGCGATATCGATTCCGAGCACGACGGTTTCGCCCCAGACCCGCCAGCCCGGTGGCGCCGGTGCGAGGCGATCGGGCAACCGCAGCAGTATCGGCTGCCTGCGCTCGGCGTACCACTCTCCGATCCGCTGCAGCGTCCGCATGTCCAGGGCGGCGCCGCGACCGGCATCACCCAGTGGGACAGCGGAATTCGCGCGGTGGGAGTAGCCGTCGCCGGCGCTGCACAACCAGCCGTCGAACCAGGCGCGCTCGGTACCGGGCCAGCCGTCGATTGCCGCCGCCTCCAGGGCGCGAATCTCGCCGATCCGAATCGGCCGGGGCCCCAGCAGCTTCCACGCCACCACCTGATCCGCGGCGACGGTCACGGTCGCGCCGTTACCGGTCCGCACCTGCAGCGGATCCTGCGAGACCAGTTCACCGATCACATCGGTGAACTGTTGGGGCTGTCCCTCGGGCAAGCGATAGCGCACGACCACCCGCCGCCCGAGCGGAATATCCGGAAGGTCAGTCGTCATGTCCGAACGGATCCGGTACCTCTCCGGGTACCCAGCTCAAACCCGGTGTGCCCCAGCCGTTGCGCTTGATCGCCTTCTTCGCCGCGCGGGCGTTGCGACCGATCAGCACATCGACGTACAGGAATCCGTCGAGGTGGCCGACCTCGTGCTGCAGCATGCGGGCGAAGAAACCCTTGCCCTCGATCGACACCGGCTCGCCGTGTTCGTCGATGCCGGTCACCCGGGCCCACTCCGCCCGCCCGGTCGGGAACTGTTCGCCGGGAACCGACAGGCAGCCCTCCTCGTCGTCGTCGGGATCGGGCATGGTCTCGGGGATCTCGGAGGTTTCCAGCACCGGATTGATCACCGCGCCGCGCCGCCGCTGCACCGAACCGTCGGGCTGCACGTCGGGACAGTCGTAGACGAACAGCCGCAGCGATTCACCGACCTGGTTCGCGGCCAGGCCCACTCCGTTGGCGGCGTCGAGGGTTTCGTACATATCCGCTATCAGTTGGGCGAGTTCGGCCGGCGACTGCGACACCTGCCGGGTCGGGTTGTGCAGAACCGGATCGCCGACGATGCGGATCGGGAGAATCGCCATGGTCGCCTACTTTACGCGGCGCCGCGTGTACCGCCCGACACGCCGTACGACGCCTCGGTGAACCGGTGTGCCGCATGGTTGAATGACGACGACTGTCGTCCGGTGTTGATTCGGCGAGGGAGCGATATGGACAGCGCAGCGGCTCGGAATCTATCCGCAAGCGAGGACAGCTCCGCGAGCGAAGAGATCGCGGCTGCGGTCGAGGGGGCGTCCGGTGAGACGGCGGTAGTGGACGGTCTGACCCGTCGTGAGCTCGACATTCTCGATTTCGAACGCAAGTGGTGGAAGTACGCGGGCGCGAAGGAAGAAGCCATCCGGGAACTGTTCGCCATGTCCGCCACCCGCTACTACCAGGTTCTCAACGCCGTCGTCGACAAGCCCGAGGCGCTGGCCGCCGATCCCATGCTGGTGAAACGGCTGCGTCGGCTGCGTGCCAGCCGGCAGAAATCCCGTGCGGCGCGGCGGTTGGGCTTCCAGGTGTGAGCGCCCGATGTCCGATGCGCGCATCCGCCCGGCCGGGCGACTAGGGTCGACACCGTGAGCAACCCGAATCCGCCCTCCGGTGGACCGCCGCTGCGAGCACTCGCGATGGTGCTGATCGCACTGGCGATCGTTTTCGCCGGTCTCGGCGCCATGGCGCTGTCGAATTCGAACTCCGAGTCCGCCGCCGCGGAAACCTCGGCCGATACCGAGACCACGGCCGCGCCGACCACCACGAGCCGGGCGCCCGCCACCACGGCCGCCGCGTCGACCACCGCCGCCGCGGCGACCACGCTCACCACCACGACCACCGCCGCGCCGACCACCACCACGGCCGCCGTCGACAAGACGCTGCCGGTTCGGGTGCTCAACAACAGCACGGTCGCCGGTCTGGCCAAACGGACCGGCAGTGAACTCAGCGCGGCCGGGTTCAATGTCACCGAAATGGGCAACTATCCCGGTGGTGTGATCGCGAAAACAACCGTCTACTACGGGAATTCGCCGCACGAGCGGGAAACCGCCCAGGCGATCGCGAATGAACTGGGCGTATCGGCCGAACCGCGATTCCCCGGTATCGCGGACTCACCCCCGGGCGTCATCGTCATCGTCACCGGCAATTAGAACTCAACCGAGCCCCACCAGTTCGAGGCAGAACGGCTCTGGCATCATCTTGTGCGGTAAGGAATCTGTTCAACCAGCACTACTCGTACACTCGGTACTCGTAAAGGAGTTCTCCGATGGCCCCCTCCGCAACCCGTCGCCCCTCCTGGCGGACTGTGACCCCGATGCTGGCGATCGCGGCTTTCGGCCTGGTCGCATGCAGCAACAGCCAGGAGTCGAGCGACGTCAAGGGGACCACCCCGCCGGTATGGACCGGTAGCGCCCATAAGGCGGAGAACTCCGGTACCAGCGGCGAGCAGAGCGCGCCCGCCGGTGATTCGGTCTCGGTGGAGCTGAAGAGTCCCTCCGGCGAGCAGGTCGGCACCGCCACCATCGCCAAGGCCGGCGACAAGCTGCAGATCACCGTGGATGCGCACGGACTGCAGCCCGGATTCCACGGACTGCACATTCATCAGAACGGCAAGTGCGAGCCCAACTCCACGGCCCCGTCCGGCGGCCCGTCGGGTAACTTCCTCTCGGCCGGCGGTCATCTGCAGGTGGGTGAGGCGAACACGCATCCGGCCAGCGGCGATCTGACCTCGCTCGAGGTCGGTAAGGACGGCACCGCCAAGCTGGTGACGACCACCGACTCCGTCACCCTGGACCAGGTCAAGGGCAAGGCGCTGATGATTCATGCCGGCGCCGACAACTTCGGCAACATCCCGAACCGCTACCTGCAGGCCAACGGTGGCGCACCCGGGCCGGACGCCGAGACGCTGGCCACCGGCGACGCGGGCGGCCGGGTCGCCTGCGGCGTCATCGGGTAAGAGCGGGTTCGCGATGGGTGGGGCAGGCGCTCGCGCGGTTCCATGGAACGGCTCGCCTCGCCCGACCCTGGGCGTCGAATGGGAAATTGCGCTCGTCGACAAGCAGACCCGCAATCTCTCCAATACCGCGGCCGCGGTCTTCGATCAGGTCGGTGATCTGCGCGCCCCCAACGGGCCGCCGCACGTCACCAAGGAGCTGTTGAAGAATACGGTCGAAATCGTCAGCGGCGTGCACGATACGGTCGGCGAGGTCGTCGACGAATTGCACACCACGATGGACACCGTGCGCGCGGCCGCCGATCGGGTCGGCGTCGATCTGTTCTGTGCGGGCACCCATCCGTTCGCGCAATGGTCGACCCAGCAGCTGACCCGTTCCGAACACTACGACGAGTTGATCAGCCGTACGCAGTGGTGGGGCCGGCAGATGCTGATCTGGGGTGTGCACGTGCACGTCGGGGTGTCGCACCCGGAGAAGGTTTTTCCGATCCTCAACACCCTGCTGCTGTCGTATCCGCATCTGCTGGCGCTTTCGGCTTCCTCGCCGATGTGGGCGGGGATCGATACCGGCTACGCCAGCAATCGGGCGCTGATGTTCCAGCAGCTGCCGACCGCCGGGCTGCCGTTCCAATTCGAGAACTGGTCGCAATTCGAATCTTTCGTGCACGACCAGATGAAAACCGGTGTGTTCGAACAGCTCGGCGGGATGCACTGGGATATCCGTCCGGCTCCCAAATGGGGAACCATCGAGGTCCGGGTGTGTGACGGAATACCCAGCCGCTACGAGCTTTCCGCGATCGTCGCCCTGATCCACTGTCTGATCGTCGATCTCGACCGGCGCGTCGAGGCCGGTGAGACGATGCCCACACTGCCCCCGTGGCATGTGCAGGAAAACAAATGGCGCGCGGCACGTTACGGCCTCGACGCGATCATCATCACCGATTCCGACAGCAACGAGCGGTTGGTCACCGATGATCTGATGGATCTGCTGGACCGGTTGCAGCCGACCGCGAAATTGCTGCGCTGCGAGACCGAATTGGCGCGGGTACCCGATATCGTCGAGCGCGGCGCGTCCTATCAGCGGCAGCGCCGGGTGGCGGCGGCAGCGCAGGGCGATCTGGTGGCGGTGGTCGATGCGCTGGTCAAGGAGTTGGACAGCTGACGGCCGGCGTACCGCTTCCGCGGGGTTCGGTGGTTCGGCGGGCGGGGAACGCGGCCGCACCGGGGCGGCGACCGGATCCGATCGGCCCGTTCCACTTCCCCGCGCCGCAGCCGCCCGCCTGAGCATGTGCCTCAGTCGTGCCCGACCGGCAGCATGCGGGTGATCTGCTCGTCGGTCAGGAAGTCCAGCAGCAGGGTGTTGACAAGCCCGGGCTTTTCCAGCGGCAGCGCGTGCGAGGTTCCGGGGACGACGGCGAGCTGGGCGTCCGAAATGGTCCGGGCCAGCTCGGCGCTGTGCTCGACCCGCACCCAATCGCCGTCGCCCTGCATGATCAGTGTCGGCGCAACGATTTTCGCTATCTCCGCGAGCGGGATCTGCGGCTCGTCACGCCACAACGCCATCATCTTGTCGTAGACCACCGGGAAGTGCTCCGGGCCGTCCGGCGACAGCGGCGCGTGCAGGTTCTCGAACATCGTGCGCGTGCCGGGATCGTCGGCGAATCCGTCCAAGGCCGCTCGCGACGAGGGCCATTCGCCGTCCAGCGACAGATACTGACCGATGATCACCAGTTTGCGCACCAGGTCCGGCCGACTGATCGCGACCAGAGCCGCGACCGCACCGCCGTCGCTCCACCCGATCAGGCGGACATCGCGCAACGACAGGGCATCGAGCCAGGCCGCGGTATCCGTCGCCATCGCCGCATAGGTGATCGGGCCCGCCACATCCGGTGTGCGGCCGTGCCCGCGGCGTTCGGGTACGTAGACCCGGTAGTGCCGGGACAGTTCGGGCACCTGCCGAGCCCACGAATCGGCCGTGGCGAGGCCGCCGTGCAGCAGCACCACCGGCTCCCCGTCGCCGTGCACCTCGTAGTAGGTGCGCAGTCCGGCGGCGTCGATGTATTCACCCATACCTGCAGTCTGGCCGGTGAGCGCGCTCCCGTCGAGGAGGTCGGTTCCGCATGGCGGCAACGAAATTCGGATCCGCCGAACCGAGCCGGGTATCGGTGCCCGCGGCGCGCTATCGATGCGACGAATTCTGGTACTCGCGCCAGGCCTTCTGGGTCGCGGTGAGTTTCGGGCGAGGTGGCCGGTTGCGGAAGAAGTTGACCACCATCACCACGGGGAGGAGAAACGCGTGGAAGAAGATCAGATAGGACCCGCCGTCGAACAGGAAGGCGAGATAGCCGGCGTAGCAGAGGTAGACGGTGCCGAAGATGGCGTTGAGGGAGCGGGAGCCACTGCTCTGCCCGGTCCGCACCGATGCCATGGCGATCATCGTGATCCCGCTGATCGCGAGCAGGGCTACATACCAGTTGAACATGCGGACGACTGTGTCAGCGCGCCATTGGCATTCGCTTACGAAAGGGTTGCGAGGGGACCGGATGCGGGCCGATTCGGTGGCGTGAGCGGACGCGACGCGGTCATGGCGCAGATCACATCCGTCGTCCGAGCTTCCGCTGGCCGCCGGGCGGCGTTCATCGGCTGTTTACGATGGTCGGGTGCTGCTCGACGATCCGCGTTCCGACTTCGGCGGTGAGGCTCGCCGGAAACGGTTCCGGACGGGGTCGCCGCAGCTGTGGGCGTGGGCGCTGATCGGCGGTGTCACGCTCCTGCTGATCGGCTTGCAGATCGCGGCCTGGCGCAACGGATTCGAGGGGCCCCTGCGCAGTCTCTGGTCCGATTTCGCGGGCACACCGCATTCGGTGTCGGTGCCGTGGGCGGGGCTGGCATTGGCTCTGGTCGGACTCTCGTGGCGACGACGATTATTCACCGTCGGTGCGGCGGTTGTCGTGGATGCGGTCTGCGCGGGGATCAGGCTTTCGCTCGGCGGGGCGCTGACCAGTGGAAACGGCGCGGTTATCGCGCTTGTCGGCCTGGTTCTGGTGGCCTGGCTCGGCTGGGAGGGCACCGACAAACGCAATGCGCTGCACGCGGCGGCCCTGGGCGCGCTGCTGATCATCGCCACCAAGGTCGGCGACGTGTGGTTGCACTTCACCGTGCTCGCCGGACCGAACGTGTGGGACCGGTACGTCGTCCTCGCCGACCATGCCTTCGGCGAACCCGCATGGGTGATGGGACGCCTCGTCGAGGCGCTCGGCCCCGGCGGGTACGCCGTATTGCACTGGGTGTACATCGAATTGCCGGTCGCGGCGATGGTCGTGGCCGTCTGGCAGTTACGCCGGGTGGTGTCCACCGGCGCGTGGCCCGGGCACTATCTGGTGCGAACCTTTCTGGTACTCGGGCTGGTGGGCCCGGTCGTATACCTGATCTTCCCGGTGGTCGGGCCGATGTTCGCCTACGGTCCGGACGGGCACGGCCTGCAGGTGGGCGACTACTGGCCGCATACCGTCCCGCCGGTCGACCGCCTGCCCGAGCCGCTGCCGTTCGATCGCTACACCCCCCGCAACTGCATGCCGTCGATGCACACCGCGTGGGCGACCGCGATCTTCCTGCACACCCGCCGCGACAACCACGGCGCCCCGGCGCCCCGGTGGATCCGCTGGGCCGGCGCATTCTGGCTCGTCGCCACGCTGTCGGCCACCCTCGGCTTCGGCTACCACTACGGCGCCGATCTGCTCGCCGGTGCGGTGCTGGCGATGACCGTCGAATCGGCGCTGCGCGCTCCGGAGCGTGGCTGGGATCGAGCCCGGATCGCCCTGGTCGGCGCCGGATTCGCGCTGCTGACCGGGCTGCTGCTGGCGTACCGCTATCTGGCGGTGTGGGCCGCCGACCATCCGGTGCCCGCCGGCATCATCGTCCTCGGCACGTTCGCGGGATTCGTCCGGGCCTTCCATCGGATGTGGTTCGCGCGGCCGACCGCGAGTGTGGACCGAGCCCGAGTCGCGGTATGACGCGGATCAGTCGTCCTCGTCGATCCCCTCGTCGCCCAGCTCGTTGACCAGCAGCAGCCCGTCGCGATGGCGTTGTTCGCGATAGGCGGTGCGTCCGAGCAGATGGGCGATCGCCGGCGCGGTGACCAGCGTGAACAGGCCCACCAGCACCAGCATCCAGACAGTGGGGTGGCCACGCAGCTGGATCGCCGAGCCGATCAACATCAGGATCAGCCCGACCACCTGCGGTTTCGTCGCCGCGTGCATGCGCGAGAGGGTATCCGGGAAACGGACGATCGCGATCGCGGCCGTCGCGGCCAGAAAGGCGCCGAGCAGGATCGTCACATAGGACAGCCAGTCCAGGGCGGTGTGGACGGCGCCGCTCATCGGTCGTCCCGGACCCGGAACCTGGTCACCGCGGCCGATCCCAGGAAGCCGACCAGGGCCAGGGCGACGATGCCCGGAACCACCGTGGTGTCGTCACTGTAGGCCGCCCAGACCGCCAGCCCGGCCGCGGCGATGCCGACCAGCGAGTCGATGCCGACCACCCGGTCGAGGGTGCCCGGACCGGCCAGCACCCGATAGGAGGTGAAGGCGGCGGCCACCGCGAGCAGCACTCCGGCAACGATCGCGACCACGGTCATGAAACCTCCTGCGTCTTGCGGGACACCCGCACCCGGTCGGCGGTGTGTGCTGCTGCGCGATTGTCGCTCACGCCGCCTCCTGTGCCTTGCGGGACACCCGCACCCGGTCGGCGGTGTGTGCTGCCGCGCGATTGTTGTTCACGCCGCCTCCTGTGCCTTGCGTTCGAAAGCCCGGATCAACAGGCCCTCCAACCGTCGCGTCGTGTAGTAGAACTTCTCGACCGCGTCGTCGCTGCCGACGTCGAGCACATGCACCCACGCCACGCCGGAGGTACGGTCCAGCTCCAGCACCATCGTGCCGGGGATCAGATTGAGGACGTCGGCGCACAACACGAGTACCAGGTCCGAGTCGATCGCCAATCGCACCCGCAGGACCCCCGAGACCGGCGCTCCGGACCGGCGCACCGCGAACCAGGCGATCTGCAAACTGGACTCGATGGCGTAATACGCGGTGACCAGGACCAATTCGACGAGCGGCAGCACCCGCAGCGTTCCGTTCACCGGAACCCGCGGCAGCGGCAGCAACACCATGATCAGCACTCCGACCACCAGGCCCGCGAGCAGATTCGCGATGCTGGCATTACCCCACAGCGCGGTGTAGACCACCGCCAGCCAGATCAGCACCCCGATGCGAACCAGTCGTTCCCGCGTCATCGGTCACCTCCGGACTGCCACGTATCCGCCGGCCCCAGGACGGTTTCCAGATACCGATGTGGAGTGCCCAGGTCCTCGGCGGCGCGCTGCGCGATCCCGAGGATCGGCCCGGCGAAAACGGTCAACGCCAGCCCGACCGCGATCAGTGCGACGGTGGGCGCCACCATCAGCCGCGGCATCCGCCCCGGATCGTCGCGATCGTCGAAGAGCACATCGGTGGACTCGTCGATCAGGGCCGAGGGTGCGGCGTCGGCGAGCGCACCCTCGGGGGCCTGAACTCGTGGCCGCCAGAACGCTTTACTCCACACCCGCGCCATCACGTACAGGGTCAACAGGCTGGTGACCACCGCACCGGCGATCAGCATCCAGGCCAGGACGCCGCCGTCCGCGGCACCCGCCTGCAACAACCGCACCTTGCCGATGAAGCCCGAAAACGGCGGAATACCACCGAGATTCAGCGCCGGAATGCCGAACAGCAGGGCCAGTGCCGGGCTGGCCGCCAGCAGTCCGCCCAACCGGCTCAGCGACGCCGAGCCGGCCTGCCGTTCGATCAACCCCACCACCAGGAACAGCGTCGTCTGCACCAGAATGTGGTGCACCACATAGAAGACCGTGCCGGTGGTGCCGCCGACCGAGCTCAGCCCGACGCCGAACATCAGATATCCGATGTGGCTGACCAACGTGAACGACAGCAGACGTTTGATATCGCTCTGCGCGATCGCGCCCAGGATGCCGATCACCATGGTGAGCAGACCGCACACCAGCAGCACCCCGTCGAAGATCCCACCCGGCAGCAGCAGCGCGTGTACCCGGATGATCGCGTATACACCGACCTTGGTCAGCAAACCCGCGAAGACGGCCGTGACCGGTGCGGGCGCGGTCGGATAGGAGTCGGGCAGCCAGTTCGACAGCGGGAACACCGCCGCCTTGATGCCGAAGGCCACCAGCAGCGTCGCGCAGATCGCCCCGCGCACGCCGAGCGGCACCGCCCCCATGCGCAGCGACATATCGGCCAGATTCAGGGTGCCGGTCGCGGCGTAGGCGAGCGCGATGCCGGTGAGGAAGATCAGCGACGACACCATCGACACCATCACGTAGGACACCCCGGCCCGAACCCGATCGGCGCTCGCGCCCAGCGTCAGCAAGACGAACGACGCGGCCAGCAGCACCTCGAATCCGACGAACAGGTTGAACAGGTCGCCCGCCAGAAAGGCGATCGAAACCCCCGCGCTCAGAATGAGATACGTGGGTTGGAAGATCGAGGTCGGCTGGCGTTCGGTGCCGTCGCTGATACCCTGCCCGACCGCGTAGATCAACACCCCGAGCAGCACGATCGACGACACCAGCAGCATGCCCGCCGACAACCGGTCCACCACCAGGGTGATGCCGATCGGGGTGTGCCAGCGTCCCACCTGCACCGCGCCCATTCCGTCCCGGTCGGCCAGATACAGCAACAGTGCCGAGACCGCGACCACGGCCGTCAGCGCCGCCACTGAAATCGCCTGCTGCACCCGCGGTTTGCGGCCCACGATCAAGGTCGCGGCCGCGGTCAGCAGCGGGATCAACACCGGTAGCGGGCACAGCGCGGGCAACAGCCCGGGGGACAGGCTCATTGTTCGGGGTCCTCGCCTTCCCGCTGCGCGGCGACCTTCACGTCCTCGGGGTCGTCCTCGACCTGTTCGGACGTGGTCAGGGCGAAGGCCCGATAGGCCAGGGCCAGGACGAAAGCGGCCAGGCCCATCGTGATGACGATCGAGGTGAGGATCATCGCCTGGGCCAGCGGATCGGCCGGTTGATCGTGTCGGCGATCGGATTCGCCGAGGATCGGCGGTCGCCCGTCCGGACCGCCCATGGTCAGGATCAGCAGATTCACCGCATTGCCGAAAAGAATCAGGCCCAGCAGCATCTTCGACACCGCTCGCTCGAGCACCAGATACACCCCGCAGGCGACCATGATTCCGATCAGGGCCAGCATGGTGATGTTCGCGCTCATCGCCGCCCTCCCTTCGCAGCGGTCCGGTCGCGACCGGAAGTGGCGGAGTTGCCGAGGAATTCGGTGTCCAGGCGGGCGCCCAGGCTGCGCAGCACATCGAGCACCAGGCCCACCACGATCAGATACACACCCAGGTCGAACAGCATCGCGGTGACGAATTTGACGTGCCCCAGCACCGGCAGTGTGACCTCGATGATCGCCGAGGACAGCGGGGGCGCCCCGAGCAGCAGCGATCCGGTCGCGGTGCCGGCCGACAGCACCAACCCGGCGCCCAGCACATGTCCGGCGTCGACCGGAAGCGCTTCGGCCAGTTCGTAGCGTCCGCCGGCGAGATAGCGCAGGACCAGAGCCAGTCCGGCGGTCAGGCCACCGGCGAAACCGCCGCCGGGCGCGTTGTGACCGGCGAAGAAAAAGTACGCCGACAGCACCATGATGGTCGGGAACAGCATGCGGGTGGTCATCGCCATCACCATCGAGCGATCCCGCGGCGCCACCAGGGGACTGGCACGCAGCCAGTACGACCGATCGGGATCGGGTGTGTAACCGGGCGCCTCGGAGACCCGCGGCAGGGTGCCGAACCGGCGGCTGCGGAACATCAGCGAGGCGACGCCCGTCGCGGCGACGACCAGAACCGAGATCTCGCCCAATGTGTCCCAGGCTCGGATATCGACCAGCAGCACGTTCACCGCGTTCTTCCCGCCGCCGAAACCGTAGGCGGCAGCGGGAATTCGATGCCAGATCGGGTCGGCGCTGCGGGCGGCGGTCGCGAACGCGGCCACGATCACCACCGCCGCGCCGACCGCGGCGGCCAGGATCGCCCGCCGCACCTTCAGCGCCGCGGTGCGGCTGGGTTCGATCTCGGCGGAGAACTTGCGCAGCACCAGTACGAAGATCACCAAAGTCAGTGTCTCGACCAGGAATTGGGTCAGCGCGAGATCGGGCGCACCGTGCAGGGCGAAGATGACACCGCAGCCGTAGCCGGTGACACCGACCAGCAGCACACTGGCGAGACGATTGCGCATCACCGTCGCGCCCAGCGCCATCGCGGCCATGATCAACCCGATCACCAGTTGCCAGACGGAATCCCAGGCGCGCACCGTGATCCGGGACCGCGCCCCGGCGAAGAGCATGACCAGCGGCAGCACCACGACGGTGATCAGGATCAACGCCTGGTTCAGGGGCAGCGAACCGCGCTGGGTCGCACCGGTCATGCGCAGGGACAGTTGATCCATCGTGCGCAGCGTGGCGTCGTAGACGCGGTCGGCGTTGCCGAGGCGCGGATGCACGGATTCGCCGATCCGATCACGGATTTCGAACAGCACCAGACCGCAGGCGATCGCGATCAGGGTCAGGGTGAGCGGTGTGCCCCAGCCGTGCCACAGCGCCAGATGTTCGTGCAGCGGCCCGAGCGTGCGCGCGTAGGGGGCCAGCAGGTCGTCCATCCACGGCGAGGCGAATCCGGCCACCAGTGACAAGGCCGCCAGGACGGCCGGCGGCGCGAGGAACCGGGCGTTCGGGCGATGCCACGGCCGTTCCGGTTCGGGCACGCCCTCGGCCGCGCGTTTGGTGCCGAAGGCGCCCCACACCATTCGGGTGCTGTAGCCGACGGTGAACATCGACCCGATCACGATGCCGATCATCACCGCGATCCGCACCGGGGCGCTCAGATTGTCCGCGTCGAGTTCGGCCGCGAACGCGCTCTCCTTGCCGACGAATCCGAACAGCGGCGGAATCGCGGCCATGCTCAGCGCCGCGATCACGGCGATCCCGCACAGCACGGGCGCCCGGCGGCCGATGCCCGACAGCCGGCGCAGATCCCGGGTGCCGGCGCCGTGATCGATGATGCCGACGACCATGAACAGACAGCCCTTGAACAACGCATGCGCGACCAGCAGCGCGGCCCCGGCCAGCGCCGCCGGTGCGGTACCGGTGCCGACCAGCACGAGCAGGAATCCGAGTTGGCTGACGGTGCCGAAGGCCAGCACCAGTTTCAGGTCGTACACCTGGAGTGATCGCAGGCCGGCGAGCAGCATCGACAGAATGCCGAGGGTGAGCACGATCGGATGCCACACCGGGGTGGACGACAGTCCCGGCGCGAGCCGGGCCACCAGGTAGATACCGGCCTTGACCATCGCGGCGGCGTGCAGATACGCGCTGACCGGCGTCGGCGCGATCATCGCGCCCGGCAACCAGAAATGCAGCGGGACGATCGCGGATTTGCTCAACGCGCCGATCAGCACCAGCACTACCGCGACGCCGGTCGACCAATCGTGCGGGTCGGCTCGGGCCACCACATCCGAGAGCAGATAGCTGCCGCAGCGCTGTCCGAGCAGCACCAGGCCGACCAGCATCGCGAGCCCGCCCGCGGCGGTGACCAGGAGCGCCTGCAACGCCGCCCGGCGCCCGGTGCTCTGTTCGGCGTGGTGGCCGACCAGCAGGAACGACAGGACGGTGGTGAGTTCCCAGAAGGTGAACATCACCAGCATGTTGTCGCTGACCACGAGGCCGAACATGGCGCCGGCGAAGGCGACCAGGTAGCCGGCGAAGATGCCCAGTCGCGGGCGGTCGTCGTCGTCGAAATATTCGGCGCAGTAGGCCAATACCAGCGCGCCCACCCCGAGGACCAGCACCGACATGATCGAGGCGAGGCTGTCCAGGCGCAGATCCAGATTCATGTGGATCTCCGGGGCCCAGGCGATGCGGATCTCCGCCTCGCTGTTCCATCGCGCGATCACCCAGACCAGACCGGCCAGCGGTGCGAGCGCGATCGGGTAGAACCCACGCCTGCCCAGTACGCGCACGGCGGGCGGTGCGAGCAGAGCGGCTACGGCATGGGCGAGCAGGATGGCGAGCAAACGTCACTCCGTCGGTCGGCGGCGGGGTGGAGGCGGCTCCGATCCTACTGCTGACTCGGTGCTTCGGCGGCCACAGCGGAATCCGGCGCGGCTCCACCGCTCACCTTCCAGAGGCGATGGCTATATATCGGCTACCGGTGTGAAGCGGGTTTACGGAGCCGGCGGTTCGGTGGGCTCGGCCTTCGCCGTCGGTCTGCTGGGCGGTCGCCACCAGCGCAGAGCCAGCAGTCCGACCGCACATCCAGCGGTGATGCCGAGCGCGACCCAGAACGGCTGCGATGAGCTCATCGCGGGGGCCGGATTCAGATACCAGTGACCCGGTTCGGTGACGAATTGCTCGCGACCGAGACGTTTGCGCAGCGCCGTCACGACCGACGGAACGAAGATGATCGCGACCCCGAGCACCCGGGTGGGGTTGTACCGCGGCGCGGTGCCACCGAAGCAGTAGCCGCCCACCAGCGCCAGCAGCCCGCTCAACACCGCCGCCTGCACCCCGCCGTCGATGCGATGGTCCGCGGTCAGCGCGCAGTACAGTGCCAACGCCGCCAGGACCGCGATCGCGAGCATCGGCCCGGGCCGGCGGAACCCGGCGACGATGCCGATCCCGATCAGCACCACCAGCGGTGCCACCGACCAGACCGGCAGACGCGCCGGGATCAGGGCGCTGCCCACCGCCGTCAGGGCGACCGCCAGCAGGATCAACATGCCGTCGCGGCGCGGGAGCAGAAGCGCGGCCAGCACCGCGGTGACCACCGTCAGCGTCGCCGCGACGACGATCCGGCCGAGACTGTCGGCATGACGGGCCAGCCATTCGCCGGCGAAGAGCTGCACGATCACGAACACCAGACCGGCCACGATCGGTGCCATCGGTAATTCGACCGACCGGCGTTCGACTCGGTCCTGATGCCGGTTGACGATCAAGCCGACCACGATCAGGACCGTCGTGAGGGTGATCAGCCACAGCGGCGGCAACGAGGTCGTCGACCAGCCCGGCGCACTCGGTAGCCCGGCCTGCGCATCGCCGGTCGAGGTCGAGCCGAGCTGACCGAAGACGACGGCGGACAGCGCGCCCAGGGTCCAGCCGAATACCTGCCACCAGCCGCGCAGCACCGCGACGGCGATGCCGCCGAGCAGGATTCCGCCGGCCAGCGAATCCAGATAGTTCAGGGTGGCCGGGGCGATGCTCTGGTCCTCGGTTTCGGCCAGCACATGCGCGCCGAACATGATGACGGCGCCGCACAGCGCCGAACCCCAGGCGGCGAGCGCATGGTTGACGGTGGTGGCGAAGACGGCCACGATCAGCGCCACGACGGCGCCCGCGGCGATCGCGCGCGGCTGGCTGGCGGCGAGCATATCCAGCTGCAGCACCGAGGTCTGCGAGGTCCAGCGGAAACCGTTGGGCAGCATCAGCGACAGCCCGGCGACCAGGGTGGCCAGCGCCGCCGTGATCATCTCCAGAACCTCGTGGTGCCTGCGCACCAGCCGAAAATACCGGTGAACCGGGTGAAATCGGAGCCGACCTGCCGGACGGGCCGACGGCGACCGGCCCGGCTCAGGCGTCGGCGCGCCGCTGCGCATACCGGCGCAGCGATTCGACCTGCGCGGAATCCAGCGACGGCCGCACATTCTCGCGGGCGGCGGCCAGGTCCGCGGGGCCGATGTCGGCGGCGTCCACGTCCCGCCGCATCGCGGCCATCGCGGCCTCGCGCAGCAGGGCGGCGCAGTCGGCGGCGGAATAGCCGTCCAGCTCGCCGGCGAGTGCGGCGAGGTCGACCTCCGGGCTCAACGGCACGGAACGGCTTGCGGTGCGCAGGATTTCGGCTCGGGCAGGCGCGTCCGGTGGTGGGACGAAGACCAGGCGTTCGAGCCGCCCGGGCCGCAGCAGTGCGGGATCGATCAATTCCGGACGGTTGGTGGCCCCGACCACCACCACCTCGCGCAGCGGTTCGACTCCGTCGAGTTCGGTGAGCAGCGCCGCCACCACCCGGTCCCCGACACCGGAGTCGGAGCTCTGTCCGCGTCGCGGCGCCAGGGCGTCGATCTCGTCCAGGAAGATCAGCGAAGGGGCGGAGTCGCGGGCACGCTGGAACAACTCCCGCACCGCGCGTTCGGACGAGCCGACCCATTTGTCCATCAACTCCGCGCCCTTCACGGCATGCACGCTCAGCTGACCGCTACCGGCCAGGGCGCGGACCAGGAAGGTCTTCCCACAGCCGGGCGGGCCGTAGAGCAGCACCCCGCGCGGCGGGTCGATCCCCAAGCGGGCGAACGAGTCCGGATGCCGCAGCGGCCACAGCACGGCCTCGGTGAGCGCCTGCTTCGTCTCGGCCATATCGCCGACGTCGTCGAGGCTCAGGCTGCCGATCGCCAGTTCCTCGGTGCCCGAACGCGAGAGCGGCCGGATCACCTCCAGTGCGCCGACCAGATCGGCCTGGGTCAGCACCGGATCGGTGTGGTCGTGGCTGGCCCGGGAGGCTGCGCGCAGCGCCGCCTCCCGGCACAGCGCCGCCAGGTCGGATACTACGAAACCCGGTGTGCGCGAGGCGATTTCGTCCAGCGCCAAATCCTCGGTCGGCACCTTGCGCAACAGCTGCTGCAGCAGTTCGGCGCGGACCGCGGCGGTGGGCAGGGTCAGTGCGATCTCGCGATCACAGATATCCGGCGCGCGCAGCCGGCTGTCCACGGCCGCCGGATGCGAGGTGGTCGCCAGGAATGCCACCCCCGGGCTGGCGACGGCCGCTCGCAGTTGATCGAGGATCAGGGTGGCCACCGGTTCCGGATCCGCGGGCAACAGCGCGTCGATATCGGTGATGAGCAGGACTCCGCCTGCGCCGGAACAGATTTCCGATACCGCGAGCCCCACCTCCCGCAGCCGGGTGCCACTCTCGGAGGCGCCCACGGTGGGTCCGTCCAATTCGACGATGCGTCGCGGAATCGACACCGCCCGCGCCAGCGTCGCCTTGCCCACCCCGGCCGGACCGGTGACCAGCACACCCAGATGCGGCGGCGCGCCGAGGGTGCGCAGGAGTTCCGGTTCGTCCAGCGCCAGGCTCAGCCACTCCGACAACTTCGCCGCGGGGGCGCGCACCCCGGCCAGATCCGCCACCGCGACCGCGGACGGACGTTCCCGCACCTGCATCCGGCTGCCGGGATGGTTGGGTTCCAGCGCACCGCGCGGATCGTGCGAGGAGGCGGCCGAGGGCGCGGCCGCCCCCCACACCACCGCGCTGTTGGGCTGCACACTGACCGGCACGCCGCTGGGATCGGTGCCGGTGACGGTCAGCAGCTCGGAGGTCCACGCGATCGCGAACGTGCGGGAAAGGGCCTGTGTCGCAGCGGCGGAACTGGTCCCGGGGCCGAGATCGCGGGGCAGCAGCGAGACCGTGTCTCCGACGGTGACCACCTTCCCCAGCAGCGCCTGGCGCAGCGTCGACTCCGCGATCGCGCTCATCGCCGCGGCCGAGCCGGTGACCGAGATGTGTTTGGCGCCGTAGACCGTCACGGGTGCGACGACCACGCCGCCGTCCTCCCGGACCCCGGCGTTGGACAGGGTCACATCGTCGAGCAGCGCGACACCGGCGGGAGTGTCGGCGGGCGCGCGCCCGACCACCGCGGCCGTGCGGCGGGAGCCGATCACGCTGATCCCGTCCCACTCCCGCAGGCCGAGCGCCGCCAGCGCTTCGGAATGCAATCGCACCACTCCGCGGCGCGCGTCCGCGGCCGAGCGATTGAGTCGAGCGGTCAGCGACAATTCAGGCACGTCTGCCATTGTGCCCGCGCGCGCTCAGCGACCGCCGGGTCGCCGTAACCGCAACCGCGCCGAGGACTCGCGAATCCCGGGCCGCCGCAGGCGCAGTCGCGCCGAGGGTTCCCCGATGACCGCCGGGCGCCGCCGGTCGGCGCGGCGCTGGGCGCGGCGTTCGGCGGGCTTGTGATGCCAGGTCTCCGGCCGCGCGGCCACCCAGCGCTGGGAGCGCCAGGCGAACGGAATGTGCGCCAGGTACAGGCCGATCAACACCATCAGCAGCACCAGCGGATAGGTCACCAGCGCGGCCGCGGCCAGGGCGACCAGCACCAGCAGCAGCGCCGCCGCCTGCGGCGCCACCGACACCGACTTCATCGCGAGCGTCGGGATCGTACTGACCGCGAGCAGGGCGGCGAAGACGGTCCAGGCCGCGACCACCGGAAAGTCGGTCCACCAGCCGCTGCCGAACTGGCCGTGCAGTGCCAGTGGCAGCAGTGCGATGAGCGCGGCCGCGGGCGCCGGTACGCCGGTGAAATACTCCCGCTGCCAATCGGGCCGGGTGTCGTCGTCCATGATCGTGTTGAATCGCGCCAGCCGCAGCACGACGCTGACCGCGTAGATCAGAGCGATGATCCAGCCCGCACTGTCCTGGCGCAGGAAGGTCACGTACAACACCAACGCCGGCGCGACGCCGAAGGAGATGGCGTCGGCCAGCGAATCCAGTTCGGCGCCGATCTTGGTGGTCGCCGACAGCATCCGGGCGAGCCGGCCGTCGAGGGTGTCGAGGACGGCGGCGGCGCCGATCATCGCCAAGGCGATGTCGAGCGCTCCGTCGAGCCCGAATTTCACCGCCGACAATCCGGCGCACAGCGCCAGGATGGTCACGATGCTGGGCAGCAGGCGAATCGTGCGGCGGCGGCGGCCAGGTTCGGTGACGGTGTTCTCGATCATGGTTTCAGTTCGGCCAGCACCGTTTCCGCGCCGATGGTGCGCTGCCCCGGCTCGACCAGCAGTTGGGTGCCGAGCGGGAAGTAGGTGTCCACCCGGGACCCGAAGCGGATCAGGCCGTAGGTCTCGCCGATGCCGATCCCGTCGCCGACCTTCACGTCGCAGACGATGCGGCGGGCCAGCAGACCGGCGATCTGCACCACGGTGACCAGCTGACCGGACGCCGTCTCCAGCACCACGCTGTTGCGCTCGTTCACCGAGCTGGCCGCCGGCAGATCTGCGGACTTGAACTGCCCGCGCTGATAGGCGACGGCCCGCACGGTGCCGGCCACCGGGGTGCGCTGGACGTGCACGTCGAGGACCGACAGGAAGATGCTGACCCGCGGCAGCGGGGTGTCACCGAGATTCAGTTCGGCGGGCGGCGCCGCGGTGTCGACCAGGGCGATCTCGCCGTCGGCCGGGGCGACCACGATATTCGCCCGGTTCGGCGGCACCCGGTGCGGATGACGGAAGAACGCCGCCGAGGCCGCGGCCGCCGCGAATCCGGTGCGGCGCAGCCAGCGCCGCCGCCCGCCCAGGACCGCCACCGCCAGCGGCGCTGCCACGAAGGGCAGGCCGGCGGGATGCAGCGGCGGAATCGCTGCTTTGACCAGGTCGGCGACATGACCGAGCCCGGTGCGTTCGGGCGTGCCGGGCGGGGTGGGACGGCGGGCCACTGACTCCTCTTTCGTGCGCGGACGGTGTGCGGTCCGGACAGCTCGAGGGACCGCGCTCACACCTTACGGGACACCGCATCACCGTGGCGTGGCCGCGATCGGGCGCACCCGCCGCCGCGCCCCGCTCAGCCCACCGGTTTGCGACCGGTGGCCAGCCGCACCAGCCACAGCAGGATCACAGCTCCCGCCAGGCAGGTGAGGAAGCTGAACAGGAATCCGCCGCTGTGCACGTCGACGCCGAACAACCGGAGCAGGAAGCCGCCGATCAGGCCGCCCACGACCCCGACGACGATATTGAGCAGAATGCCCTGCTGGGCATCCGTTCCCATGATCTTGCTGGCGATCCATCCCGCCAGACCGCCGATGATGATCCACCCGATGATTCCGAGACCGAGCATGGTGTCCTCCAGGTGACTCGTCGGAAAGAGCTGGATCCGGTCGCCACCGGTTTGGTAACGCAACCAGTCTGCGAGCCGGTGCTGCACGAATCGATTGTGACAATACCCACCCTGACGATTAGTATTCCGGCTAATATGAGGGGGCCTCATGTCTACGGACCGGGGCCAGCTTCCGGTTCGACCCGGCCCGCCGGCAGGTACATAGGAGATGCGCGATGGCTGCTCGACTCGCCCAGATAACCGGGGTGGAGCACACGGCGATGCTCGGGCTCGGCGTGTACCGCCCGGCCCGGGTCGTCACCAACGACGAGGTCGCCGGACCGATCGATTCCAGCGACGAATGGATCCGCACCCGCTCGGGTATCCGGACCCGCCGCTTCGCCTCCGAATCGGAGACGATCGTCGCCATGAGCGCGGCGGCCGCCCGGGATGCGATCGCGGCCGCCGGCATCACCGCCGAGCAGGTCGACTGCGTCATCGTGGCGACCTCGACGTGGCTGCTGCTCACTCCTGCGGCGGCCCCGCAGATCGCGACCGAACTGGGCATGAACAATCCGGCTGCCTTCGACATCTCCGCCGGCTGCGCGGGCTTCTGCCACGCGCTGGGGCTCGCCTCGGATCTGGTCAAGGGCGGCACCGCGGGCCATGTCCTGGTGGTCGGGGTCGAGCGGCTGACCGACACGATCAATCCGACCGACCGCGGTACCGCCTTCCTGTTCGCCGACGGCGCGGGCGCGGTGATCGTGGGTCCGTCGGACGAGCCGGGGATCGGCCCGACGGTCTGGGGTTCCGACGGCGAACAGCATCACGCCATCCGGCAGGACAAGGACTGGATCGAGTTCTTCCGGGAGATCGACGAGAAGGGCACCGACGCGGTTCGCCCCTACCTGGCGATGGAAGGCACCGCGGTCTTCCGCTGGGCGGCCCATTCGCTGAAGAAGGTCTGCCTGGACGCGATCGAGAAGGCCGGGCTCACCCCCGGCGACATCGACGCGATGGTTCCGCATCAGGCCAACGGTCGCATCATCGAGATCATGGCCCGGGAACTGAAGCTGTCGCCCACCTGCGCGCTCGCCAACGACATCGAGGAGACCGGCAACACCTCCGCCGCCTCGGTGCCACTGGCGATGGAGGCGCTGCTGCGCTCGGGTGAGAGCAAGCCCGGTGCGGCCGCGCTGCTGGTCGCCTTCGGTGCGGGTCTGTCCTATGCGGCGCAGGTGGCGAAACTGCCCAATTGGCAGTAATCGCCGCCCGGCGAACCGCGGCTCAGCCCATATTCCAGGTGACCGTCACCGTGAAGGTCACCGTCTGCTGACCGGGCTCCAATGGAACGTCCGGTGTGGCGAACTGCGTTTTGGCCTGCGGCGGCGCCGACTCACCGCTGCGCGTCTCGTTGATGGTCTTGACGTCCTTCAAGGTCAGACCCGACAGCACCGCATATTGATTCGCCCGCGCCTTGGCGTCGGCGAAGGCGCCGGCCCGGGCGTCGGCGAGCAGCTTCGAATTGTCGTCGAGGGCGAACGAGACGCCGCGGATGCGGGTGTCGTTACCACCGGCCCGGACCGCCGCCGACAGAATGGCCGAGGCCTTGGGCAGATCGCGTACCACCACATGCACGGTGTTGGTGGCGGTGTATCCGGTGACCTTCTGGTCGGGTCCGTACTGCGGTTGTACCGAGACGTCGGTGGTCTGGATGTCCTCGCGTTTCGCCCCCGCGTTCACCATCGCGTCGTCGACGGCGCTCGCCTTGGCGTTGGCGTTCTCGATCGCGGTCGACACATCGGGCGCGGTCACCTCGACACCCACATCGGCGTTCAAGGTGTCCGGCGCCCCGCGCACCTGACCGGTGCCCACCACCGTGACCTCGCGCGAGGTACCGGAATCCGAACTGCCGCAACCACTCAGCAGCAGGGTCGTCCCCGCGATCACCGCCACCGTGCCCGTGATTCGTCGCATGCCGGGCAAACTACGCGGTCGCGACGTTCTTGTCTGCGGGCGCGCCGCTAGCGCTCGGCGGCGGCCTTGATCTTGGCGAGGGTTTCGTTCATGCCGGCCACCAGATCGCTCTCGAACTGCTTCTCACCGCCGAGAAATTTGTCGATCATCAGCCGCACCGGCTTGCGCACCCCGTTCGGGACGTCCCGGCGCTCGGTGAGCTTGGTGCCGGATCCGGTGGCCTCGAGAGTGTAGCTCCACACGGTGCCGTTCTCGTTCATCCGGAATGCGAAGGCTCGATTCGGCTCGAACCGCACGATTCGCGAGGTGGTCGGATAGTACTTGCGTCCCACCTTGTTGAAGTTCACCGTCCAGGTGCCCGCGCCCGGCGTCCCCAGCGGGATCATGCGCAATGTGGTCGGGCTGAATTCCGGCATCCGCCCCAGGTCGGAGACGACCGACCAGACCTTCTCCGGCGTGGCGGCAATATCGATGGTGGCTTCCAGGGTGTTCGGCAACGCTGCCTCCGAAATCGATGCGGGGGAGATTATGACGCTCGGTAACGGTAATCCTAACGGTGACAACCGGACACCCGGCCATGTGAGGGGGACCACTTTGCCGTTGAAGATCAACTAGGTCACATTCTGATGTGATCCGTTTCGCCCGCCGTAATGACGGACGCACAATGGCGGATAGATATACGGCAGGCAACGAAGCAACCGACTGGAGCTCAGGCTTTTACGTCCCTGTGAGGTGATCGGCCGTGAATATACGAACCATCCTCCACCGCCGGCAGGCGGAATCGGTTCCGCTACTTCCGGATTCGGAACCCGAGCCGTTATCGGTTCCGTTCCGCACCCACGGCAGGCGCTTCCGGCGAAACCTCGCCGAGCGGGAGGAAAGGCTCGAACGGCTGCTCACTCCGAGCGAACTCGACCTGGTCCAGCACCGGCGGCTGTGATGGGTGTGGTGCCCGTAGCGAACATTCTCGGCAACTCGTCGCTCGGGCGATCATACTTTTCCCTGTGACTTCACCAGCTGCCGTCAAACCGGTAATCCTCAGTGTCGACGACGACCCCGGGGTGTCCCGGGCCGTGGTTCGCGACCTGCGGCGGCGCTACGGAGCGGACTACCGCATCATGCGCGCGGAATCCGGGCCCTCGGCACTCGACGTACTCCGTGAACTGAAATTGCGCGGTCAGCCGGTCGCGGTTCTGATCGCCGACTATCGAATGCCGGGCATGGACGGCATCCAATTCCTGGAGAACGCGATCGACCTGCACCCGTACGCGCGCCGGGTGCTGCTGACCGCTTATGCCGATACCAATGCGGCGATCGACGCGATCAATGTCGTCGACCTCGATCACTACCTGCTCAAGCCGTGGGATCCGCCCGAGGAGAAGTTGTATCCGGTGGTGGACGCGCTGCTGGAATCCTGGCGCGGCGACGAGCGCCGGCCCGTCCACGAAACCAAGGTGATCGGTCACCGCTGGTCGGCGCGCAGCTCCGAGGTACGCGAATTCCTCGCCCGCAACCAGCTGCCCTACCGCTGGTACCTGGCCGATGATCCGGAAGGTGCGCGGTTGCTGGAGGCGGCGGGCGCCGAGGCCGAGCAGTGTCCGGTGGTGATCGATGCGAGTGGCAACGTGCTGCTGTCGCCCTCGGACAGCGAGCTGGCCGAATGTGTCGGCCTGAGCACCGACCCGCTCGGTGAGTTCTACGACCTGATCGTCGTCGGTGGCGGCCCGGCCGGACTGGGCGCCGCCGTCTACGGCGCCTCGGAAGGCCTGCGCACCGTACTCGTGGAACGGACCGCCACCGGCGGGCAGGCCGGGCAGAGTTCGCGGATCGAGAACTACCTCGGCTTCCCCGACGGGCTTTCGGGCGCCCAGCTGGCCGACCGGGCGCGTCGCCAGGCCGTGAAATTCGGCGCCGAACTCATCACCGCCCGCGAGGTGGTCGGGCTGGAAGTGTGCGGTTCGGCGCGGCGGGTCCTGTTCTCCGACGGCTCCTGCGTCAGCGCCCACGCGGTGCTGATCGCGACCGGCGTCAACTACCGGCACCATCCCGCCCCCGGGGTGGACGATTTCACCGGCCGCGGCGTCTATTACGGCTCGGCGATGACCGAGGCGGCCGATTGCGCCGACCGCGAGGTCTATATCGTGGGCGGCGCCAATTCGGCCGGTCAGGCGGCGGTCTTCCTGTCGCGTCATGCCTGCGCGGTGCACATCCTGGTCCGCGGCAGTTCGCTCGAACAGTCGATGTCGCACTATCTGATCCAGCAGATCGAGGCCATTCCGAATATCAAGGTGCACACCAATACCGAGGTCGTCGCCGCCGACGGCAGTGACCACCTGGAGCGAATCGTGTTGCGCAACAACGCGACCGGAGCCGAGGACAAGGTAGACGCCGAGCGTCTGTTCCTGTTCATCGGCGCCGCGCCCGAAACCGATTGGCTGGACGGACTTCTCATCCGCGACGAATTCGGATACGTCCTGTCCGGCCCGGATCTGATGATCGACGGGTCGCGGCCACCGGGCTGGGAGCTGCCGCGCCCGCCTCATCATCTCGAGACCAGCATCCCGGGTGTGTTCGTCGCGGGCGACGTGCGTTCGGAGTCGGCCAAGCGGGTCGCGTCCGCGGTCGGCGAGGGCGCGATGGCCGTCATGCTGGTCCACCGGTATCTCGCGAAACAGTAGGAGGCGCATCATGACCGACGACCGATCGGGCGCGCGCACGATATGCGACCCCGCGGAATTGCGCACCCTGTTCCTGTTCGAGAAACTCGACGACGACCAGCTGGCCTGGCTGTGCCGCGAGGGACGGGTCGAATATTTCGAACCCGGCCCGGTCTATCGCGAGGGCGAACCGGCGACGTGCTTCTACGTGCTGATGGACGGCGAGGTCGTGATGACCAAGATGTCCTCGGGCGAGGAACTGGAACTGGTCCGTACCGACCATCGGGGCTCGTACGCGGGAGCGTGGACGGCCTATATGGGCGAACGCGCCGACCAGAACTACACCGGCTCGTTCTACGTGACGAAGCGGTCGAAATTCTTCGTCCTGGAGGCGGCCACCTTCGCGCGGATGATGCAGGAGTGGTTCCCGATGGCGCTGCACCTGCTCGAGGGAGTGTTCTTCGGTAATCGCAACACCAACGAGATCATCGGCCGGCGGGAACGACTGCTGGCGCTGGGCTCGCTGTCGGCGGGACTGACCCACGAACTCAACAATCCGGCGGCCGCGGCGGTACGCGCCACCTCATCGCTGCGCGAACGGGTCGCCGGGATGCGGCACAAGCTGAAGATGATGGCGCACGGCAAATTCGACTCGGCCGCGCTCGAGGCGCTGGTGCAGTTGCAGGAGGAGGCGGCGACCCAGGTCGCCAAGGCGCCGACGCTGACCCCGATGGAGGCCGCCGATCGCGAGGATCAACTCGGCGACTGGCTGGCCGACCACGGCATCGCCAACGGCTGGGATCTCGCGCCGAACTTCGTCCAGGCCGGCTTCGACATCGACTGGCTGGAGAAGGTCGCGGCGACGCTGGAGGGTTGCGACGACGGCGTATTCGAGGGCGCCATCCGCTGGTTGAACTACACGGTCGAGACCGAGCTGCTGATGAACGAGATCACCGATTCCACCGGGCGGATCTCGGCTCTCGTCCATGCGGCCAAACAGTATTCACAGATGGACCGGGCGCCGTTCCAGGTGGTCGACCTGCACGAACTGCTCGACAGCACGCTGGTGATGCTGGCCCGCAAGATCGGTGACGACATCACCGTGGTCAAGGACTACGACCGGTCCCTGCCCGAGGTGCCGTGTTACGCAGCGGAATTGAACCAGGTGTGGACCAACCTCATCGACAACGCCGTTGCCGCGATGAACGGCGCCGGCACGCTGACGGTGCGTACCTATCGGGAAAACGACTGTGCCGCAGTCGAGATCGGCGATACCGGACCCGGTGTGCCCGAGGAGCTCCGGGACCGGATCTTCGAGCCGTTCTTCACCACCAAACCGGTCGGCGAGGGCACCGGTCTCGGGCTGGACATCTCGTTCCGGATCGTGGTGAACAAACACGGCGGCGACATCCGGGTGGAATCCACGCCCGGGGACACGCGGTTCGTCGTTCGACTGCCCCTGCAGGCGCCGAGTAGTCACAGTTCCGCCGCCGAGCTGACGGAACCCTAAGCGCCGCATGGTGTTCCGAGGTTTCGACCCGGTCCCGGGTTTTCAATCGGCGACCGGGCCGGTACGCTGCGAGCCGCGCCGGAGGTATTCGGCGCGCGCCGGAGGAGATTCGGCGTAGCCGGACCACTCGGGGGTTACGCACCGTGAAACGACTGACCGCGGCGGCCGTCGCGCTGGGCGCGCTGACCGTCGCCCTGACCGCCTGCGGCGACGACCACTCGGCCACCGACGCCAACGGCCTGCGCAGAAACGGCTCGGCCGTCGCCACCTCGGCTGCACAGGTGCCGCCGACCTCGGCAGCGGCGTCGTCGGCGCCGGCCGAGGCGCCCAGCCCCACCGCGCAACCGAACAACTCCTCCCTGGGGAAGGCCTCGCAGACCACCTGCGGCGAATTCCGCAAACTCGATATCGAGGGCGAGAAGTCGCTGATGGACCGCATTCTGGCGGAGAACCCCGGCTCGAAGTTCGAGGGCAGTCCGAATGTGGCGCTGGGCACCGCGAAGCTGGTGTGCCTGGCCAAGAGCGAGGCCGACAAGCCGGTCGCGGTCGCGATCGGGATCGCCACCGAATAATCGGCCGACCCGGTCGTTCAGCAATCCATACGAGATCCATAAGTGCTGTGCCGCAGCGTATTCGCGTGCGCTGCGGCAGGTGCGGCGCCCGAACAGGGGAGATCTCGTGCGAAAAATCCTGGTGGCCGGACTGTCGTCGGCGGTCCTCGCGCTCACCCTGACGGCCTGTGCCGACGATCGGACCCCGACCTGTTGTGGTCCGACGAGCAGCGCACCGGGCGCGACGATGCCGACGACGTCGGTCCCCGACGACGGCTCCGGCCTGCGCCGGAACACCTCTCCCGCCCCGACACCGGCACCCACCTCGGAACTGCGCTTGCCGCACATCACGCTGCCGCACATCACCTGGCCGAAACGTGAGCCGGGAGCGTCGGGCGAATAACGTCCGCGGGGATTCGCCGGGCGGGAATGCGCCCGGGTCCGCCCGGCGAAGCAGGCCCGAATCCCGGTAAGTGCTCCCGGGCAAGCTCTTTCGGCGAATGGTTTACCCGGTACGTCTCGTCGGTGCGCTCGACTGCGAAGGCGCATGATCCGCGCACTGCGATTGACGTCAACTATCGGTTGACTACATCGGTTGAGTCAACCTAAAGTTGACGCATGTCCGAACGTATTCGCCTCGACGATCTGATCGAAGGCATCAAAACCGCACGTCCCGACGATGTGCTCGAACAGCTCTCGGAGGCTGTTGTCATCGCGGGTCATATGAGTGAGGTGGCCGACCATCTGATCGGCCACTTCGTCGATCAGGCCCGCCGGTCGGGGGCCTCCTGGACCGAAATCGGCCAGAGCATGGGCGTCTCCAAACAGGCGGCCCAAAAACGGTTCGTCCCCAAGGCGGGCGATCCGGCGATGGATCCGAATGCCGGATTCGCGCGCTTCACACCCCGCGCACGCAATGTGGTGATGGCATCGATGGAGGAGGCCCGGCGCGCGGGCAACGCGGAGATCCAGCCCGAACACCTGGTCCTCGGCCTGCTCGGCGAGCCGGAGGCACTGGCCGCGCACGCGATCGTCGCCACGGGGGTCTCGCTCGACGCGGTCCGCCGCGTCGCCACGGCGGCCCTGCCCGCAGCGACCGACGAGGTGCCCGCGCTCATTCCCTATACCGCGGCCGCTCGCAAGACCCTCGAATTGACCTTCCGCGAGGCACTTCGCCTCGGCCACAACTACATCGGCACCGAACACCTGCTGCTCGCACTGCTCGAGCAGGAGGACGGCAACGGAGTTCTGTCGGGGCTCGGCCTGGTCAAGGCCGATATCGAGCGCGACCTCGTTGCCCAGCTCGCGCAGTTCATGCCGCCGAACCCGGTGGATCCCCCCGCCGGTCGGCCCGTCACCCCGCCGAGCCCGCCCGAGCCGGCGGCGCCCCCGTCCGCACCCGCGCCGCCCGCCCCCTGATCGGCTCGGGCCACGCCGAGTGGTGCGATCCGCGGGCACCACACCCATCGGCCCCAGGAGGAGGGCCGCGACATGCGGGATCCCGCTCCGGTACGGCTGTGCAGTTGTGGGGCTGATGAGGTGATCGAGGGTCCGGATACGATATTGCTATGGCGGATGGATCGGATTCCGACCTGATCGCGGGGGAACTACGCGCAGACCTGCTGCGCGCGCTGTCCTATGTCGAAACCGAGGACGGCCCGGACGGCAGCTACATCGTCAACGGCGATCTGCCGCCCGAGGTGGCGCCCCCGTTCATCCGGGCGATCATGCGAATCGAGGCGGAGTTGCTGCTCCACGACGCCGAACAGGTGACCGTCGAACGCGGGGAACCGCGCAGTCCGGAGGAGCGCCGGACCGACGCCTTCGTGGCCCTGGCGCTGCGGGTCACCGACGACACGTGATCGTCGCCGGGTCGGCTGCGGCGCGGCGACGACATGGTCGCCGGATCTCGGCGATCGCGAGCGGCCCGGCCATCTGGTCCGTAACCTTGCACTCGATACCGTCGAGTGCTAGAAAGGTCCTGGCACTCTCGACCAGTGAGTGCTAGGTCGGGCAGGTGAGACCGGGTTCCCAGACACCCTCGGTCGTCCGTCGCGGGCACCGAACCTGGCCAGCGTAATGGGGCGATCCAACCTGCGGTCGCTCTGTGTGTCAGCCCCATATACATGTGGAGGATCTCAACGCAATGGCCAAGACAATTGCGTACGACGAAGAGGCCCGTCGCGGTCTCGAGCGGGGACTGAACAGCCTCGCCGACGCGGTCAAGGTGACGCTGGGCCCCAAGGGTCGCAACGTTGTCCTGGAGAAGAAGTGGGGCGCCCCCACGATCACCAACGATGGTGTGTCCATCGCCAAGGAGATCGAGCTGGAGGACCCCTACGAGAAGATCGGCGCCGAGCTGGTCAAAGAGGTCGCCAAGAAGACCGACGATGTCGCCGGTGACGGCACCACCACCGCGACCGTGCTCGCCCAGGCGCTGGTGCGCGAGGGTCTGCGCAACGTCGCGGCCGGTGCGAACCCGCTGGGCCTGAAGCGCGGCATCGAGAAGGCCGTCGAGGCCGTCACCGCCAAGCTGCTCGACACCGCCAAGGAGGTCGAGACCAAGGAGCAGATCGCTGCCACCGCGGCCATCTCCGCCGGCGACGCGTCCATCGGTGAGCTGATCGCCGAGGCCATGGACAAGGTCGGCAAGGAAGGCGTCATCACCGTCGAGGAGAGCAACACCTTCGGCCTCCAGCTGGAGCTGACCGAGGGTATGCGCTTCGACAAGGGCTACATCTCGGGCTACTTCGTCACCGACGCCGAGCGTCAGGAAGCGGTCCTCGAGGACCCCTACATCCTGCTCGTCGGTTCGAAGGTTTCGACCGTCAAGGATCTGCTGCCGCTGCTGGAGAAGGTCATCCAGGCCGGCAAGCCGCTGCTGATCATCGCCGAGGACGTCGAGGGTGAGGCCCTGTCGACCCTGGTCGTGAACAAGATCCGCGGCACCTTCAAGTCCGTCGCCGTCAAGGCCCCGGGCTTCGGCGACCGCCGCAAGGCGCAGCTGGCCGACATCGCCATCCTGACCGGTGGCGAGGTCATCAGCGAAGAGGTCGGTCTGTCGCTGGAGACCGCGACCATCGACCTGCTGGGCCAGGCCCGCAAGGTCGTGGTGACCAAGGACGAGACCACCATCGTCGACGGTGCCGGTGATGCCGACGCCATCGCGGGTCGCGTCGCCCAGATCCGCACCGAGATCGAGAACTCGGATTCGGACTACGACCGGGAGAAGCTGCAGGAGCGCCTGGCCAAGCTGGCCGGCGGTGTTGCGGTGATCAAGGCCGGCGCCGCCACCGAGGTGGAGCTCAAGGAGCGCAAGCACCGCATCGAGGACGCGGTGCGCAACGCCAAGGCCGCCGTCGAAGAGGGCATCGTCCCCGGTGGTGGTGTGGCGCTGCTGCAGGCCGGCCCCGCGCTGGACGACCTGAAGCTGACCGGTGACGAGGCCACCGGCGCGAACATCGTGAAGGTGGCGCTGGCCGCGCCGCTGAAGCAGATCGCCTTCAACGCCGGCCTCGAGCCCGGCGTGGTCGCCGAGAAGGTCGCCAACCTGCCGACCGGCCAGGGCCTCAACGCCGACTCCGGCGAGTACGAGGACCTGCTGGCCGCGGGTGTCGCCGACCCGGTCAAGGTGACCCGTTCGGCGCTGCAGAACGCCGCGTCGATCGCCGCGCTGTTCCTCACCACCGAGGCCGTCGTGGCCGACAAGCCGGAGAAGGCCGCCGCTCCCGCGGGCGACCCGACCGGTGGCATGGGCGGCATGGACTTCTGAGTCCATCCCCTCTTTCGAACCGGTAGCCGGTCCGCCTTCGGGCGGGCCGGCTACCGGCGTGTCGGGGCAGGGGTGAGTCGGGCGGTCCGCTTGCGCTTGCGCACCCGGCGTTTGAACAGCCAGGTGGACAGTCCGGTGACAGCGAGAGCCAACGGGGTCAGACCGAGGACCAGCCAGATCAGCCGCCACCAGCCGTTCACCATCCAGCCGAAGTGGGCGGGTTCGAAAACCTTGGCGTAGAAGGTGTTTGCGAGCGGCCGGTCGTGGGACGCGTCGACGACTTCGGTGTCGGACGGGTCGTGGGAATTGATGTAGACCACCACATCGCCGCCGTAGAAGGCTCGGTGCCCGTAGGGCGCGTAGTCTCCCGCCACGAACGCTTGGTAGTAGTCCTTTTCCGGGGTTGGCAACACGAGATATGCGAGGCGTCCCGGGTGCTGCGTGATCGCGATCCGGCTCGCCTCGCCCGCGGCGATCGCCGGCCGATCCGCGGCGGTCGGCCGGGGTGCGAACGTATCCCGCGGCAGCGGCTCGCTCGTACCGCCGGTGATCGTCAGCCACGCCTTCTCGATCGCGGGCACTTCCATCGCGGCGCCGGTGATTCCCCACATCAGCAGAAACGGCACGCTGATGATGCCGATGACGTCGTGCAGATCCCGGTCCCGGGCGAACCGGCCCTTGTTCGTCCGCACCCGGAAACCGTGCCGCAGGCGGGCGAACGACGGCCACCACACCACGGCTCCCGATACCGCCAGCAGCACCAGGAGCAATCCGATCGCGGCCAGGATCACCGCCGCCCAGGTGACGCCGAGCAGTGGCGCCTCCGCTCGCAGCGCGGGGACGGCCCCGGGATACTTCACACACCCGAACGCGCAGTCGTGCAGATCGACCAGCCAGCCCAGGGCGCCGTCGGTGAGCCGGATACGTTCGTTGATCCGTCCCGTCCCGGGGTCGATGCCGTAGGCCTCGGTGAAATCGGAATTGCCGACCACGACCACGCCGTGATCGAACCCCACCCAGCCGATCGGGTAGCTCGGATCGTCCTCGTGGACGGACGCAACCGCCCGGTCGAAGGAGACCGAGCGGTCCGCTTCGAGGGCATCGCCCTCGGTATGTCGGTAGAAGGTCGAGTGCGAGGCCCGGAACAACTCGGTGTGATACAGCAGAATCGCGCCCGATGTCGACTGCACCACGAGCACGATCCCGAGGATCAGTGCCGACCAGCGGTGCAGCATCGTCAGCGCCCGCCGCACGGGTTTTCGGGTGCGCCGCCGCCGACGCGAGGCGGAGATCGCGGGCCGGTTGGACCCGCGCCCTGTTCGGGTGGTGGTCGAACCTCCCACGCGCGGGCCCGCGCCCGAAGCGACCTCAGTCATGCAGCTTAGGCTAACCTAAATAAACGGCCCGGCGTCAGGCGAGCGGCAGCCCCGCTTACTGCTCGTCGGCATCCTTATGTCGGCGATAAGAATCCGAATGCCATGCGGCTCTAGCGTTTTCGCCATGAGAAAACGTCTGTGGCTCGCCCTCGCAGCGGTGGGGATAGTGCTCGCGTTCGGTGCGGCCACCGCGCAGGCAGCGTCCTCCTCGCATTCGAACTCCGGAAGCTGCTCGGGCCGGGTGGGCAAGTGGGGCTACTTCTACGCCTACACCTACCAGTACGCCTACCTCGACAGCGACAACAAGATCTCCGACGAGGACCACGACTTCGACTTCGACGGATTCCTCGAAGGTGCGGAGGATGCCCGGCTGTTGCACGGCAAGAAGAACAAGTGGCTCGTCTATCGCAGCGGAGACTTCGATCTGGCGGTGCCCTATGTCGACGATGCGGGCTTGTTCGTGCGTGACAACCGAGACACCGACAACGACTGGATAAAACTCTGCGACTACTGAGCCGCCCGGCGCGGACCGCCCCGCGAAACTTCTCCCCGGCCGTCCGATGGTGAACAGTTCGGCGCGACAGCGTGGGAAGTGCGTTGTTATGGCGGATGACCAGGCGATTTGACTTCGAATGCGGTTGGCACGTAACTTATTCCAGGTCAGAGCGACACGGACGCCGACCCGGAGCCGAGAGGCCCGGGACACGAGGTCGGACGAGGAGCGCCTGGCAATCACACTGGTTCAGCACGAGGGACCCCCGATTTGGTCGGGAGCTTCTCGCTGAGCTAAGCTGTAAAAGTTGCCCAACCGATCGAGCGGGTTGAATCCCGTGAGATTGCTGGTGCGTG
>NZ_BAGM01000127.1 GCF_000308855.1 Nocardia veterana NBRC 100344 | reverse complement strand
AAGATCTAAGTTGGAGACCGTATCGGCCATCGCTGCCTTCTGGTTGTACTGCTGTGTGAATTCCCACTGCTTGTGTGCGTCGAGGGCCTTGAGCTGGTCTTGGAAACCGGATGTCATTGCCTGCGTGAGATGCCCGGAGCTCATACCCATGGCAGGGGCCTGCTCCGGGTGCAGACCTGCCTGGTACGCCAGATAATCGTTCCACTGCGACCCGGCCGCGTTGACGATCTTCGCCGACGTCGGATCGGAATCGAGCACATTGAACAACTTCGACAGATCGTCGACCTCGCCGAACGGTTTCGCGGTGTGGTTGATCAGCGTGCTGTCCGGCGCGCCGGCGAAGTTGCCCAGATAGGGCGTCATCGACTCCGCGAGTGCTCGGGTCACACCGGGATTCACCTTTCCCAGGGAGTCGCCGTCGTGGCCGGGAAGGTTCAACGCCAGGTGGTCGCTGTTGCGAACCAGCATGTGTGCCAGGGTGTCCGCGGTGTGGCCGGCGTTCGCGCTCACCTTGGGGTCGGGGTTCGCGGCCTCGTCGTCGATCCAGGTGAAGAGCTTTTCGGCGCCGTGCTCGTCGCTGCCCCAGCGATGTGAGAGCACGGACATGACATGGTCGTCGGCGTTGTATCGGCCGCCGGGTGTGACCGTGGCGTTCATGCCGTCGCCGGTGATGAAGTCCGATACCGCCCGGTGGTCCCGGCTCGCCGCGCCGAACATCTTGTCCGCGACGCTGTCGTTGTCGTGGAAGGACGTGAAGCCGGGGTTGCGGTCTTCGATCTTGACGATCTCCGAGCCCTGTTTGAGCAAGCCGCGATCCAGATCGGAACCCGACGCGAGCGCCGGCTCACCGCGATTGACGATGGTGGACAGAGAAGTGAAGCCGCGCTTGTCGACCCACGGACCACCAGCCGATGTGTGATACGGATTCTCGGTCAGCAGATCACGCACGCGGTCGGGAAGTTGTTGCATGCCACCGTGATTGCCGCCGTCGGTATGGATCTGCGGATTGGATACGAGCTGCATGGCGTCGGCCATCGCGGCCTGGACCTTCGCGCCGTCCGCGCCCGGCATCCTCGAACCGAGGCCCTCGATCTGCTGCAGGTTCATGCCGTCCTGGCCACGCATGAGCGCCTGCAGATATTCGAACTGTCCTTTCGGGAGATTGACCTGGTCGCCACGCTGTAGCGCCGCGAGCTCCTCGGGTGACAGCTGAGTTGCCAGTTCCAGACGGGCGATCTGCTCGGGAGTGGCGGTGCCGTCCTCGAAGTCACGAAGATCGTCCTTGGCGGTGTCGTCGGACAGATCCGAATACGCGGCCGGTGTGCACAGCGTGCTCGATATCGGAGCCAACGCGTTGATGTCCTGTACCGCGGCGGCGATCATCGGGGCGAGGCGCGCATCCTCGGTGTCGATATGGGATGCCAGGCCCTTCAGCTTGACCGTGTTGTTGCCGGCCTCGTTCTCGTCGGCCTGCGCCACCGCGTGCACGGTCCAGTCGTCGTCCACCCGGAATCTGCCGCTGCCTTCGAGGGTATGCACTGTCGTCTGGATATCGGTGACGGCGACCTGCAGTGCGTAGACCGCCCGGCACGCCTCCGCCAGCGCGAAATAGGCCGAGCCAACCGTTCGCATCTGCTGCTTCTCCCGGTCGGCCCGGTCGGTCGCGGCCCGGTTGGCCTGGCCGGACCACTCCAGATCGTGGATGGTGCGATGCATCGTGTCCGCCATGCCGTCGATCGCGCCGGTGATCTTGTCGGCGTCGGTGGCGATATCGGAGAAGGCCTGCAGATTCCAGCCCAGGACTTGGGTTTTGGTGACGGCCACCGCTATCCCTCCGCCCGGTTCAGATCACCGAGTGTGCGCAACGATTCGGCCAGCTCGACGTCGGTGCCGTGGAAATGCTCGGCGGTCTGATACAGCAAGCCACCGATACCTCTGAACCGGGATGCCAACACATCCTTTGCCTGCGTGCTCGCGGCGTTGGCGCCTTCGAGCGCCTTCGCGATGGCCGACCCCGACATCGCGGTGACGCCGCGATCCGCTGCCAAATGCGGAACTTTCCCGAGGTCATGGACGTCGTCGGCGAGATCGTTCAGTATCCGTGCCGCATTGCCCAGCGATGTCGGATCGATCTTGAAAGTCATATGCCCCAGCTCCCCCTTCTCGAACATCGGCCCCACCGTGCGCCGAATGGATTATCACCGGCCGGAGCAACTCGCGCCATATCGGTCCCCGCCCGGTCGGTGAAACCGACACGGCGACCACGGTTCCGACCGCGATGCCTGATCTGTCGCAGGTCTACCTCACGGCTGTTCCGGAACGACGAGCAACGCGCGGACAGCGACGGCCGCGGCGCCGCCACTCAGTACCCGTCGAAGCGGATCGCCTCCGGCGGGGTGCCGGTGTTGACCAGGCGTTCCAGGGTGGCTTGGGTCATTCCCGGTGAACCGCAGACCAGCACCTGATGATGCAGTAGCGGACCCATGTCACCGACCACGTCGGCGAGGGTGCCCTCGAGCATCTCGTCGACGTCGAAGCCGACATCCACTCGGCAGTTCTCGTACCACTGGTCGACCCAGCCCGGGTCGTCGGCGCGCTCGACGACGGGAATGACGGTGAGCCAGGGCAATTCGCCTGCCAGCAGATACAGCATGTCGGAGGCGTAGAGGTCGCGCGGGGTGCGGCCGCCGACGAACAGATGGGTTCGCGGCGGTTCGGGACGCCGCGACAGGTCCAGCAGCAGCGAGCGCATCGGCGCCAAACCCGTTCCGCCCGCAATCATTACGAGATCGGTGGTCTCCGGATCGACCGTCAGCCAGCCCGCGGGCGCGCTGATCCGCCATTCGTCACCGGGCTGGGTGTCGGCGACGATCGAGCCGGAACACCAGCCGCCCGGCACCGTCCGGACGTGGAATTCCAATTTCCCGTCCAACGAGGGCGGCAGGGCGGGCGAAAATCGTCGCCGCAGCCCCGGATGCTGCGGGACCTGCACCTCCACCGACTGACCCGCCTCGAACGGAACGAATTCGCCGATCAACCGGATCACGGCGAGATCGTGCCGCAGCCGATGATGACCGACCACCGTGGACGACCATTCGGTGGGCGCATCGAGCCGAATCTCCCCGGTCTGGTCCGGACCCAACGTCACCGTGCCTCCTGTAGCTCGTCGCGGGACACCCGCACCCGGTCGGCGCGGTGAGCGGCTGCGCGATTGTCGCTCGCCGTGCCTGCTGTAGTTTGCGGGGCGCCCGCACCCGGTCGGCCCGGTGAGCCGCTGCGCGATTGTCGCTCACCGTGCCTCCTGGTAGTTCGCGGTTCGCCCCGAAAGTCCTTGTCCCCGCGCGCGGTCCGACCACTGCACACCAAGTTACGCGGTGCGGGCGCGGTTGCCTACCGATTGCCCTCACACCGGATCGGTGCTGATCACCTCTTCGGGCGTGCCGACCGCCAGCAGGGCGCGTTTGGTGTCGGCGATCATCCGGGCCGACCCGGCGATCTGGATCTGGCGATCCGACCACGAACCGAAGCTGGCCACGACCGCGCCCAGGTTGCCGATCAACCGCCGGTGCATGCCGAACGGCGGATCCGCGGGTGGATGCGGATGCCACCACGGATTGGATTCGTTCTCGCATACCGGCACCACCGTCAGCCACGGATTGCTCAGCGACAGCTGCCACATGTTCTCCACGTCGTAGAGATCGCAGGGGTAGCGGCCGCCGATGAAGAAATGCACGCGCGGGTTCACACCACGCCGGCCCATCTCGATCAGTTGGGCGCGTAGCGGTGCGATCCCGGTGCCGGCGCCGATCATCAGCACATCGCGCTGGGATTCGGTGTCGACGTGCAGGCCGCCCAGCGGTCCGGCGATCAACCAGGTGTCGCCGACCTCGGTTTCGCCGACGATCGCGGGACTGACCCAGCCGGTGCGGACCTTGCGGACGTGGAATTCGATCTCACCGTAGGGGTTGGTGGGGATCGCCGGAGACAGATAGCGCCACATCTTCGGGCGCTGCGGGATGGAGACCGGCACGTACTGTCCGGCCTGGTAGGGGATCGGCTGCTCGGACTGCAGCCGCACGATCGCCAGATCGTCGAGTACCCGCCGATGGCCGACGACCGTGGCTTCCCAATACGGTTGCGACGTATCTGAATTGGCGCCGATGGCCATCGATGCCGAGATCAGGATGGCGATATCGCGCCACCCTTCCTCCAGATCGCGGCTCCACAGCGGGCCGTTGTAGGTGTGGAAGGCGGCGAGCAGCGCGCGTCCGGCGGCGTCGTAATGGGCCGCCTCGACGCCGTATTTGCGGTGGTCGAGGGCCAGCTGTTCCAGGAACCGTTGCGCCCGGTCCCAGTTCTCCAGATGGTCGAGCACGAACTGGATGGCGGTGACCACCCGCTTGGGCTGCATATCCATCGTGTGCGGGAACAGGTCGCGCAGGGCGGGCGCCTCCGCGAACAGATGACCGTAAAACGCGCTGACCAACCGCTCGGGCCCCTGCGGCGCCTCCACGATCGATCGGAAGTTGGCGCGGACCAGCGCTGCCGAACGCGCATCCACGACGTCGAGCTTCCTTTCCTTCAGAGTGATCCGACGACGGTGCCGTCGGTGATCCGACACCGGGGCGTCGGATGTCCGATCAGCGCTACCGCGCCGTCGGCCTCCCGACCAGTATCCCTGAAAAAACCGTGGTCGCACCGTTATGGGCGGATCACTTTACCCAGAGCTGCCGTGGATGAAACGTGGCGAGTACCTCGAGGAGTTCCGCGACGGCGCGTAGCGTGGGCGACGATTCGCCGCACTTCCCGGAAATATGTCAAACTTGAGCGGAACAGACTCAACTCCTACCGCGTTGAACTGTCCAGAAGAGTCCGTGCGGACCGCCCGGACCTGACCGACAACCACGCGAGACGACACGTAGGAAGGTGAATGTGGACTCGTTCAACCCCACCACCAAGACCCAGGCGGCCCTGACGGCAGCCCTGCAGGCGGCCTCGGCCGCCGGAAATCCGGAGATTCGTCCGGCTCACTTGCTGGTGGCGCTGCTGGATCAGACCGACGGCATCGCCGCCCCCCTGCTGAAGGCTGTCGCGGTCGACCCGGCAACGGTGCGACGCGAGGCCCAGGACATCGTCGACCGGCTGCCGCGCGCGACCGGTGCGACCACCCAGCCCCAGCTCGGCCGGGAAGCCCTCGCGGCGATCACCGCCGCGCAGCGCCTGGCCACCGAACTCGGCGACGAATACGTCTCCACCGAACACGTCGTGGTGGGGCTGGCACAGGGCGATTCCGACGTGTCCCAGCTGCTGCTGAAGTACGGCGCCACCGCCGACGCCCTGCGCGAGGCGTTCACCGCCGTGCGCGGCAACAGCCGCGTGACCACCGCCGATCCCGAGGCCACCTATCAGGCGCTGGAGAAGTACTCCACGGATCTGACCGCGGCCGCGCGCGAGGGCAAACTCGATCCGGTGATCGGCCGCGACACCGAGATCCGGCGCGTGGTGCAGGTGCTGAGCCGGCGCACCAAGAACAACCCGGTGCTCATCGGTGAACCCGGTGTCGGCAAGACCGCGATCGTCGAGGGGCTGGCTCAGCGCATCGTCGCCGGCGACGTGCCGGAATCGCTGCGCGGGAAGACGCTGGTCTCGCTCGACCTCGGCGCCATGGTGGCCGGGGCGAAGTACCGCGGTGAGTTCGAGGAACGGCTCAAGGCGGTGCTGGAGGAGATCAAATCCAGTGCCGGACAGATCATTACGTTCATCGACGAGCTGCACACCATCGTCGGGGCCGGAGCCACCGGTGAATCGGCGATGGACGCCGGCAACATGATCAAGCCGATGCTGGCGCGCGGTGAGCTGCGCCTGGTCGGCGCCACCACGCTCGACGAATACCGCCAGCACATCGAGAAGGACGCCGCCCTGGAGCGGCGGTTCCAGCAGGTGCTGGTCGGCGAGCCGTCGGTGGAGGACACCATCGGCATCCTGCGCGGGCTCAAGGAGCGCTACGAGGTGCACCACGGTGTGCGGATCACCGACTCCGCGCTGGTGGCGGCGGCGACCCTCAGCGATCGCTACATCACGTCGCGGTTCCTGCCCGACAAGGCGATCGACCTGGTCGACGAGTCGGCCTCCCGGCTGCGCATGGAGATCGACTCGCGACCGGTCGAGATCGACGAGGTCGAACGGGCGGTGCGCCGGCTCGAGATCGAGGAGGTCGCCCTCGCCAAGGAAACCGACGAGGCGTCCAAGCAGCGACTCGAGAAGTTGCGTCAGGAACTGGCCGACGACCGCGAGAAGCTGAACCAGTTGATGGCGCGCTGGCAGAACGAGAAGCAGGCCATCGATTCGGTCCGGACCATCAAGGAAGAGCTGGAGACGCTGCGCGGGGAGTCCGAGCGCGCCGAACGCGACGGCGATCTGGGTAAGGCCGCCGAGCTGCGCTACGGCCGCATCCCGCAGTTGGAGAAGCAGCTCGCGGAGGCCGAGAAGAACGCCGGTAAGACCGGCGGCAGCGTCGAGGACGAGGTGATGCTCAAGGAGGAGGTCGGGCCCGACGACATCGCCGAGGTGGTCTCGTCGTGGACCGGCATCCCGGTCGGCCGCATGCTCGAGGGTGAAACCCAGAAGCTGCTGCGGATGGAGGAGGAACTCGGACATCGCGTGGTCGGGCAGACCGAGGCCGTCACCGCGGTCTCCGACGCGGTGCGCCGCGCCCGGGCCGGGGTCGCCGATCCCAACCGGCCCACCGGGTCGTTCATGTTCGTCGGACCGACCGGTGTCGGTAAGACCGAGCTGGCAAAGGCGTTGGCGGACTTCCTGTTCGACGACGAACGCGCCATGACCCGCATCGATATGAGCGAGTACTCCGAGAAGCACGCGGTGGCTCGCCTCGTCGGCGCCCCGCCCGGATACGTCGGCTACGACCAGGGTGGCCAGCTCACCGAGGCGGTCCGGCGGCGGCCGTACACGGTGGTGCTGTTCGACGAGATCGAGAAGGCGCATCCGGACGTCTTCGACATCCTGCTGCAGGTGCTCGACGAGGGCCGGCTCACCGACGGCCAGGGCCGCACGGTGGACTTCCGCAACACCATCCTCATCCTCACCTCCAACCTGGGTGCCGGCGGGGACAAGGAATTCGTGATGAACGCGGTCCGCTCGGCGTTCAAGCCGGAGTTCCTGAACCGCCTCGACGACGTGGTGATGTTCTCCGCGCTCAACGAGGAACAGCTCGAGGACATCGTCGACATCCAGCTGGCACAGCTGCAGAAGCGGCTCTCGCAGCGGCGGTTGAAGCTGGACGTCAGCGATTCGGCGCGGTTCTGGCTGGCCGTGCGCGGCTACGACCCGGTCTACGGCGCGCGACCGCTGCGCCGGCTGATCCAGCAGGCCATCGGTGATTCGCTGGCCAAGGAACTGCTGGCCGGTGAGGTCACCGACGGCGATCTGGTGAAGGTCAATGTGGCACCGGACGGAGACGGGCTGATCGTCGGCCGGTAATCGGACAACCGCAGATCGACCCGAGGCGTGGTGCACGCGGAAATCCCGTGCACCACGCCTCGGCGGGTTCGCGAGCGTCGAGCGCGGGCCGGTGCCGCCCCCGATTCACCCGGGTTGTCGCGGTTCGCTGAAGTGCGGGCCGTCTGCACCTACCCTGGTGAGCATGACGAATCCGAGCGACCCGTGGGCGCAGCGGCCGGATTCGCCCGATACGCCGACCGAGAAGCTCGGCGGATCGGGCCGGAACCCGGACGAAACGCCGACGCACACGAAGGAATACTCGGAAGCCTATGGTCGCGGCCCCGAGCCGTACGAGAGCACGCGCCCCTACGGTCATCCCGGACCGTACGAGCCCACCGCCGCCTACGAATTCCCGGCGCACCCCGAATATCAGGGCGAGTTCTTCGAACAACCGCCCGGCCCGAACGCCACCCGGGAACTGCCGCCGTACGACAGTCAATGGGGTGCCTACGAGCCCGGTTACGGTGAGACCGGCGGATATCCCCCATACGGTTCCGGGCCGGGCACCCAGCACGCGGTCGGCCCGACCGGCCTGCCGGTCGAGCCGCCACGGCGCCGCCGCACCGGGCTGTGGATCGCCTTGACCGCTGCGGTCTTCGTGCTGGTCGTCCTCGGCGGCATCGCCGCCGGGCTGCTGCTCGCCGGCAACGACTCCTCCTCGACCTCGGCGGCCGGCACCAGCCGTCCGGCCCCGACTCGGGTTCCGGTCGTCCCGCCGAACCCGAGCAACGGCACTCGGCCCAGCCTGCCGCAGCTGCCGGGCCTCGGCGATATCGACGGCATCGGCGCCACCATGGGCACCGTCACCACCAACGACGGCACGACCCTCGTGCTCCAATCATTGCTCGGCAATTCGGTCACCGTGCACACCGACGCCGACACCCAGATCATCTCGATGGGCTCCGGAAAGGTCTCCGACCTGCATCAAGGCGATATGGTCGTCGTCCAGGGGGACAAGAACCCGGACGGTTCGATCAAGGCGAAGATCATCATCAGCACCCAACTGCCGCGATAGACGAAGCACGCGCTCGCAAGGGTGACGCATCTGCGCGTGCGCGCGACGCGCACCCTGCTCGTTCTCGGCCCGTCTCGGTTCCGGAGCGACCCAGCCGAGGAGTGCGAAATCGAGGCATCGGGGGCCGAGAACCCGCCGGAGCGAAGCGAAGGCCATATAACAGCCCCCACCATCTAGACTCGGGGGCGATGACAGCAGCAATCTGGTTCGGCCTCGCGGCGATCGCACTGGTGGGTGCGATCGTACTGCTGTATTTCGATCGCGTGCAGCGGCAGCGGACCGGACACGTACGGCAGGTCTGGGCCAAATCCCAGGGGTACACCTACGTTTCGGTCGAACCTTCGCTGGCATCGACGTGGCGTCGGGGCGCGATGGCCAAACTGGGGTACCTGTCCGCGATCGATGTGGTCTCCGGTAACCGCAAGGGCGAGAAGTTCGTGCTGTTCGATCTGGAGGACGCGGCGACGCTCGTCGCGGTGCGTCGCCAGATCGGCTCCGATATCGATATCGACCTGCGCCTCAAGACCGCCTCCCCGCCCAAGGACGCCGATCTGGAACTGCTCGGCGCGATCGGTGATCGGGTCGTGTTCGCGACCAATCCGGACGTCGCCCGGCACGCCGTGGACCAGCGCATGGTGCACTTCATCGAAACACTGCCGCAGCCGGTGCAGCAGTTGTGGAGTGAGGGCAACTGGACGCTGGGCATGCTGCCGGTCGGAACGGGCGCCAAGGATTGGGAGGCCGCGATCGACTCCGTGCTGCGACTCTCGGGCCTGCTGCACGTGCTGCCGCCGGTGGCCGGTGGCGATCGCGGCCGGGGTGTCGAAGCGGATCTGCACGATCCGGGTCGCCCCCGCCCGCACCCCGGTGCCGCCCCGCCCGCCGCTCCGGGCTACGACGACCGCTATCAGGCCGTGATCCCGGCCCGCTCGACCCCGCACTTCGACGATTTCACCGCCGACGATCGCGAGAACCGCGGGCGGTACGAGCGCTTCGACGACGACGATTTCGACGACGACTTCCGGGACGGGAACTTCCCCGACGAGCGTTTCGAGGACGAGCGCTTCGAGGACGACCGTTTCGCGGACCCGCGCCGCGAGCCCACCGAAAACGTCCGCCCCCCAATGGAATCCGCGCCCGACCGGGATGCCGAACCGCGGACTCCACCGGCGGACGAGGCCGATGGCCGCCGTGGCGCCGCCGACGGGCGCGAACCCGTCGACCGCTCCGCCGCCGATCGGGAGCCCGGCGCGATCGTCCCGCCGGCCGGTGATATCGCGGCCGACGCCGAGCCGAACCCGCCCCGCCGCCCGGCGCTCGCGGTGGTCCCGGATCCGCGTAATCGGGTTCGGCGCAACTGGCCGCCCGCCGAGGAGTATCCCGAGGGTGAGGAACCCGATTCCGACGCCGAGGATTTCGACGACAAGCAGGCCGAGGACGAGCTGCCGCCCCGTCCGGGCGGCCCGTTCCATCCGGGGTTCCGTCCCTATCAGGGCCCCGCACCACGGTGACCGGTCAGGTTCGCGAGCCGATGTCCGGGCACCGGGATTATCCGCCCGACATTAGGTGGTTGACGACCCATGACCGATAGCTCCACCCCGGCGTCCGACGACTCGGCGACTCGCAGGCTGCCCGGTTCCACCCGTCCGGTCGCGCTCGTGACCGGCCCGACCTCCGGAATCGGTCAGGGTTATGCGACCCGGCTCGCCTCGCTCGGCTACGACCTGGTGCTGGTCGCCCGTAATGAACAGCGCCTGACCGAATTGGCCGCCGAACTGCAGCGTCGCTTCGGGACCCGCAGCGAGGTGCTGCCCGCCGATCTGGCGCGCGCGCAGGACCGGGATAAGGTCGCCGAACGGCTCAGCGCGGGCGTCGACTTCCTGGTCAACAACGCCGGCTTCGGTATCTCCGGGGAATTCTGGACCGTCGAGCCGCAGCAATTGCAGGCCCAGTTGGATGTCAATGTGACCGCGGTGCTGCAATTGACTCGCGCAGCGTTGCCGCCGATGATCGCCGCCGCCAAGGGCTCGGTGGTCAACGTCGCCAGCGTGGCCGGTCTGGTGCCGGGCCGGGGATCGACCTATTCGGCGTCCAAGGCCTACGTCATATCCTTGACCGAGGGGCTGGCCGGCGGTCTGGCCGGGACCGGGGTCCGGGTGCAGGCGCTGTGCCCGGGATTCGTGCATACCGAATTCCACGAGCGCGCCGGAATCGAGATGAGTTCGCTGCCGAAGCCCCTGTGGCTCGACGTCGATCAGGTGGTGTCCGGTTCGCTGCAGGATCTGGAGAAGGACCGGGTGATCAGTGTGCCCGGGGTGCAGTACAAGGCGCTCACCACGGCCGCCGGACTGATCCCGCGCAACCTGGTGACGCGACTCAACCGAGGCATGTTCAACGCACGGGGAAGGACATAAACCCACATGATCGAATCCACCACCGACCGAGACAGATTGGCCGAGCTGGTCCGTGAGCTCGCCGTCGTACACGGCCGGGTGACGCTGTCCTCCGGTAAGGAGGCCGACTACTACGTCGATCTGCGCCGGGCGACCCTGCAGCATCAGGCCGCGCCGCTGATCGGCAAGCTGTTGCGAGAGTTGGTGTCGGACTGGGATTTCGACGCCGTCGGTGGTCTCACCATGGGCGCCGACCCGGTCGCGCTGGCCATGCTGCACGCGCCGGGCCGCCCGCTGGACGCCTTCGTCGTCCGCAAGGCCGCCAAGACGCACGGGATGCAGCGGCAGATCGAAGGTCCGGACATTTCCGGCAAACGGGTGCTGGTGGTGGAGGACACCACGACCACCGGCAACAGCCCGCTGACGGCGGTGCGGGCCCTGCGCGAGGCGGGCGCCACGGTGGTCGGGGTGGCCACGGTCGTCGACCGCGAGACCGGCGCCGACCAGGTCATTGCCGCCGAGGGACTGGAGTACCGCTCGATCCTCGGTCTGAAGGATCTGGCTCTGGGCTGACTTTTGGGCCTGGGTTAGCCTGGACGCTGGTCTTGTGTCCGACAGTGTGAAGGGTCGAGTGAGTCGCCAGTGGTGAGCATTGCAGTAAATGAGGGTCGCAGAAACGTTGCGATGCTCGGCATCGGCGCCTACCGGCCGGAACGCGTGGTCAGCAACGCGGATGTCTGCGAGGTCCTCGATTCCACACCGGAGTGGATTTTCGAGCGTACCGGCATTCGCAATCGCCGGTGGATCAGTGGGGACGAAACCCTGCGCACTATGTCGGTGGCCGCCGGCGAACGCGCGATCGTCAACAGTGGTATCGACCGCGCCAAGATCAACACGCTCATCCTGGCGACCTCCAGCTGGCTGAAGCTGACCCCGCACGGCGCCCCCTCCATCGCCTACGACCTGGGCATGAACGGCATTCCGGCCTTCGACCTGACCTCCGGCTGCGGTGGCTTCGGTTACGCGCTCGGCGTCGCCGCCGATCTGATCCGGGCCGGCTCCGCCGAATACGTACTGGTGATCGGCGCCGAGACGATGACGGTCGGGCTGGATCCGACCGACCGCGGCACGGCGATGATCTTCGGCGACGGCGCGGGCGCGGTCGTGGTCGGGCCCAGTGAACAGAACGGCATCTCCCCGACGGTGTGGGGGAGTGACGGCGAGAGTGCCGAGGCGATCTCCCAGGACGTCGACTTCCTCGAATTCATGAACAAGGCCCAGGCCCTGCAGGGCACCGACCCCGCCGTCGAGCCGGTGGGCCGGATGTCACTGCGTATGGAGGGACCCCGCGTATTCCGTTGGGCGGCAGTGACTCTGCCGCGCGCACTGTCGACCGCGCTGGAGATGTCGGGGGTCGCCAAGGAGGATATCGAGGTCTTCGTGCCGCATCAGGCCAATGCCCGGATCAACGAATTGATGAAGAAGAATCTGGGCCTGGCCGACGACATCCCGATGGCCAACGATATCGAGAACACCGGCAACACCTCGGCCGCGTCGATTCCGCTGGCGATGGAGGAGATGCTGGTGACCGGCAAGGCGAAGGGCGGTCAGCTGGCCCTGCTGCTCGGCTTCGGTGCGGGACTCAGCTATGCCGGACAGGTCGTCACCCTGCCGCCCAAGCCGATCGAGCCCAGTTTCTGAGAGCGTGACGTTCCGCTCGCCGGTGGCCGCGGACGACTGAGGAGGTCCTCTGTGCGACCGTTTCGGATCGCCTACCTCGGCGCGGCAGCACTGACTGTCTTCGGCGCGGCGACCGGACGCGACCGCTGGCAGTGGGCGGCCAAACCGCTGTTGATGCCGCTGTTGGCTGCCGATTCGGTGCAGGCCGTCCGGGCCGACGCGGCTGCCGGGATCGCGAGCGGTGCGGAACCCGATCGGGATGCGCTGCCCCAGGCCGACCAGATGCTGCTGCTGGGCTCATTGGCGGCCGCAACCGTCGGCGATGTGCTGTTGATCGATCCGGACGACGACCGGCGGCTGATCGCCGGTGCCTCCGCTTTCGCGGTGATGCAGTCCGGATATGCGGTGCTGTGGTGGCGTCGGGGCGCGCGGCCGCGGACCGCGGTGGCGCTGCCTCGGGTCCTCGCCTGGGCGGGTGCCGCCGCGCTGCTGCGCGCGCGAGCGCCTCGCATCGCCGGACCGTTGACGGCCTACGGCGCCACACTCGGCACCGCCGCGACCCTGGCATCCGATCCGGCGCTGGCACCGGGCGCGGAAGTCGTTGCGGGAACGGTCCTTCCGGGCCGTGATCCCCGTAGCAGGCTGGCTCTGGGCGCCCTGCTGTTCACCGTCTCCGACGGACTGATCGTGCTGCGCCGCCTGTTCGCCAGTACCGCCCGGACCCGGCGCGCGAGCGAAGCCGTCATCCTCGCCACGTACGCCGGCGCCCAGTACCTGCTGACCGCGCCGACGCGATTCGACCGGCCGGCGTAGGGCGCTCACAGGCACAGCATGATGCGGTCGCGGTCGGCCGGATCGACCCGGATCGAAATCGTCTCGCCGACATGCATTCTCGGCCGGTCGATGGGCGCCACATCGAAAACCACGGTGCCCCGGTAGGTTTCCGAGCCGGGGACTGTCAGCTCCAGATCGAGTTCGGTCATTTCCGTGTGGTGGTCGGTGTGGTGCAGCGGGTGCACGCCCTCGATGGTCGCCCACCCCTCGAGGCCGTGCCGCAACAGCCGGCGATCCGATCGGGACGGCCGCTGCGCGAACATCATCCCGATCCCGACGCAGGAGCCGAACGCGCCGACCAGCGCCATGATCTGGTACGGCTCGGTCCCCGGCGGGGTGTGCTGATGCACCCACCCCAGCCACACACCGAGCACGATCACGTACCCGACTGTCACGCCGAGCACGGTACGAAGAATGCGTGCGTGGTCCATAGCCGCCTCCACCACCCCGCGGATACCTCCAGGATAAAGCCGGAATACCCGGCCGCAACCCTGCTCGGCGGCACCGATACCGATCCGATTCGTCCGAAACGGCACTCGCGCTCGGCCCGGTTTCTCCCGGACCGGCCGGACCGTCCGCTGAGTGGGACCCTCCTCTTATGGAGGAATTTTTTCCGGCATTTGCTCGAGATTGTCCTTCGAGCTTGCTATGGTGAACCCGCAGCCGCTCCTGTCGGGGGGAGTGACGACCGATCCGGATTTCGGTGCTGCGTAACCACTTCCACCGGTGACTGTTTCGTGCTGTCACCCGTCGTCAGAAAGCTCCCGTCATGTCGCGCTCGTTGCGTTCGCCCAAAGTTCTCGGTACCTGGACCGTCGCCGTCGCGGCGGCCGCCTGCGCCGCCCTCGCTCCCGCCGCCGCGGCCGATCCGATCACCGATGCGCTGTGCGGTGCGGGTTCGTCCCAGTTCTGTCCCGCGATCGTCGCCCCCGCGCCGGCCGCCCCCGCGCCCGCTGCACCCCCTGCCGCCCAGTCCCGGCCCGCGGCCCCGGCCCCGGAGCGCAGCGCCCCGCCTCAGCAACCCGGCGTGTACTACAAGAACTGCACCGAAGCCCGCCGTGCCGGTGTGGCACCACTGCATCGCGGCGACCCCGGTTACGCGCCGCACCTGGACCGCGACAACGACGGAATCGCCTGCGAATAGGGGCGTCGAGAAGACGCTCGACGCGCTCGAGGGCAATCTGCACCACACTCGCCGTCGGCCGCCAGGCCGGATACAGCCGGCCGGCCTGGTTCAGGAGCAGTCCCAGCGATGGTCCACAGGTCGGTCGGGACACGCGGCGCACTGGAAGATGTAGACCCCGCCGGCATCACCGAACATCACGCCTGCCGGATTGTGTGCGGCACGATTGCCGGCGGAATCCCTGCGCTCGTGTCCCGTCTCGCTGTCGCGGTCCTCGACCGGGAGCCAGCTTCGCCAGGATTCGCCGTCGTACTCCCAACTGCTCACCGTCAGCAAGTGCTCCATCGCCTGCCCGCAACCCGGGCACTCCGGCCACCAGGGCTCCTGGGTCCAGCCCGGGAACCCGCCGAGCTTGATCCCCGGCGCGTCGGACAGGTGGTAGTGGTACATCCAGCCGGTCCGGGCCTCCATCTCCGCCATGCGTTCTCGCAGCGCAGCGTGCAGATCATCCGGCATGTCCCAGCTCGGATACTCGATCACCGGCTCGGGATGAAGGACGCAGGGGTCCGGGATGCTGTCCTTCGGTGCGGTGCTCACGGTCGGCGGCGTCGCTTCGAGAATCCATTCGATCGACTCCGCACTGCGCCAATAGACCCGCGGTGTCGCAGCGGTACACCCGTCGACGATGAACGGGCACCAGAGCACCTGAAGCAGGTCACATCCGTCGGGAAAGGCCAGCTGTGGCACGTCCCGCCGGTGGATCTGCGCAACGCTGACCAACGGCACGGGGCCATCCGTCGCCGGCCGGTTCCAGCCCTGCGGGTGGCTGGTGCACGGGCAGGTGGGCCACGGCTCCTCGGCCGGCCACATCAGCGGCCCGCCGACCGAGCTCTCCCCCGGAAACGGGGTACCGGCGCGGGGGTGGAGACGTATCGCCGTACGACGCAGCGGTACCAGCTCAGGGAAGAGCTTCTCCACATCCACGGGTCGGGGCGGTGTCGTGCGAGCCATCGTCGTCTCCATCGCGCGTTGTTTCCGTTGCGGGGAGACCGTAACGCCTTCCGGTGACAGGGATTCCGTGGCTCAGCCGAGGTATCCCCGGACGGCGGACAGGGGGGCTCGACCCGGTGCGCCTTCGCTTCCGACTACAGATCTCCCATCGGCTCTGCTCGGAGCCGGGTCGACCCCCGCATGCCGCACACCGACGAAAGTTGCCTCGCCGCGCGGACATTCAGCCCCGCAGCCGCAGCACCGCCATCACCCTGCGGTGATGAGTGTCCGAGGGCGGTAGGTCGAGCTTCAGGAAGATGTTGCCGATGTGCTTCTCCACCGCCCGTTCGGTCACGGTGAGGGCCGCGGCGATGGCGGCGTTGGTGAGGCCCTGGGCCATCAGCTCGAGGACCTCACGTTCGCGCGGGGTGAGGCGGGACAGCGAATCCTGTTGCCGGGCAGCGCCGAACAATTGGCTCACCACTTCCGGGTCGAGCGCGGTGCCGCCGGTCGCCACCCGCTGCAGGGCATCGACGAATTCGCGCACATCCGCGACCCGGTCCTTCAGCAGGTAGCCGACCCCGCCCGCCCCGGCCGCGAGAAGTTCGGTGGCATAGCGGGTTTCGACCCACTGGGAGAACACCAGCACGCCGGTCTCGGGGAACTTGCGGCGCAATTCGATGGCCGCGAGCAGACCTTCGTCGGTGAACGAGGGCGGCATCCGCACGTCGACGACCGCGACATCCGGGCGGGTCTCGGCGACGATATCGGTCAGTCGGACCGCATCGCCGACCATCGCGACGATCTCGTGGCCGCGATCGGTCAGCAGCCCGGCCAATCCGTCCCGCAGGATCGCGCTGTCCTCGGCGATCACGATCCGCAGTGCGGCGGTCACTGCGGCCCCGCGATCGGCAGGGTGACGGTGACGACGGTCGGACCGCCGGCCGGACTGTCGACGGTCAGGCTGCCGTCGACGGCACGGGCTCGCGCCGCCAGGCCGGTGAGACCGCCCCCGACCGGCCGGGTCGGCTCCGCGGCCGCCGATTCAACCTGGCCCGCCGTCCCGGGCTGCCGCACCCCGCCGTGACCGTTGTCGCGCACGCTCACCATCATCGTCGACGGCCCCGACGGCGCCACCGAAACCCAGGCCGCGCTCGCACCGGAGTGTTTCACCACATTCGTGAGCAGCTCGGCGACCGTGAAGTAGGCGATCGCCTCGATCGCCGGGCTGGGCCGCTGCGGCAGATGCACCCGCAGCTCGACCGGCACCGCGCAGCGTGCGGTCAGCGTCTCCAACGCCGGTTCCAATCCGAGCTCGAGCGCCGGCGGATGAATGCCGCGCACCAACTCCCGCAGTTCGGCGAGGGCCTCCTTGGAGCTCGCGCGAGCGTCGGCGATGAGGGACGCGGCATCGCCTCCCTCGGCGAGTCGCTGCTCGGCCCGGCCCAGTGTCATGGCGATACTCACCAACCGCGCCTGGGTACCGTCGTGCAGGTCCCGTTCCAGCCGGCGCAGGGTGGCGGCGGAATCCTCGACCGCGACCCGGCGACTCTCCTGTAGTTCGACCATCCGCCGATCCCGGGCGGTGGGCGTCAGCAGCACCAGCATCAAGCCGCGATGTACCCAGCACAGGCCGCGCACGATCCACGGCAGTACGAAGCAGCCGATGATCCCCAGCGCCGCCAGCCCCAGCACCCGCGGCCAGGTTTCGATGTAGAAGTCGCCGAACTGGGCCAGCGAATGATGTTCGCGCCCTGCGGAATCCACATTGATCGGATGGAAGAGTGCCCACGGAATCGGCGAGACGGCCGTGAAGACGGTCATCGCGATCAGGACCAGCACCACATAGCCGACGAAGACCCCGAGCACCGCCTCCGCTACCAGGAACGCCAGCGCCCGCCACGCGGTGCGATCGCTGAAGGCGCTGCGGAACCAGCCGAGCAGCCCCGGCCGCGGATCGAAATCGGGTGGGGCCGGGAGGTCGGCGCTCAGCAGTGCCGCTCCCAGCGCGCGATAGACGCGGCCCCAGATTCGGCCGCCGAGCAGCACACCGGCGAGCACCGGAATGCCGACCAGCACGATCGAGGCGTAGAGCGCGACGCCGTAGCCGGCGAACAGGTAGGCCAGCAGCGCGCAGCCCAGCACCGCCGCGATGATCACATAGGCCAGCTCTTTCCAGGTCCGCGCCTCGAACGGCGCACGCAGGATCGCCCGCAGCACCGAGCCGGCGGTCGGCCGCGGGTCCGGGCGGTCGAGTACGAGCGTCGGTTCGACGTAGGTCTCGGTCATAGCTTCCATGCTGGTCGGCGCCCGGCTGCGGAACGAGGGAGCAGACCGGCGAATCGACGGTGTGGACAGCACCACCATCGTCGACCGACGCTACCCGCCCCGCGCACCGACCGGCACGCATCGGCGCGTCGCTACGATGACGCCCGTGAATCAGCCGCCCCAGCCGATACCCGATCCGCCGGACGACCAGCCCGGGCCGACCGAATGGGGCGAGCATCCGCACGGGGTCGGGCCGTGGCGGGCGGAGTTCGGCACCGAACCGCCGGACGATCCACGACTCGATCCCGAACTGCTGGCGCACGGCGATCGCCGCAATGTCGTCGACGCGTACCGGTATTGGACGCGCGAGGCGATCGTCGCCGATATCGATGCTCGCCGGCACCCGTTCCACATCGCGATCGAGAATTTCGGGCACGACGCCAATATCGGCACGGTCGTGCGGACCGCCAACGCCTTCGCCGCGGCGGCGGTGCACATCGTCGGCCGCCGCCGGTGGAACCGTCGCGGCGCGATGGTGACCGACCGCTACCAGCACATCGTCCATCACAGCGATATCGGGGAACTGCTGGCGTTCGCGGAGTGGGCGGACCTCACCGTAGTGGCGGTCGACAATGTGCCGGGCTCGGTGCCGTTGGAGACCGCCGTGCTGCCGCGCCGATGCCTGCTGCTGTTCGGCCAGGAGGGCCCGGGTGTCACCGAGGCCGCGAAACAGGCGGCGGCGATGACCGTGTCGATCGCCCAGTTCGGTTCGACCCGCAGCATCAACGCGGGGGTGGCCGCGGGCATCGCCATGCACGCCTGGATCGCTCGCTACGCGGATCTCGACAAGGCCTGGTGAGTTATCGCGAATCCCGTAGGGCAGCCCCCGTTTTCGACTCCCGGCAGCGCATCAGTTCGGCCGGTGTGCCCGCGAAGACGATGCGGCCGCCGTGGCGACCGGGTCCGGGGCCGAGATCGATCACCCGGTCGGCGGACCGGATGACGTCGAGGTTGTGCTCGATCACGACGACGGTGTTGCCGCGGTCGATCAGATGGTCGAACAGGTGGATCAGGGTGTCGATATCGCGCAGATGCAGACCGGTCGTCGGTTCGTCGAGGACGTAGAGGGTGTGCCCGTCGCCGCGCGCGAGTTCCTTGGCGATCTTCAGCCGTTGGCATTCCCCGCCCGACAGCGTGCTCAACGATTGGCCGAGGCGCAGATAGCCGAGGCCGACCTCGTCGAGATGACGCAGCGCGCGGGCGATAGCCGGAGCCGGTAACCGGGTAGGGGCCTCGGCCACGGTCAGCTCGTCGACATCGGCGATGCTCAAACCATCGACCGTGTAACCCAGGACCTGGTCGGTGAATCGGCGACCGCCGCACGCCGAGCACACGGATTCCTGTCCCTCCATGAACGCCAGATCCGTGTAGATCACGCCGGTGCCCTGACAGGCCGGACAGCCGCCCTCGGAATTCGCGCTGAACAGCGCCGCGCTCACCCCGTGCCGCTGCGCGAACAGGGTGCGCACCGCACCGGCGATTCCGGCGTAGGTCAGCGGTGTCGACCGGCGATTGATCCCGACCGGCCGTTGGTCCACAACGGTGGCCGGATGCCGTTCCACCAGCTCCGCGGCCAGGCTGGACTTACCCGATCCGGCGACTCCGGTGAGGACGGTCAGCACACCGGTCGCGATATCGACCGAGAGATCGCGCAGGTTGTTGCGCGTGGCGTGCTCGATGCGCAGCTTCCCGGTGGGCTCCCGCGGGGTGCGACCGGTACGCCTGGTCCGCAGCGCGTGACCGGTGGGGGTGTCCGCCACCGCCAATTCGTCGAATCCACCGGTGAAGACGACGCGTCCGCCCTCGGCTCCGGCGCCCGGCCCGATCTCGACGATGTGGTCGGCGACCCGCAGCACATCCGGGTCGTGTTCCACGACCAGCACGGTGTTGCCCTTGTCCCGCAACGTTTTCAACAACTCGGTCATCGGCGCCACATCGTGTGGATGCAGGCCGACCGTGGGTTCGTCGAAGACATACAGCATTTCGGTGAGGCTGCTACCTAGATGCCGGACCGTCTTGATCCGCTGCGATTCACCGCCGGACAGGGTGGTCGTCGGGCGATCCAGCGACAGATAACCCAGGCCGATCCGGGTCAGCGCGACCAACCGCTCGTGCAGCGCCGACACCACCGAAACCACCTCGGGCACCCGCACTTCGGTGATCAGCTCGGCCAGCTCGGTGATCTCCATCCGGCTCATCTCGACGATGGTGCGATCGAGCACGCGCGCCGAGCGCGCCGCCGGATTCAGCCGCTGCCCGTCGCAGTCCGGGCACGTTCCGGAACGGGTGAACCGTTGCAGGACGGCCTGTTTGCGCTCGGAGAGGGTGTCGGAGGTGTGCAGGTATATCCGCTCGAACAGTTCCACCACGCCCTCGTAGTCCTTCGGTGGGCGCGGGCGCAGCGCCTCGGCGGCGGCCCCGCCGAACAGCAGTGCCGTTCGTTGCTCGGGGGTCCAGTCCCGCAGCGGCACGGTCGGATCGAATGCGTCCAGGTCGGCATAGCGGCGGTACCAGTACTGTCCGATCGCGAACCCCGGCATCCGGATCGCGCCCTGGGCCAGCGACAGCTCGAGATCGACCAGTTGATCCACGTCGGTGACCAGGGTTTCGCCCAATCCCGCGCAGCCCGGGCACATTCCGGCCGGGTCGTTGAAGGAGAAGTGGTTCGATTCGCCGACCAGCGGGTGGGAGATTCGGGAGAACAGCAGCCGCAGATAGGTGTAGGCGTCGGTGCTGGTGCCGACCGTGGAGCGGGCGTTGCCGCCCAGCCGTTTCTGGTCGATCACCACCACCGGGGAGAGCCCGTCGATCAGATCCACATCGGGCCGCTGCCGGCGCGGTAACCGATTGCGCACGAACGGCGGATAGGTTTCGTTCACCTGGTACCCGGCCTCGGCCGCGATGGTGTCGAAGACCAGCGACGACTTGCCGGATCCGGATACCCCGGCGAAGACCACCAGCTGCCGTCGCGGCACATCTATATCCACAGCTCGAAGGTTGTTGGTACGCGCTGCGCGAATGCGGATGGAAGCCATATCTCGACGCTAGGGATAGATGTGGACAACTTTCGTCCGCATTTCGCGGAGAATGAGCTCATGAGTGCCACGGGCCGACTACTCGATCTGCTCGCCCATCTGCAGACCGGCCGCCGCTTCAGCGGTGCCGAACTGGCCGCCCGCTTGGACACCACGCCCCGCACGGTCCGCCGCGATGTGCAGCGGCTGCGGGAATTCGGATATCCGGTGACCACCCAGCCGGGCCCGGGCGGCTTCTATCAGCTCACCGCGGGCCGCACGCTGCCGCCGCTGGTCTTCGACGACGACGAGGCCGTGGCCACCGTCGTCGCGCTCGGGATGCTCGCCGCGACCTCGGAGCCGCCCGCGGGTGTGTCCGGCGCACCCGCGGCCGGGCGCGGCGCCGAACCGCAGCATCCGGCAGAAACCCAGCGGCCCACCGATATCGGCGCCGCCGCTCTGCGCGCCTTCGGCAAGATCGACCAGCTCTTGCCGAAGCGGTTGCGCGGCCGGGCGAATGCGGTCCGGGCGACGGTGGAAACGGCGGCGGTGGCAACGCCCGCGGTCGATGCGACGGTCTTGGCCCGGGTGGCGCGGGCGGCTGCCGACCACGAGCACATCAGCTTCGACTACCGCACCCGCGCCGGCGTCGGCACGCGGCGGCGGGTCGAGCCGTACCGGCAGGTGTATCAGCATCTGCGCTGGTATCTGCTGGCCTGGGACCGCGACCGACGGGACTGGCGCACGTTCCGCCTCGACCGGATCTCCGAACTCGACTGCCCGGGAACCCGTTTCGAGCCGCGCCCACTGCCGGCCGAGACGGCGGCGGGATATCTGCGGCGCGAACTCACCGCCGGGCGCCATCGCGCGGTCGTGACGGTCGCCGCGCCCGCGGCCGCCGTCGCCGACATCCTGAAATTCCAGGATTGCGATATCGAGTCGCACGGCCCGGACCGGTGCCGGATCACCACCTGGGTGGATTCGTTCGAATGGCTCGTGCTCAACCTCGCCTTCCTCGATGCCGATTTCGTCGTCGAGGAACCGCCTGCGTTCCGGGACCGGTGCCGTACTCTCGCCGGGCGTTTCGACCGGGCGGCCCGGCTGCCGGTAGCCGTGGAACCGAACGGCGAGTCCGGAACGTAGCGGCATATCGCGAACACGAGTCGATCGCGTAACAAATCGGGCGCGAAATCCGGGCTGGGACTGGCACGATGTACCCATGAACTCGCGGAGCGACGACGTGCAACCGCGTCCGCATCTGCGGCGGGGGCGCGCTCGAGTCGATTCCGCTGCCGAACCGGACGCCGAGACCTGGGCCCGACGAGCGGATGCGGCCGAATCGGCCGTGGTCTCACGGCATCTCCGCCGGCTGTGGCTGCTCCCGGGCACCGAGCTCGGTGTGGTCGGCTGGCCGGCGACCCGGGCCGAGCGACTGTTCTGCACCTGGCACTACTGGTGGCAGGCCCATCTCGTCGACTGTGCGATCGATGCCGCCAACCGTGCGCCGACACCGGCCCGAATCGCTCGCATCGCCACCCTCGCCCGCACCCACCGGCTGCGCAACATCACCGGGTGGACCAACAACTACTACGACGATATGGCTTGGCTCGCAATCGCTTTGGAGCGCGCCGAGCGCACGCAGTCGATCACCGAGGTGCGTGGCGGGCTGATCGCGCTGGAACAGCAGCTGCTCACCGGCTGGCAACCGGAGATCGGAGCCGTGCCCTGGCGCAAGGGTGACGACTACTTCAACGCCCCCGCCAACGGACCCGCGGCCATCGCCCTGGCCCGGCTGGGCCATCACGAGCGCGCGGCCCGGATCGCGGACTGGATCGACAGCACGCTCCGGGATCCGGACACCGGACTGATCCTCGACGGCATCCATCTGCCCGGCGGCCGGATCGAACGGCCCACCTTCACCTATTGCCAGGGTGTCGTACTGGCCCTGGAAACCGAACTGGCGGTGCACACCGGTGAGGTTCGTCACCTGGAGCGGGTGCAGCGGCTGCTGCGCGCGGTCGAGGAGCATATGACGGTGCGCGCCGTCGTCACCGGCGGCGGGGGCGGTGACGGGGGCCTGTTCAACGGCATCCTGGCGCGCTATCTCGCGCTGGTCGCGATCATGCTGCCGGGGTCCGATGCCGCGCAGCGGATGGCGCGCCGATCCGCGGCGACCATCGTGAAGGCCTCGGCCCGGGCCGCGTGGGAGCATCGCCTCGCGGTCGAGGGGGAACCGCTGTTCGGCCACGACTGGGCCGAACCCGCACGCCTGCCGAACGGCACTGCCGGTGCGGGCCGGGCCACCGGCGGCGGCTCGGTGACCTCCTCACGCACCCCGGAACGCGACCTGTCGGTTCAGCTGTCGGGCTGGATGCTGATGGAAGCCGCGCACGTGGTGACGGCCGCGGGGCTCTGACCGGCACTCAGTGCCGCGGTTCGGTCCAGGCGATGCGCGGTGGCGCCGGCGCTACCGTGGCCCGGCGCTCCGGACGGATCGTGCGCAGCGGCACGGTGTCGGCATGGTCCTCGGCCGCCACCGCGCATTCCAGCTCGACGTCGAAGTCCTCGGCCGGGCGCGACATCTCCGCCCGGTACTGGCGCACACCGATGATCGTGCCCACGATCAGAACGATCACCAGCGAGCCGCTCACCGTCGGCATCAGCCAGGACACCTTGTTCAGGTAGCCGCCGGTGTAATAGCCGAGCAGCAGCAGGATCGGCGCCCAGATCACCGCGCCGATCGAACTGGCGATCGTGTAGCGGCGATGATCCATACCGGCCGCCCCGGCCACCATCGGGCACAGCGTGCGCACCCATGGGATCCAGCGCGCGATCAGCACGGCCGCGAAGCCGTGCCGGTGCAGCAGATCGGAGACCCGCGCGAGATTCTCGGTATTGACGTATTTGCCGTTCTTGCGGGCGATCAGGTGATGGCCGGTTCTAGCCCCGATCACATAGCCCACCTGATTACCGGCGATGGCCGCGATCATGGTGGCCACCACCAGGCCCCACACCTGGGTATGGCCGGTCTCGTGGGAGGCGAAGATGATGCCCGCGGTGAGCAGCATGGAATCGCCGGGCAGGAACAGGCCGATGATCACCGCGCACTCGAGGAAGACGAAGACCAGGACAACGGTCCAGACGAGTGCCGGCCCGGCGGACTGCAGCGGATCGAATCCGCCCAGTGCAAGGGGTAGCGGCGTAGCAGGCAATGGTGTCAGTGCGTGGGTTCGTTCGTCGGTACGGACATCTCGGGCTCCTCGATCTCGAGCACCGGCTCGTGGTTACGCAACTTCTTCACCACCGAAATGATGGCGGGCAGAATCGAGACGAACACGATCAGCAGGAAGATGGCCTCGATGTGGTCGCGGATGAAGGACACGTTGCCCAGGAAGTATCCGAGGATCGTGACCCCGCCACCCCACAGGACGCCGCCGACGATGTCGAAGGTCAGGAACTTGCGGTAATCCATCTTCGACACACCCGCGAGCACCGGCATGAAGGTGCGCACCACCGGCACGAATCGCGCCAGGATGATGGTCTTCGGCCCGTACTTCTCGAAGAACGCGTGCGTCTCGGTGATGTAGCGCTGTTTGAAGAAGCGCCCGTCCTGCTTGTGGAACAGCGCGGGACCGATCGCCCGCCCGATCCAGTAGGCGCACTGGTCACCCGCGATCGCGGTGACGGCGACCGCCGGCAGCAGCACCCAGATCGATACCGGCGGATGGTCCGTCGCTGCCAGCAGACCACCCGTGAACAGCAGCGAATCGCCCGGGAGGATCGGGAACAGCAGCCCGGTCTCGATGAAGACGATGACCAGAATCGCCGGCAACACTGCATTCGCCATCCACGTATCGGTCAGCAGATACATGGGGTCGAGCAGCTTGTGGACGGAGAATCCGTCGGCGAGCGTGTCGGTGATGGCCAGCATGGTCACGGGCCCCACAGTACCGGTCACGGTGCGATCTCACCGAACCTCACGGGAACCTCTCAGGAGCTGGCGAATTTCGGTCAACCGGGTTTCCCGCCAGGCGCCCGAGGTCGGCGCGCGCGTGACGTATCGGTGAGCAGCGCCCGCGGCCGGGCCCCCGATCGCATCCCGCCTTTCGCGGCAACGGGCCGTGAACTTAGGGTATTGGCTGACAGAATTGTTGTTCGCAGCACACATACGGAGGTCCCTGACGTGCCCATCGCGACTCCGGAGGTCTACGCCGAGATGCTCGGTCGGGCCAAAGAGAACTCCTTCGCCTTTCCCGCGATCAACTGCACCTCGTCGGAGACGATCAACGCGGCCATCCGCGGGTTCGCCGAGGCGGGCAGTGACGGCATCATCCAGTTCTCCACGGGTGGTGCCGAATTCGGGTCCGGCCAGGGTGTGAAGGATATGGTCACCGGCGCGGTCGCCCTGGCGGAGTTCGCCCATGTGGTGGCAGCCAAGTACGACGTCACGATCGCACTGCACACCGACCACTGCCCGAAGGACAAGCTGGACGGTTTCGTGCGGCCGCTGCTGGCCATCTCCGCCGAGCGGGTCAAGGCCGGGCAGAACCCGCTGTTCCAGTCCCACATGTGGGACGGTTCGGCGATCCCGATCGACGAGAACCTCGAGATCGCCAAGGAGCTGCTGAAGCAGACGGCCGCGGCGAACATCATCCTCGAGGTCGAGATCGGCGTGGTCGGCGGTGAGGAGGACGGCGTCGAGAACGCCATCAACGAGAAGCTCTACACCTCCCCGCAGGACTTCGAGAAGACCATCGAGGCCCTCGGTGCCGGTGAGAACGGTAAGTACCTGCTCGCCGCGACCTTCGGCAACGTGCACGGCGTCTACAAGCCGGGCAACGTGAAGCTGCGTCCGGAGGTGCTCGCCGAGGGGCAGCGGGTGGCCGCCGCCAAGCTGGGGCTGCCCGAGGGCGCCAAGCCGTTCGACTTCGTCTTCCACGGCGGCTCCGGTTCGCTGAAGTCCGAGATCGAGGACTCGCTGAAGTACGGCGTGGTGAAGATGAACGTCGACACCGACACCCAGTACGCGTTCACTCGCCCGGTGGCCGCGCACATGTTCACCAACTACGACGGTGTGCTCAAGGTGGACGGCGAGGTCGGCAACAAGAAGACCTACGACCCCCGCAGCTACCTGAAGAAGGCCGAGACCTCGATGGCCGAGCGGGTTGTCGAGGCCTGCAACGACCTGCGCTCGGCGGGTAAGTCGGTCAGCGCCTGACCGGTTCGGGTGCCTGTCGGCCGGGGTCACGAGTATCCTGTGACCCCGGCGGGCAGCGTTGAGCGCTAGGCGGGTAGAGGTGTCAGACGGTGTGGATGTCCGGGTGCTCGGACCCGTGCAGCTGTCGGTCGGCGGTGTCCCGGTAGCCGTGGGTGGGCCCAAACCCCGTGCGCTGCTGGCCGCGCTGGCGGTCAACCGGCGGCGTGCGGTGTCGTCTCCGGCACTGGCCGATATCGTCTGGAACGAGGATCCGCCGGATTCGTATCAGGCGAGCCTGCAGGTCTTCGTCTCCAATATCCGCAAGGCGCTGCGTAATTCGGGTGTCGATCCGGCCGCGGTGCTGCGTACCGAAGCCTCCGGCTATCGACTCGAGATCGCCGATTCCGAATGCGATCTGGGCCGGTTCGAAGCCACCCGTAAGGCCGCGAGTGAGGCCGCCGCGGCCGGTGATCACGAGACCGCGTCGCGGTTGTTCGGTGCCGCCCTGGAGCAGTGGAGCGGTAAGGCGCTCGACGATCTTTCCGGCAGCCGCTTCGCCGATACCTTCGCCACCGCGATGGACGAGGAGCGGCTGCTCGTCGCCTCCGCCCGCATCGACGCCGAAATCGCCTGCGGGCGCGCTTCTTCCGTGGTCGGTGAACTGGTGTCGATGACCACCGCGCATCCGATGCGCGAGCCGCTGTGGGTGCAGCTGATCACCGCGCTGTATCTGTCCGGACGACAGGCCGACGCGCTGGACGCCTGCCGGCGCGTGCGGGCCGTCCTCGCCGACGAACTCGGCATCGATCCGGGTCCGGCGCTGGTGGAACTGGAGAAGCGGGTCCTGCGGCAGGAACCGATCGACACCGTTGCCATCGCTCAGGTCGAGCGGATGGCGAAGGCGATGACCGAAACCGTCACCGAGGCCCCGCGCAGCGCGCGGACCGGGCGGTTGCGGTTGCCGGACGGCCGGGTGTTCCCGATTGCCAAGGGCGGGGTGAAGATCGGCCGGATGACCGACAACGATCTGATCCTCGACGATCCGAAGGTGAGCCGGTACCACGCCCACGTCCTGCCCAGCCGGGCCGGAATGCTGATCAAGGATCTCGCCTCCGCCAACGGCATCTACGTCGACGACGAGGTGGTCGACAGTGGCGCCGTGCTCTTCGGCGGCGAGTTGATCCGGATCGGTTCGACCGTATTGAGTTTCGAGGCCGACACCGAATAGACGCGCGAGGTGGGCGGATAACCCTCGTTGCGCCGACGTCCCCCGGTAGGGTCGGCGCGGGTGAGGTCCGCGAGGTGAGGTCTCGGGCCCGGGTGCTCGATCGGTTCCGCGAGGGGTTTCTTATGCGTGTACGCGTGCCGGCCGCGGTCGGTGTGATGGTGCTGGGTGCCGGACTGATGACCGGGTGGCCGGGCTCGCCGGCCGATGCCGCTCCCGGAAGAGGTTCGGCGACAACGGTTCCCGGTGCCGGACCGTGCGCCACCGATCCGGTGCCGGTACACGAATCGGTGATTCCCAAGACGCTGGAGGTGCCGATTCCGTACCCGGTGGTGACCGTCGACCAGGATCCGCCGCCGGCCGCGCCGACCCGCACGAGCATGGAACTGCCGATGGATCCGTGCACGAGTCCGTGCCCCGATCTCACCGACGCCCCGGCGCCGGAACCGAACCTGCTCAACCGGCTGGGCGTGCCCGAACTACTGCTGCGGCCGAAACCGTTCTACTTCGCACTTCCACCGGGACCGTCGCCGGAACCGAGCCCACCCCCGCCGCCGCGGGCCGAACCGCCCACCGAACCCGCGCCGCGCGTGGCCGCACCACCGGCTCCCGCCGTGGGTGAGGTCCGGGAGGTCGCCAAGGAGACGGGTGCGAATTCGGTGAATCGCACCGACAAGCGCTGGCAGGTCAACGGCACCGATCTGGGCATCATGTGGGAGAGCGGGCCCGGGGAGATCGCGACCGCCTTCGGCGACACCGTGGGTCACGGCTTCCACCCGCCGGGCGGGATGGGTGAGGACTGGCGCAGCAATCTGCTCGCCTTCAGTTCGAATCGCGACCTGAGCCGGGGCCTGATCATCGATCGCATGATCACCGACGACCGGTGCCACGCCGCCGAGGTGCTGTCCAGCCGCAAGAAGGACAATATCGAGATCACCACGATTCCGACCTCGGGTTTCACCCTGCCGCATGCGGGTTCGGCCGACGGCACCCGGCAGTTCATGAGCTACATGTCGATTCGGACCTGGAACAGCATCCCCGGCACCTTCTACACCAACTACGGCGGTATCGCCTACTCCGACGATCACGGCCGAACCTGGACCAAGGATCCACACGCGCACTGGGACAACATTTTCGGACTCGCCAATTTCCAGGTGTCGGCGATGGTCCCGCAGGGCGATTACGTGTACGTGTTCGGCACCCCGAACACCCGCCTGGGTTCGGTCGGGCTCGCCCGCGTGCCGAAGGATCAGGTGCTGAACACCAGCGCGTATCAGTACTGGCGGGACGGCACCTGGACGCCGGTCGGTGGATCCGCGTCCGCGACACCGATCGTCGACGGCCCGGCCGGGGAACTGTCGGTGCGCTACGACAGCGCCCGTGGGGTCTGGCAGATGAGCTATCTGGACACCGCCAAGACGGCTATCGTTGTGCGTGAATCGAATTCACCGCAGGGCGAGTGGTCGCCGAGCTCCCCGCTGCTGCACGTGTCCGCGCAGTATCCGGAACTGTACGGCGGATTCATCCACCCGTGGTCGACCGGCGAGGACCTCTACTTCACCATCAGCACGTGGAGTGACTACAACGTCTATCTGATGCACGCCCGGCTGCGCCGATGACCGGGCCGTGGCCATGACCCGCCACGGCAATGATTCACGCCAGCTGGACGTCGGCCAGGGCCCGTCCGAAGAGCTTCTTCCCGCCGGAGGTCGCGGTCAGCAGGACGGTCGCGATCTGCCGCTCCGGATCGAGCGCCTTCACCTTGGCCGAGAACTCGAGTTCCGCCGGTGCGGATGCCTCGACCGGAACGAAGCCCGAGAAGCGCACGCTGTAGGTTTCGATCGCGCTGGGGTCGCCGAGCCAGGCGCTCAGGTACTGCGCACCGAGGCCCATGGTCAGCATGCCGTGTGCGACGACGGTGGGCAGGCCGGCCAGTTCGGCGGCGCGGTCGCTGAAGTGGATCGGGTTCGGGTCGCCGGCCACGCCCGCGTAGTTGACCAGGTCGCCGCGGGTGAGTCGCAACGTCGCGGGCGGTAGGAGGTCACCGACGGCGAGATCCTCGAAGTGCGGCAGGGTTTCGACGGTCCGGTCGCCACGGGAGGTGGCGAATGCGGGTTCGGGAGTCGCCTCCTCGGCGCTGATCGGGATCAACACCTCCGGGTCCGAGCTGCCGACCTCCCGGCGGTGCATGACCACACCTTCGACGAGGCGCACGATATCCGCGTCGACCTCGGCGCCGAGCCGGGCGACGATGGTGGTGGTACCGACCTGGACCACCGCGCCCTCGGCGTCGATCACGGTGGCCTTCACCGTGATGAAGTCGTTGCCGCGCAGCCGGCGGATCGATTGGATCTCGGCCTCGCTGGTCAGCACATCGCCGGCCAGGATCGGCCGGTGAATGTGGAAGACCTGGTCGGTCTGCAGGATCTGGGACAGGTCGTAGTCGCTGAGCACGCTGTCGAGCAGCGCCTGGGTGGTGGCCATGCCGATCACCGAGGCGAAGGTCGGCGGCGCGATGACCGCGTCCCACCCGAGTTTGGCCGCGTCGGGTTCGAAGTGGTGCGCGGGGTGGTGGTTCTGCACGGCCCGCGCGAACTCGCGGATCTTCTCCCGGCCCACTTCGTAGCGGTCCCGAACCCGGTAGTGCCGACCGGCCAGTGCCGTGGATGCCGGCGCGTCGGGTGCCAGCTCCGGCATGTCCCTTGCTCCCTGCTCGATTCTTACTGCGTAAATAGCGACGCCGACCGAAGCCGGCGAAACCCAGCGAGGTGCGACGTCGGCCGGGCAATCCGAGCCATGCTATCGGCGTATCGGACCGCTGACCAGGTATCTGTGACGTTCATCGCGAACGGCGGCCGAATGTGACATCCGGCCGCCGAACGCCCCGGCGCGGGGTGCCTTACTGCCCGGCACCTGCGGGATCGCATACCTTCCAGCCGCCGTCGGTCTGCTGGAGATCGAACGTGTGCGCCGTGGAACGGCTGGGATCGGAATCGGTGTACACGTCGACCTGTGCGACGGCCTTGTCCCCGGTGATCTGGACGGCGTCCACCTTCGCGACCTTCGGAATCTTCTTCTGATCCACGGCCAGCTTGTGCACGCCGGCGTACTGATCGGGTGCGATGTTCTGGTAGAAGTCGTGCAACTTCCCGCAGGTCGCGGCCTGCAGTTCGGACAGGTTGCCGGACGCCAGCGCGTTGGTGTATCCCGTGACCGCGCCCTTGACCCGAGCCTCCGGCGAATTATCGGAACCGCCGGTGACCAGCGCGACGATCGCCACGATCGCGATGGCGACCACCACGACCGCGCCGCCGGCCACCAGGAGCCAGCGCTTACTGTTCGGGGCCCCCGGCTCGGCCGCGGCATCGGAACCGGACTCCGCGGCGGCCGGAACCCGTTGCGGTGCGGCGATCGTGCGCGGCGGCACCGGCCGCGGCGCGCCCGGTTGGGCCATGGCCGGACTCGTCATCTTGGTGTCGGCCGGCGACGGCGCGCCGCCGGGCCGCGGACCCGGACCGCCTTGTGCGGCTGCGCCTTTCGAGTCCGGAGTCGAGCCCGGCGCGCCGGACGCGGCGCCCGCTGCCTGTTGTCCGGGACCGGCCGGGCCCGGCTGTCCCGGTCCGCCTGGTCCCGGTCGCCCGCCGGGCCCCTGCTGTCCGGGGCCGCCCGGGCTCGGCAGTCCGGGAGCGGCGGGCCCATTCGGTCCCTGCCGACCGGGACCACCCGGCCCGGGACGGCTCGGGGCGCCGGTTCGCGCTTGTTCGGCAG
>NZ_BAGM01000128.1 GCF_000308855.1 Nocardia veterana NBRC 100344 | reverse complement strand
CGGTCTTAGCGTGAAAGGCAATTCGACTGCTGCGGATCGACGATGGTCCGCCGATCCAGGAGACGATCTGCGATGACCCCCAACGCCATTCTCGAATTCATCCTCAACCTGCTGCGCGACCACGAGGCCGCCGTCGGTTACTGCGCCAACCCGACCGAATCGCTGTGCGCGGCCGGACTGGAAGCGGTGACGCCGGAGGACATCGCCGCCGTCGCGCCGATGGTCGCCGAATCCGCGCTCGTGGCGGGCGGCTCCCAGCTGGCCGCGATCGTGGCGGCCGGCGGCGGTGGGGCAGCCACCGGGGGGCTGGGCGGTGCGGCCGGCGTCGGCGGTGGTGTCGGCGGTGCGCTGGGCGGGGAAGCCGGCGCGATCACCGAGGCGAACCTCGGTGCCGGTGCCGCCCTCGGCGGCGAGACCGGGATCGAAGCGGGCGCGGGTCTGGGCGCCGACCTCGGTGCGGGCCTGTCCGCCGGTCTGGGTGCCGCCGCATCGGTGGGTGCGGGCGCAGCGACCGGCCTCACCGCCGGCCTGGGCGCGCTGTCCGGAATCGCGGTGGGCCTCGGCGGCGCCCTGGGCGGCACGGGCGGCGCGGACCTCGGTCTGTCCGCCGGAATCGAAGGCGCGGCCGATGCCGTCGCCGCGGCCGGAGCCGACCTGTCGACCGGGATCAACACCGGCCTCGACACCGGAATCAGCTCCGCCGCAAGCGGTATCGCCGGCGCATCGGCGGGTCTCGAGGCCGGACTCAACGGCGCTCTGAACGGCGTCGCGGCAGCGGGCGCCGGTCTCGGTGCGGAACTGGGCGGCGCGCTGGGCGGCGTGGCCGAGGCGGGCGCCGGTGTGGGTGCCGGTCTCGGTGCGGCGTTGGGTGGTGTTGCTGAGGCCGGTGCTGGTTTGGGTGGGGCGCTCGGTGGTGCTGCCGAAGCAGGTGCCGGCCTCGGTGGGGCGCTGGGCGGCGCGGTGAACGCCGGTGCCGGGCTCGAAGGTGGGCTCTCGGGTGCCGCCGATGCGGCTTCCGGGCTGGGTGCCGGCCTCGGCGGGGCGCTGGGCGGTGCCGTGAATACCGGTGGTGAACTGGGGACGGGTCTCGCGGGCGGGCTGTCCGGCGCTGCGGGTGGCGCGACCGATCTGGGTACGAATATCGGGGGCGCGCTGGGCGGTGCGGCCGATGCCGGGGCGGGGCTGGAAGGCGGTTTGTCCGGTGCTGCGGGTGCGGCGTCGGGTCTCGGTGCGGATCTCGGCGGCGCGCTGGGTGGCGCCGCGAATGCGGGCGCTGATCTGGGCGCGGGTTTGAACGGTGGCGCGGAGGCTGCGGCCGGGCTCGGTGGCGCCCTCACCGGTGCCGCCGACGCGGGCCCGGGCGGTGCGGCGAACGCCGGTGCCGGTCTCGAGAGTGGTCTCGGCGGCGCGGTGAACGCGGGTCTGGGTGGTGCGGCCGATGCCGGTGCCGGTCTGGGCGGTGCGCTGGGCGGCGCGGTTCAGGGTGGCGCGACCGCGGGCGGCCAAGCAGCCGGTGACCTCGGCGGTGCACTGAGTGGCGCGGCGCAGGCCGGTGGCGGGCTGCAGAGCGGCATCGACGCCGCGATGAATACCGCTGCGGGACTGGGTGGTTTGCTGGGTGCTGCGGCCAATGCCGGTGCGGGACTGGGTGGTTCGCTCGGGGGTGCGGCGAATGCCGCTGCCGGAACGGCCGGCGCCCTGAGCGGCGCGGCCAATGCCGGTGCGGGACTGGGTGGCTCGCTCGGCGGTGCGGCCAATGCCGCGGCAGGGCTGGCGGGTACCGCCGGGTCGGCGTTGGGTGCTTCGGCTGCCACGGGCGTGAACTCCGGACTGTCCGCCGGTGTCGACAACTCGTTCGGTCTGGCGGGGCATGCGGCCACCGGGCTGGAGACCGGGTTGTCCTCGTCCGCGCAGGCCGGACTCGAAAGTGGACTGCACACCGGCGCCGACCTCACCGGGACCGCCGCGCAGACCGCCGGCGGGCTGGGGACCACTCTCTCCGGCGCCGCGAACACCGGTGTGCACGGCGGCGGTGATCTGGCCACCTCGTTGTCCGGGAACCTGGGCGCCTCGGTGCCGGGCGCGGCGGACGCCGGTGCCCACGGCCTCGGCGACCTCGCGACTTCGCTGTCCGGTACGGCCGCCACGGGCGCGCACACCGCCGGCGACCTCGGAACCTCGTTGTCCGGCGCCGCGAACACCGGTGTGCACGGTGCCGACGATCTGTCGACCTCGCTGACGGGTACCGCCGACGCGGGGGCGCACAGCGCGGGCGATCTGTCGACCTCGCTCTCCGGTGCCGCCTCCTCTGGCCTGCACTCCACGGGCGATCTGTCCTCCTCGTTGTCGGGTGCGGCGGATTCGGGCCTGCATTCCGGTTCCGATCTGTCCTCCTCGCTGTCGGGTTCGACCGATTCGGCCCTGCACACCGGTGGTGACCTGCATTCGTCGACCGCCGGAACCTGGTCCGGTGTGGACGTCTCGCACGCCTTCGGGTCGGGCGTGGGAACCGACCTGTCCGGTGTCGGCAGTACGGGAATCGGCGGTGGAGTGGACAGTGCCCTCGGCGGTACCGCGCACAGCGGTATCGACAGCACCCTGGCCGCCGGTGGTAACGGCTCGCTGACCGGTGGTCTCGACAGCGGCACCCACGCCGATTCGAGCCTGTTCGGCGACGCCTCCGGCCACGCCGCCTCGGTCACCGACACCCATGCCTCGGGTGACATCACCGGCGGTCTGCTGCACTGACCGGGTACGGTCCGGTTCCGATCAGGAAAAAGGTTGGGGAGCAACGACAATGAGCAGTGTGGTAGCGGCGAACAATGCCGCCGCGGCGCCGGCGACGCCGCTGTTGCGGATACTCGCCGAAACCGTCACCGCCGCCCGCACCGCCGATCGCAACGATCTGGTCGGCCGGCTGGAGGTGCTGGCCGACCGGATTCGCGATCCCCGGCGCCGGATCGTGGTGGCCGGGCTGGGCAATCAGGGGAAGAGTCAATTCGTCAACGCCCTGCTGAACCTGGAGATCAGCCCGGTCGGTGACGATGCGACGACCACGGTGCCCATCGTGCTCTCCCACGGGCCGCAACCGCGTGCGGAGACGGTCGTCACCGCCACCTCCGGTGACGACCGGGACGGGCGGCGAGTATCGGTGCCGCTCAGCGATATCCACACCGTCACCGCGCAGTCGCCGCACGGCCGGGTGGCTCGGGTGGAGATCGAACTGCCGAATCCGCTGCTGGCCGACGGCATCGTGGTGATCGATACACCGCCGGTCGGCGGGCATGCCACGGCCAGCGCGGCGGCGGTCCTCGCGCTGGCCCCGGCCGCCGATGCGGTGCTGGTGCTCTCGGATGCCTCCACCGAATTGACCGAGCCGGAGGTCGAGTTCCTGCGTCAGGTCCGCGAACTGTGCCCGGCGGTGGCGCTGGTGCTCAGCAAGGTCGACCTGTATCCGCACTGGCGTCAGGTCATGCAGGCCGATCAGGCGCATCTGGAGCGAAATCGGCTGGCCCTGCCCATCATTGCGGTCTCGTCGGTGCTGCGTGCGCATGCGATGCGGCTGCAGGATCAGCAGCTGGGCCGCGAATCCGGTTTCGGGGTGCTGTTCGACTTCCTGCGCGAGCAGGTGGTGGCGCGGGACAGAGATGCCGCGCACCGTGCGGTGGCCCTCGATATCTCCTCGGCGGCAGAGCATCTCGCGCTGGCGCTGAGCAGTGAGCTGGTGGCGCTGCGGGATCCGGAACGCGGGGCCGCCGCCATTCGCGAACTGCGGACGGCCAAGGCGCAGGCGGAGGATTTGCACCGTCGCACCGCGGCCTGGCAGCAGACGCTCGGCGACGGGATCACCGATTTGGCCGGCGACGTCGATCACGATCTACGAGACCGATTGCGCGCCATCGGAAGAACCGCGGAGGAGTGGATCGACGAGAACGATCCGGGCCGGCTGTGGGATCAGCTGGAGCAGTGGCTGATGCACACCACCGATACCGCGATCGGCGACAACCTGCTGTGGACGCATCACCGGGCCATCCATCTGGCCGAGCGGGTGGCCGAGCATTTCCTGGAGTTCGGGTCGGTGGATCTGCCCGCGGTGCGGACCGGGTCGTCGCCGGAGAGCTCTCGGGTGGCGGCGGTGACACTCGCCGACCTGGAGCCGGACCTCGGCATCGGTCACAAACTGCTGGTCGGGATGCGCGGTTCGTACGGGGGCATGGTGATGGTCGGTCTGGCGAGTACGGTCGCCGGGCTGGCATTGATCAATCCGGTATCGCTCGGCGCGGGTATGTTGCTGGGCGGCAAAGCCTTCCGCGACGACAAGCGCGAGCGCCTGGCCCGCCGCCGCAGCGAGGCGAAGATGGCGGTGCGCCGCTATCTCGACGATGTGAGTTTCGAGGCGAGCAAGGAGTCCCGCGACCGCCTGCATCGCATCCACCGCATTCTGCGCGACCATTTCACCGGTATCGCCGATCGCAGCCTGCGCTCGATCAACGATTCGCTGCAGGCCGCCCAGGACGCCGCCGGAGTGGCGAGCGCACAGCGCAACGAACGCGCCGCCGAACTGGAACGCCAGCTGCGGGTGGTGGCCGAACTGCGGCGCCACGCCGACGCGATGCTGCCGCCGCCGGGGCCGTCCGGGCGTCATGCGCGCGGGGCGCAGTCCTAGCTCCCCGATCGGCGCCGGGGTCCCCCGCGTGCTCGGGTACGGTCTACGCGTGAGTTACCAGGTCAGCGACCAGACGCCGGGCATCGTGGGCGAAGCGCGCCGGTTGGTCGCGGCTGCCCGGCAGGCGTTCGCGCCGCGGTCGCGCCCGGCGGTGATGCTGGCCGATTGTGCCCGCCGCCTCGATCAGCCGCTGCGCGTCGCCCTCGCCGGTCAGCTCAAAGCGGGGAAGTCGACGCTGCTCAATGCGCTGGTCGGTCAGGACATCGCCCCGACGGATGCCACCGAATGCACGCGCATGGTCACCTGGTACCGCCACGGTTCGGCGCCGCGGGTGACCGCGCTGGCCACCGACGGCGCCCGAGCCGATGTCGTGGTGCGGCGCACACCCGGCGCGGACGGTCTGCCCGGCGCGCACGGCCTGAGCTTCGACCTGTCCGCGCTGCGCTGGAACGCCGCGGGGCGCCACGAGGTCGACCATCTGGACGTGCAGTGGCCGGCCGACACACTGGCCCGCACGACCATCGTCGATACGCCGGGCACCTCGTCGCTGTCGCGGGAGGTGTCGCTGCGCACCGCACGCCTGCTCACGCCCGATCGGGAGGCGGCCGTGACCGTGCCCGAGGCCGACGCGGTGGTGTATCTGCTGCGCCGCCTGGACGCGGCCGATATCGGTTTCCTCGAACGCATCGGAGGTTCGGCACAGCAGGGGAATTCGGGTCCGCTCGGGGTGATCGGCGTGGTGTCGCGGGCCGACGAGATCGGCGCTGGCCGGATCGACGCCCTGCATTCGGCTCGTGAGGTGTCCGCGCGTTTCGCCACCGAGCTGGAACGAACGGGCCTGTGCCAGGCCGTGGTTCCGGTGGCGGGTCTGCTGGCCTTCGCCGCGGCGACCTTGCGCCAACGCGAATTCGACGCCTTCGAAGCCCTGGCCGGGGTCGCCGTCGACGATCTGAGCGTCGCGCTGTTGTCGGCCGACCGGTTCGCCTCCCCGGAGGTGCGCCTGCCGGTGCCGGCGGAGCTGCGCGCTCATCTGGCGGCCCGATTCGGCCTGTTCGGTATTCGCATGGCGGTGACCCTGATTCGGCTCGGCGTCCGCGATTCCGCCACGCTGGCCCGGGAACTGGCCGAGCGCAGTGGTGTGGAGGAACTGCGCACGGTGCTGGAGGTGCAGTTCGCGCAGCGCGCGGATCAGCTGAAAGCGCATTCGGCGCTGACCGCGGTGGCGCGGATCGTGTCGGCCCATCCGGGAACCCGGGCCGACGATCTGCTCCCACAGATCCACAGCCTGTTGGCGGATGTGCACGGATTCGCCGAGCTGCGGCTGCTCGGCCGGTTGCGCACCGACGAACTGCCGCTGCCCGCCGACGACATCACCGAGCTGTATCGGCTGGTCGGGGGTTCCGGGGTGGCCCCGCATCTGCGGCTGGGCCTGCCGCCCGGCGCTCCGGCCGGCGAACTCCAGGCGCACGCGATCGCGGCGGTGCGCAAGTGGCGGTCCCGGGCCCGCCATCCGCTGGCCGATCGCTTCACCGCCGAGGCCTGCCTGACCGCGGCTCGCAGCGCCGAGGGCATTGTCGATCAACTGCGGGAACCGGAGACGACCCCGATGAGTCGCGTGCAACCCCCGCGTTCCCACTGAGGGCATCGCGAAGCTTCCGACCCGGCTCGCTGGTCGCGGCCGACGGCAACTGTGCCGCACATCACAACCACCGTCGGTCACAAGCCCGCCCGGGATGTGTCGAATCCGGATGTAAGGGCCGAAAACCATCGGTCGGACGACAATCCGAGGACATCCCATGCCTACCGTCGTGACTCTCGATTCCTTCCTCAACTACCGCGACAGCGGCGCCGGTCCGGTTCCGGTGGTCTTCCTGCACGGCAATCCGACCTCCTCGTATCTGTGGCGCAAGGTGATTCCGCACGTCGACCCGCTGACCCGGGTGCTGGCTCCGGACCTGATCGGCATGGGGGAGTCGGGTAAGCCGGATATCGCCTATCGCTTCGCCGATCACGCCCGCTATCTGGACGCCTGGTTCGACGCCCTCGACTTGGGCGAGGTGGTGCTGGTCGGGCACGACTGGGGTGGTGCGCTCGCCATGGATTGGGCCGCCCGGCATGCCGACCGGGTCCGCGGCGTCGCGGTGCTGGAGACCTTCCTGCGCCCGCTGCGCTGGTCGGAGATGCCGGAACAGGGCGCCGAGCTGTTCCGCCGGTTCCGTTCGCCGGAGGGGGAGCGAATGATCCTGCAGGACAACATGTTCATCGAATTCAATCTGCCGTTCGGTGCCCGCAGTCTGACGCCGGAGGATCTGGACGTCTACCGCGCGCCCTATCCGACCCCGGAGTCGCGCCGCCCGATGTTGGTGTGGCCGAGGGAGATTCCGTTCGACGGCGCCCCGGCCGACGTGACCGCCGTCGTCGAGAGCTACGGCCGCTGGATGGCCACGACCCCGGATATCCCCAAGCTGGTGATGGCTGTGGACAACGGCGTCGGCCTCGGTTCGGGCGAGGCCGTCGAGTGGGCGCGCAACACCTTCGCCGCCGTCGAGGTCGTCGGCATCGGCCCGGCCGGACACCACGCGCCGGAGGACCGTCCGGACGCGATCGGCGCGGCCGTCGCGAGCTGGCTGCGCCGATCGCGGCTCACCGATCCGCGGGCCGGCCTAGCACATCGATGACCTTGCGGTGACGTCCGTGCCCGGGCCAGGATGGGTCGGTGACCGCCGACCCCACCGACGACCGCGCGGCCGAGACCGCCCTGGTCGAGCGTGCCGTGGCCGGTGATCGCACCGCCGTCACCGAGGTGGTGCGGTCGCTGCAGGATCCGTTGTACCGCTTGGCGTTGCGGATGGTCGGTACTCCGGCCGACGCCGAGGACGCGGTGCAGGAGATCCTGCTGCGGGTCGTCGGCAATCTGGCGAGCTGGCGCGGCGAAGCGAAGCTGACCACGTGGGCCTACCGCATCGGCGTCAACTACCTGCTCAACCTGCGGCGGCGCAGTCCGCAGGAGGCGGCGCGGCTCGACTTCGACGGCTTCGGCGCCGATCTGCTCGACGGATTGGCCGAACAGGACTACCGGGGCCCCGAGGCGACGGTGCTCACGCGCGAGGTCCGGCTCGTCTGTAGTCAGGCGATGCTGCAATGCCTCGCCCGGGACGAGCGGGTGGCCTTCGTGCTCGCCGATGTCTTCGAGCTGACCTCGTCCGAGGCGGCGTGGGTGCTCGGCATCGAGGCGGCGACGTATCGAAAACGTCTGGAGCGAGCCAGAACTCGGCTCGGTAACTTCCTGAACGCCACCTGCGGGGTGGCGAATCCGGCCGCACCGTGCCGCTGTGCGCGCCGGGTGCGGCCCGCGCTCGATCGCGGCCGGGTCGCGGTCGCCCGGCCCGGTCTGGCCGCGCATCCGGTGTCACCGGGCGGTCGCACCGCGGAGCAGGCCGAGGCGCAGATGATCGGTCTGCACGACGCCGCCTCGGTGCTGCGCGCCCACCCCGATTACGCCCTGCCGCCGGCCCGCCTGGATGCGATCGCGAAACTGCTGGAGTCCGGGCGGTTTTCGCTGCTCGATCGGTAGGACCGCCGCTCTCGGCGGGCCGATCACACGTGGATCAGCGAACTCGCCGGGTCCACCAGGATCTTCGCGTGGTCCTCCGGATTGCCCAGCGCGGTGAAGGCGTTGTCGACGCCCGCCAGGTCGACGGTGCCGGTGATCAGTGGGGCCGGGTCGACTTTGCCGTCGGCGATCATGTGCAGGGTGTCGCGGAATTCGCCCGGGTCGTAGCCGAAGGCGAACCGCAGCTCGATCTCCTTGTTGATCGCCATCGCGGGGCGGAAACGGTCGGTCTCCATACACACCCCGACCACCACGATGCGGGTCAGCGGCGGGGCCTCCGTGAGGAGTTGGTCGATGATGCCGGGCACGCCGACACATTCGAACACCACCGGGCCGGTCGGCGCCGCGTCCAGGCTGTGCGCGAGGCGGAACAGATACCACCACGGCAGTTTCGGGATCGAGCGCAGCCGTGTCATGGTGTCGAAACCGAGATTGAGAATATCGGTGACGCCGGAGATCCGGCCCTTCGCCGGATTGGCGGTCCACGGCGATTCCAGATTCGGATCGACCACCACATTGGCGCCGCACCGGCGGGCAAGTTCACGGCGACGGGGTGAAAAGTCGCTGGCGACAATGTTCTTCACGCCCGCGGCGCGCAGCATCGCGATGACCGCCAGGCCGATCGGCCCGCATCCCACGACGAAGGCGGGTTGGTTGCGGCCCACCCGGCCCTTGCGCACCGCATGCCAGGCGACGGCCATCGGCTCGGTCAGGGCCGCATGGTCGGTGGCCAGCCCGTTGGGCACGGGGAAGGTCATGGACTCCTGAACCACCACCTGCTCGGCGTAGCCGCCGGGCGCCCGCTCGGACAGGCCGGTGAGTTCCGGTTCTCGCCCGTTGCGCACGATGGGCAGCGCCACGACCCGGGTGCCCGGCCGCCAGCGCTTGCGGCAGTCGGGACCGTATTCGACTATCTCCCCGCAGAATTCGTGGCCGAGCACCACCCGTTGATGTGAGCGCATGAAATTGCGGTAGCCGGTGGCCGCCGCCAGGTCGGCCAATTCGTCGCAGTGCCTGCGGGCGTGCAGATCGGAACCGCAGATTCCGCACCTCGACACCGAGATCACCAGCTGGCCGGGCCCGGGCTTCGGCGCCGGGACATCCGCGACCTCCAGCTTGCCTTCCGAACACACCACGGCCTTCATATCCGCACGGTACCGCGCACGATCGCCCGATTCGGCCGGATTGCGGAGGAACGCCGACGGACGAGGTCCACAGCCGGTGTTCCATCGCGTCCGGGCCCGTCGATTCCGGTATTCACGCGTACCCCACGGATGTGGATGCGGATCGCTACCATCCAGGGGTGAGGTCATCCGGTTCCGGAATGCCGGGTACGCCCGCACCCGGGAATATGCGGGCCCGCGATCTGGACCGAGTTCGAGCGCGCACCCTGCTCGACGCCGCCTTCGACGAGGGCCAGCTGGGCGCCGACGAATATCACGACCGATCCGACCGGGCCGCCGCCGCGAAGACCGTCGGCGAATTGCGGAATCTGGTCGGCGACCTGCAACCACCGGCGGGCGGCGCGCAATGGCAACAGCCACCGACCCCGGCCCCCCGGGCGGGGCGCTATCCGCCGCATATCCGAGCCCGCGACGCCGACCGCGCCGAAACGTGCCGGGCCCTCGATACCGCGCTCGGGGACGGCCAGCTCACGCCGGAGGAGCATCGGGCCCTCACCGATCTGACCGCGGCGGCCGAAACCCTGGGCGATCTGGCCGAATTGACCGCGGACCTGCAACGCCCCGCCGAGGCGCCGATCGATCCACGCGCCCGGACCGCGAGCCGCGGGGCCTGGTTCGCGGGAGCGGTGGCGCTGGGCGTGGTGGCCGCGGCGGTCGGCGGCTATCTGCTGACGCATCGGGTCGCGCCGGAGCCCGCTCCGGTGGTGGCCGCGGCGCCGCAGGCGGTGCGCCCCATGGTGATCGAGACACCGGACCTCACCACGGTGGCCGGCTTCGAGAAGTTCCGCAGCGACTATCGGACGAAATTCGGGGACACCACCGTCGACAATCTGTCGCTGTTCCCCGATCACGCGTCCGTCGATCGCACCTCCGCACGACAGCCGAATCGAGTGGCCGACTATCTCTACCGCGGCGGGTTCACGGCCTCGACGGCAGTCACGACCCGGATGGCCGACAAGCCGATCTTCGACCTGGCCGCGGTGAACACCGCCGCGCTCGGCGATCTGATCGCGCGGGCCGAGCCGTTGCTGAAGGTGCCGGGCGGCACCGTGAATCAGATCGGGATGGGGATCGACACCATCACCGATGTGCCGACGATCAGCATCTACGTCGGGAATTCGTTCAACGAGAGTGGCCACCTCGAGGCCACGCCCGCGGGCGAGTTGATCCGCGCCTATCCGTTCCACAATTAGGGACAGCGATGGAGACTTTCGATTCGGCGACCTCCCGCCGCCCCGGTGCCGCCTCGGGTGGCGCGAAAAGCGGTCTGCGCGTGCGCGATACGGACCGGGTCGACGCGTGTGCGCTGTTGGACGCCGCCCGTGACGACGGCCAGCTGTCCGAATCCGAGCATGCCCGGCGCACGGCCGCGGCCATGCGCGCCCGCACCTTCGCCGAGGTGGACGAGGTCATCGGTGATCTGCAGATTCCGGCCAATCTGGTCGATGCTCCCGTCGTGCGACCCGCGCGTCGCCGCCGGTCCCGGCGGCTGTTGGTGGCGGGCGGCGCCGTCGCGGCGGCCTTCCTGCTCGGGATGGGCTGCGGCTGGGTGAACAGCGCGGACGGCCCGCTCGCCGATCACACCCCACCGGATCTGACCACCCCGGCGGGCATCGAGCGATTCCTCGCCGATTACCACCGGCACTACGGCGACCTGCTCGCCGACAGCGTGAGCCTGAATCCCGAGACGGCCTCGATCGAGCGACCCCGGCCGGGAGCGCCGTCGACCTCCGAAAGGGCTACCTACAAGGGCGAATTCGATACCTGGACGACCAGCAGCCGGGATCCGAAACTGGAGCCGATCGACCTCGCCACGATCGACGTGCCGAAATTGGCGGCCCTGCTGGCCGGCGCTCCGCTGACCGTCGGCTCACCGCAGACGAAGGTCGATCATCTGAGCATCGGGCGCGACACCTCCGCCCCCGACCACCCGCCGGCGATCATGATCTTCACCGACGGCGCCCGCAGCGGCCACCTCGTGGTAGCGCCGTCCGGCGAGCCGCTGGCGGTCTACAAATCCCAGCAGTGACGACCCGTTGTGCGCCGGCCGGGTTTCGCTCGCGCGGCAGGGGTTAGCCCGCACATGAGTGGGAGCCGACGAGAAGCGGGGTGTCGTGATGAGTGCGAACGAGGACCGGATCGCCCGGGAGCTGCTGGATCGAGCGGGCACCACCTTCGCGGCCGAGGCCGGGATCACCCTCGCCGACAAACCGGCCCCGCTGTTCCAGCTGCTCGTCCTGGCGCAGCTGTTGAGTACTCGTATCTCCGCCGAGATCGCGGTCGCCGCCGCGCACGAGCTGAACAAGAGCGGCTATCGCACCCCGCAGCGGATAGCCGCCGCCGATTGGCAGGACCTCGTCGACGCGCTCGGTCGCGCCCACTATCGCCGCTACGACGAATCGACCGCCACCCGGCTGGGCGAGAACGCGTCGCTACTGCTCGACCGCTACCAGGGTGACCTGCGGAAACTGGCCGCCGAAGCGGATCGGGACCCGGACCGGCTGAGCCGATCGCTGCAGCGCTTCAAGGGCATCGGCCCGACCGGCGCCGAAATCTTCCTGCGGGAGGTGCAGGACGTCTGGACCTGGGTGCGCCCGCATTTCGACGACCGGGCCCGCAAGGGCGCCGGCCTCCTGCATCTGCCGACCGACCCGAAGCGCCTGGATCGGCTGGGCCGTTCCGGTCACGACGCGGAATTGGCCGCCGCGCTGGTCCGGGTGAGCCTCGACAAGAAGCTCGCCGATCAGGTGCTCACGGCCGCCGGTTGAGGCTCGCGGAATCGAAACGCCCGGTCGTGTGCGCATGCCGGCCGCGGCGCGGTGATCGTCGCGCGCTCACGGCCGAGTCGTGAAAATTTTTCGTCCCGCCGGGAATGAACCGCCTCCCCCGCTCGTTGAGCTGATCGACGCAAGGTTGAGCGCAAGCGACTCAAGTCTCTGGTTGACTCCGAGGGAATCGGGGGGCAGGATTGAGCCGACCACGCTCAGTATTGCTGAGGACCGTGCTCCGTGCGGTGTCAGGGGCGAGGTCCGATCGGCGCGGAAACCCGTGCCGAGCAGGCCCGATCCTGCACCACCACAGTTACATCACCTAGGAGGAACCCACTATGGCTCGTGCGGTCGGTATCGACCTCGGGACCACGAACTCGGTCATCGCTGTTCTCGAAGGCGGTGAGCCGGTCGTCGTCGCCAACTCCGAAGGATCGCGCACCACCCCGTCGATCGTCGCCTTCGCCAAGAACGGCGAGGTGCTGGTCGGCCAGCCGGCCAAGAACCAGGCCGTCACCAACGTCGATCGCACCATCAAGTCCGTCAAGCGCCACATGGGCGAGGACTGGACCGTGGAGATCGACGACAAGAAGTACACGGCGCAGGAGATCAGCGCCCGTACCCTGATGAAGCTGAAGCGCGATGCCGAGGCCTACCTGGGTGAGGAGATCACCGACGCGGTGATCACCGTGCCCGCGTACTTCGAGGACGCGCAGCGCCAGGCCACCAAGGAGGCCGGCCAGATCGCGGGTCTGAACGTCCTGCGCATCGTCAACGAGCCGACCGCCGCCGCGCTGGCGTACGGCTTGGACAAGGGTGACAAAGAGCAGACCATCCTGGTCTTCGACCTCGGTGGCGGCACCTTCGACGTCTCGCTGCTGGAAATCGGCGAGGGCGTCGTCGAGGTTCGTGCCACCTCCGGTGACAACCACCTCGGTGGTGACGACTGGGACAACCGCATCGTCACCTGGCTGGTCGACAAGTTCAAGGCCAGCTCGGGCATCGACCTGACCAAGGACAAGATGGCCCTGCAGCGGCTGCGTGAGGCCGCCGAGAAGGCCAAGATCGAGCTGAGCTCCTCGCAGAGCACCTCGATCAACCTGCCCTACATCACCGTCGACGCGGACAAGAACCCGCTGTTCCTCGACGAGCAGCTGACTCGCGCCGAGTTCCAGAAGATCACCTCCGATCTGCTGGACCGCACCCGCGCGCCGTTCCAGTCGGTGATCAAGGACGCCGGTATCTCGGTCAAGGACATCGACCACGTCGTGCTCGTCGGTGGTTCCACCCGGATGCCCGCCGTGACCGATCTGGTCCGCGAGCTGACCGGTGGCAAGGAGCCCAACAAGGGCGTGAACCCGGACGAGGTCGTCGCCGTCGGCGCCGCCCTGCAGGCCGGTGTGCTCAAGGGTGAGGTCAAGGACGTCCTGCTGCTCGATGTGACCCCGCTGTCGCTGGGCATCGAGACCAAGGGTGGCGTGATGACCAAGCTCATCGAGCGCAACACCACCATCCCGACCAAGCGGTCGGAGACCTTCACCACGGCCGACGACAACCAGCCGTCCGTGCAGATCCAGGTCTTCCAGGGTGAGCGCGAAATCGCCTCGCACAACAAGCTGCTCGGCTCCTTCGAGCTGACCGGCATCCCGCCGGCCCCGCGTGGCGTGCCGCAGATCGAGGTCACCTTCGACATCGACGCCAACGGCATCGTCCACGTCACCGCGAAGGACAAGGGCACCGGCAAGGAGAACACGATCAAGATCCAGGACGGCTCCGGCCTGTCCAAGGAAGAGATCGAGCGGATGATCAAGGACGCCGAGGCGCACGCGGCCGAGGACAAGGCGCGTCGCGAGGAGGCGGAGACCCGCAACCAGGCGGAGTCGCTGGTCCACCAGACCGAGAAGTTCATCGCCGACAACTCCGACAAGGTGCCGGCCGAGACCAAGGAGAAGGTCGAGGCTGCCATCTCCGAGGCCAAGGAGGCGCTGAAGGGCACCGACATCGCCGCGGTGAAGTCCGCCGTGGAGAAGTTGGCCACCGAATCGCAGGCCCTGGGCCAGGCGATCTACGAGGCCTCCGCCGCCGAGGGTGGCGCGGCCGGCGACGGCGCGGGCAACGCGTCCGCCGGTGACGACACCGTGGTCGATGCCGAGGTCGTGGAAGAGCCGGAGAAGAAGTGACCGACAAGAATCCGCAAGAGGAGCCGGTCACCATCGTCGACAACCGAAAGATCGATCCCGACGGGAAACCGTCCGCTCCGCAGGATGATGCGAGCGAGGCCGCAGCCGAAAAAGACACAGCTTCGGCCTCCGCTTCGTCCGCCGAGGGCGACACCCTCGCCGACAGCATCAGCGCCGAATTGTCGGAGCGCACCGCGGATCTGCAGCGGTTGACCGCCGAATACGCCAACTATCGGCGCCGTGTCGATCGCGACCGCAAGGCCGCCATCGATTCGGCCAAGGCGGCGGTGGTCACCGAACTGCTCGGTGTCCTCGACGATCTGGACCGTGCCCGAGCCCATGGTGATCTGGATTCCGGACCGCTGAAGTCGGTCGCGGACAAGCTCACCTCCGCGCTGGAGAAGCAGGGTCTCGAGGAATTCGGTGTCGAGGGTGAACCTTTCGACCCGACCCTGCACGAGGCCGTGCAGCACGAGGGCGAGGGACACAACCCGGTGATCGGAGTGGTGATGCGCAAGGGTTACCGCTTCGGCGATCGCGTCCTGCGCCATGCGCTGGTCGGGGTCACCGATGGGGTAGCGGATCTGATGGAGACATCGGAGACTACGAATGCCGGCCGAGACGCCGATGGTGCCGAGTAACACACGCCCGTCGGCTGTTCCGCGCGACGACACGAAAGGAGGAGATGCCCGGTGAATCGGGAGTGGCTGGAAAAGGACTTCTACAAAGAGCTGGGTATTTCCTCCAGCGCGTCCCAGGACGAGATCAAGAAGGCCTACCGCAAGCTGGCCCGGGATCTGCATCCGGACAAGAATCCGGGCGATACCAAGGCCGAGGAGCGTTTCAAGGCGGTCAGCGAGGCACATGCCGTGCTGGCCGATCCGGAGAAGCGTAAGGAGTACGACGAGGCTCGGCGCCTGTTCGCCAGCGGCGGTTTCGGCCGCGGCGGCTACGCGCCGGGCGGCGGCTACACCGGCGGTGGTGGCTTCACCAACGAATTCAACCTGGGTGACATCTTCGGTGGCGCGGCCGCCGGGGCGGGTGACGGCGGTCTGGGCGACATCCTCGGCGGCCTGTTCAACCGCGGCGGTACGCGGACCACCTCGCGGCCGCGTCGCGGCAGCGATGTGGAAACCGAGACGACCCTCGGTTTCCGCGAGGCGGCCCAGGGCGTCACCGTTCCGCTGCGGATGACCAGCCCGTCGCCGTGTACGACCTGTCACGGCAGCGGCGCCAAGCCGGGGACCAGCCCGCGAGTGTGCCCGCACTGCAACGGAACCGGCGTGATCAGCCGTAACCAGGGCGCGTTCGGGTTCAGCGAACCCTGCGACGACTGCCGTGGCACCGGCTCGATCATCGACGATCCCTGCGTGGACTGCCGCGGTACCGGTATCCAGAATCGGACCCGCACCATCACCGTCCGCATCCCGCCGGGGGTGCGCGACGGGCAGCGGATCCGGCTGGCCGGTCAGGGCGAGGCGGGCCTGCGCGGCGCGCCCTCGGGTGACCTGTACGTCACCGTGCACGTCAGCCAGGACAAGGTCTTCGGCCGCAACGGCGACGACCTGACCCTGGTGCTGCCGGTGAGTTACAGCGAATTGGTGCTGGGTACAACGGTTTCCGTGCCGACGCTGGAAGGTAGAGTCGGAGTGAAGGTGCCACCCGGCACCGCCGACGGCCGGACGCTGCGAGTGCGCGGGCGCGGTGTGCCCAAGCGCGGCGGCGGCGCCGGTGATCTGCTGGTCACGGTGAAGGTCGCGGTACCGCCGAAGCTCGACGACGAAGCCGCCGAGGCGCTGCGGCGTTATGCGGAGGCGGAGAAGGCCGGCGGGTTCGACCCGCGTGCAGGTTGGGCAGGTGCGTAATGGACGGTGATCCGAAGAATCGGGCATCCGGCACCGAGTACTTCATGATCTCGGTGGCGGCTCAGCTGGCGGGAATGCACGCGCAGACGCTGCGGACCTACGACCGACTGGGACTGGTTACGCCGCAACGAACATCGGGCGGCGGCCGACGCTATTCGTCCCGGGATGTGGAGTTGCTGCGCGAGGTGCAGCGACTGTCCCAGGACGAGGGCGTCAACCTGGCCGGAATCAAACGGATCATCGAATTGACCAACCAGGTCGAGGCCCTGCAGCAGCGGGTGGGCGAATTGGCCGCCGAGGTCGAGCGCCTGCGAGCGGGACACCGTCCCGATCTCGCTCCGCCGCAACGCAGTACCGCGTTGGTGGTATGGCAGCCCAGGAACAAGCGCCGATAGGCGATTGCTCCGCGGCGGTCGTTTCGGCCGAAGACACAGAGCGGCAGCGCCCCCGGAATTTCCGGGGGCGCTGTTCGCATATTCGGGCCCGGAAATTCACGGTCTGCTCGGGTCGGCGGGGCCGGAGCAATCCGCTCGGCGGAGCCTCAGCATGCACTCCGCAAACGTGCATGCTCCGAAACGAGTCATGCAAACCGCCCTCCGACACGCCGAAACACATGGCGTGTCACCATCTTTCGGTCGGTTTCAAGGGCGGTTTACACCCGCTCACCTCGGTCCGCCCGAATTACACCGCTGTTGTTTCACAAGTGCATCACGCGCCTGGCAAATTCGCCTACACTCGATTTTCATCGGCGGCTCTCGACTGTTCGGCGGCGCCTCGCTCGCCGAACCGTCCCCGTGTTCGAATGCGAAATGGGGTTGTGAGGCATATGGATTCGCGGACCGTCGCGTTGATCAGAACGACGTTCAAGGCGGTTGCCGCGGAGGAGGGCGGCCCGGAACAACTCGCGCGCTCCTTCTACGCCATTCTGTTCACCGAACATCCCCATATTCGCGACTTCTTTCCCGCCGCCTTGGAGGCGCAGCGCGACCGGCTGGTCAAGGCCATCGGTTATGCCGTGGATCGGCTGGAAGAACCCGAACGGCTCCTGCCCTTCCTCGCTCAACTCGGCCGCGATCACCGCAAATACGGTGTCGTCGCCGAACATTATGCGGCGGTGGGCCATTCGCTCAAATGCGCGTTGCGGGCGCACACCGGCACCGAAATGTGGACCGACGAGGTCGATCAGGCCTGGGATGCCGGGCTGGCGCTCATCGCCGAGACGATGATCGGCGCGGCGGAACAGGAGACCACACCCCCGGTCTGGACCGGAACCGTGGTCGAACATCGTGAGGTGCTCTGCAACCTGGCGGTGGTCCGATTGCAGTTGGATCAGCCGATGGCCTATGCCGCAGGCCAGTATCTCAGCGTGCAGATACCGGCACGGCCGCGGATGTGGCGCTATCTGTCGCCGGCGATACCGTCCAATCCGCAGGGCGAGATCGAATTCCACATCCGGAGCGTGAGCGGTGGCTGGGTGAGCCCGGCGATGGTGTCGCGCACCGTCGTCGGAGATCAGTGGTTGCTGGGCGCGCCGATGGGCGGCCTCGGAGTGCCGCGCAATACCCGCCGCAAGATGTTGATGGTCGGCTGCGGCACCGGCATCGCCCCGCTGCGCGCGCAACTGCTCGCCATGAGCCGGCGCCGATCGAATCCCAAGGTGCACCTGTTCGTCGGCGTCCATCACCCGTGCGACCTCTACGACCTACCGACGCTGAGCACCCTCGCCGTCGGCAACCGTTGGCTGACCGTCACCCCGGTCACCGAAAGCGACGACAACCCCTGGTGGTACTACAACCCGGACGAACCCCCCGCGGACCTCCCGGCCATCGAACCCCGCCGCACCGGGCAGATCGGCCGAATCGTCGCCGAGAGCGGAGACTGGTCGGACTGCGACGTACAGCTCGTCGGCTCCCCGAGCACGGTGCAGACCACCAAATTCCGCTTGATGGCGGCCGGAACCCCCGGCGACAACATCCGCCACGACCCGCTGTTCTGAGCTTCGGCGAGCTCCGGCCGGACGAGGCGCAGGGGTCAGGCGAACTCGCCGGCGGTGACACCGGCGGTGAAGGCATCCCACTCGGCGGCCGAGAACGTCAAGGCGGGGCCGGTGGGATTTTTCGAGTCACGGACTCCCACAACGTTATTCGAGAGGAAGGCAACTTCGACGCAGTTCCGGGAGCCGTCGCTGCGCGTACTCTTGAACCATCGCGCATTCGATAGATCGGTTGTCATAGCGCGTACTCCTTCGCGATCTGCCGAAGCAACGCCCGGCTGGCCACGGCATCCAGAACGCTTCGCCGTAGATCCTCGTATGCCTGATTGTAACGTTGCACTGCATCCGGTTTTTCGAGATACAGCTCCCCCATGAACCCCTCGACGTACACCACCGGCGGCTCGACATAATCGCCTTGTCGAGAAGACCCGAATTCCATGATGACGAACGGCCCAACCGCTTGGCCGAGCGGGAAACCCGCGCTGGCAGGCAAGATGTGGACGCCGATGTTGGAGCGGGTGCCCATGTCGGCCAGGTGTTTGAGCTGGGCGGCCATCACCTTCGGCCCGCCGACGACGCGCCGCAGCGCGGACTCGCCCAGAATCACGTCCAGGCTCGCCGGTTGATATTTGCGTGTAACCCTGGTCTGCCTGCGCATACGCAAACGCACCCTCCGTTCGTGCTCCTCGGAACGCTCGTTCGGGTGGGCTGCGGAGCAGATGGCGCCGGCATACCCCGGCGTCTGCAACAGGCCCGGTACAAGTTCGGGCTCATAGGTCACGAGCCGCTGCGCCGAAGCCTCCAGCCCTACGTAGAATTCGAAATTCTCCGGGATGACATCGCCGTACTCGCACCACCAATTCCGCTCGTTACCTTGCACTGCAAGGGCTTTCATGGCGGCGGCGTGATCATCGTCGAATCCGTAGATCTTGCACAGCGCCTCGACGTCCACCTCGCGCAGATGAGCCACCATGCCCTGCTCGATCCGCTGGACGGTGCTCGCACTGCGCTGAATCATTTGCGCGGCCTCGTGCAACGTCAGCCCGCACTCCTCGCGCCCATTGCGCAGATACCGCCCGAGCTGCCGCCGCGGCAAGGTAGATCCGTTCTCCGACATGCCTGCCTCCGTCAGGTCCGATTGATCCCCTCAGCACATCACCGCGCAAACCCGCACTGCCCCAACAATTTAGAATCCCATAGGATCTGCGCATAATGCCAGGAAGCATTGCATCTTCGGCGCGATTGCATCGCAGATGGAGCGACGAAAGGAACCGTCCGACCCGACCGAGCGTCCAGTAAGGTAGGTGGATCGCGCGTAGGGAGGGCCGGCGTGGACGTAGGAATGTCGACGGCGAACGGGCTGTGGCAGCAGGCGGTCTCGGGGACGTTCCGCCTCGAAGCGGATGCGGCGCAGCGCTGCGCCCGTGTGTACACCCGATTCGTGGAGGAGACGTTGGAGCCGCAGATCCGAGAAGCTCGGATATCGGTCAGGATAGAAGGCTTCGGCGGCTTCGACTCTGCACGCCAACTCCAAGAAGGTTTCGGCACGAAGTCCGAAAATATGGTCGAAGCTCTCAACGGCATGCGGGACGCCGCGTTGAAAATGGCTGCCGCCTACCTCCGAGCCGGAAACCTGATCGCAGACACGGATGCCGATAACAAGAGGGCGATCAAAGCCGCTATCGATCAAGGGAAGCCATGACCAAAATGCGAAAGACACTTGCTGCGATGACGCTCTGTGTACCCGTGGTCTTCTCGATAAGCGGATGCACGCACGCAACCGACGGACAAGCAACGAGCAACCCTACCTCTGCGGCGAAGGCCCCTTCATCGCGTCCGACCTTGACAGCGAGCGCACTTCAACCGCCTCCGCAGCATAACCAGTACACCACACAGGGGCGCTCGGAAGTAGTTTTCGATCCCTGCACGTGGATCGGCGATGACACGGTCAGAAAATCCGGATTCGATCCGAGCACTCGTAAACGCCGCGGTGACATGGTTGCCGAATACAGCTTTCTGAGCTGCGAATTTTCCTCGGATACCGAGGTATTGACAGTGAGCTCGGGAAACGTTTCGTGGGACGACGACCTGAAGAAGGTTGGAAGCTACAGTAATCCGACGAAAGTCAATGACCGTCCCGCCCTGGTGGTTCACAATCCGAAGCTGCCCGACGAATGTCAAGTAGACGTGAAGACCAAAGTGGGCTTCGTTCAGATCACCTTGTCGCCGGGCACGTGGAGCTCTGACCCTGTCGATTGCAACAGGGCGATGACCATCGCCTCCAATATCGAGAAAGAAATCGGCAAGGACAACTGATCATGGCCGATCCGAAATCGATCGATATCAACTGGAACCCGGCCGCCCTGTCCGCATTGCGTCCGGATGACAAGCGCGGTGAGCAGGACACCCGGACTCCGTCGATTCGGGCGCAGAATCAGCTGCAGGGTGCGCAGTTCATGCAGTCCGGCATGCAGGGGCGGAGTACGGACCCGGACTACATCAATCGGTTGGAGCGGTTCGAGGGTGTGCCGCATGCGGAGATCTACCAGCATGCGCAGGAAATGAATCCCGGCGCGATGCACAGTCTCGCGGATACCTGGATCAAGATCTCCACCGAGCTCAGTGGCGGCCTGTTGGGGATGCACATATCGATCCAGAAGGAACTCGCGCAGGGGATCGACGGGCAGATGGCCGATGCGGCGCTGGCCGCCGCGCAGAAGTTCTACACACAGGCCCACGATGTGCAGGATGTCATCGCGAGCTGCGGTCATCGGGTGAAGGCCGCGGCGCACGCGGCGGAGGTCGTCAAGATGACGGTGCCGCCGCCGGCGGGCCCGTTGCACAGCGACGATATGCCCGACGTCGTCCAGGGAATGCAGGTGGCTCTCGCCGCCCAGATATCGGGAATCGCCTCCGACAGCGACAGTATCGACGTCGCCTACAAGAAGGGCGCCGAAGCGCTGCGTCAGGCGGCAGTGGATGCGATGAACAACCATTACAAGCCGTCGTATCCGCCTGCGGGCGCGGGTATTCCGACCTTCGTGCCGGTCAGCGCGCCCGGCGACGGCGGTAACGACAACCCCAACAGCGGTGGTAGCAATCCCGGCATCAACCGGCCGGGCACGACGGGGGACGGAACCAACGCAACCGGCCCCGGCAAGGACGAAAACCCGGGCAGTACCACGGAATCGGGCGAGTCCGGCAATCCCGCCGACGCACCGCGCACCGACCCGTCAGCGGTGGCGGCCGCCGACGGGTCGCAGAACCCGGCCGGTAGCCGGCTCCCGGACGCGACCAGCGCGGGCTCCGCGACCGGCACCCGCCCCGCAGGATTCGATGCGGCCGGAGCGGGCTACACCCCGGGAACCGGCTTCTCCTCCGGTTCCGGTCGCCCCGGAAGCGCTTCGGGTGCCGGTGGGCGCGGCGGATCCATCCCGGGCATGCCCGGTAACACCACGTCGCCTACTGCTCCCGTCGGCGTTGCGGCCGCCGCATCGGGCAAGCCGGGAATGAACGGCATGCCGGGCATGGGTGGTACCGGGGCGAAAAAGTCCGACGACGCCGAGCGCGAGCACAGAACTCCCGACTACCTGGTCAGGGATCGCGAAGACGAATTGATCGGGCCCATCGACCCTGCGGTTCCGGGCGCGATCGGAGCGGATATCCCCGCGGCGCAACCGGCGCCGGGCACGGGCGGTGGCCCACGGTGACATGGGAATTCACGCCCGATGAGTTCATGCATGTCTGGACGGAGACCGGACAGGACCGGTATCCGTTTCCGCTGCAATTGCTGTCGTCGGTGCGGTGGGACGACGAATTCGAGCGGCTGCAATCCGACCTGCGCGACCGTCTGCGGCTCGGTGCTGACCCCGACCTATCGGCCGCGCTACGCGTGGCCGCCACACCCGAGTCGACCCTGGCGCTGACCGGAACCCGCAAGCGCCCGCTCCGAGCGTTCGGCGCGGTAGCGTCCGGCATCGGAGTCACCGTGGTCCAACGCCCCGGGCCGACAGCCGAATTCGGCGGCAACGTGGTGATGGAGGTCGGCACCCCGGCGATCGTGGCGAAGGTGTTCGCGGCCGTACTCGGCAACGTCCCCGGTGGACAGCGCCCGGCACTGGTCGAAAGCATCGAACGCGTGCGCCTGAGCCTGGAATCCTGGACTGGTTCACAGGAAACCACCACCGACCGCATGCGTGCACTCCTACGCGCACCACGCGCCGGCTCCGGACATGTGGAACTACGCCGCGCCCTCCACACCCCCCGCCCCCAACCCGCGCACTACCTGAGCTGGTTCGACGTCGAAAACGACGGCCGCTACCTCCACCGCCGGCGCTTCAACGATTTCCACATCGAACCCTGCCCACCGGACCGGTTACGCCGCGAACTCACCGCGATGATCCAAGCAACCCAAGACTTTCCGGACTGATCAAGCAGCCCCCGGCCAGCCGGGGATCGGCTGATCTTGTCTCGCCGCACTTCCTTGGATCCGGTCGAGTCCCTCACAGGCGGCGAATTCAGGGCTGGGTTGGTCGCTGTATCGCCCCCACCAGGTGACGTGCCAGTCGCCGAACACATCTTTCGTCGGGCGTCGGGCAGGCCCGGACTGATTGTCCGGCGGCGGGCTACCGTCACGCACATAATTGAGTTCCCTCGGCACTACACCGTCGCAAAGGATGGCGCTTACCGAACCGTCGTTCAGCGTACTCACTCGCAATATCTTCAAGCGAATCGTCTGAACCTCGTTTTTCGACGGAGGAAACTTATCTTCCTGTAGATCGATCAACCCGCGATTCGCTCTGGTGAATCCCGGATAAACAGCACCCGCTTTACCGGTATATGCGAGTGCGAGATACGACTCTGCGTAAGCGCGGACGAATGTCGCGTCGGAATTGCGCAAGCGATCCGGAGAATCTATCCATTGGAATGTAGTGTTGACCTGTGGGACTTCAACCGCAGTTGTCGGAGAATTTTTCTCAACTTCCCCATGATTGCCCGCACAGCCTGCTAGGGCTACGGCCGAGTACGGGGCCAATATGTAAGCTAGCACTCGACGCGGAATCCTCACCGGGGGCCTCCAGGGTGAGGAGCGACGGGATGTTTACCTATGAATTTATCATGCAGTCCATCCTCATAGAAGTTGTCGAACTTGCCGAGTTGGGGGTCGTTGATACTTGCATATGTATTGAAGAACCGCCCCGGATCGTTGGCTGCAGCATCCCAGCTGAGTAGCTGATTCGGATATACCCCCTGTTGGCCCGGGGGCCGGGTGTCGAATCTGGATATTATTTCGGGATGGTTTTGTGAGTATCCGGACGCCAAGCAGTATTGGCGCCTCAGCGTATCCGGATGTATCAGGTCCTGCACATCCTTTTTCAGCTTCTCGGTCTGCTGATCGTCGGGCAACGGATGGGTCGGGTCGCCTGGAAGAGAAAGCCCATCGACTTTGAACCAGCTGTTACCACTGGTAATCAATGCGCTGAGTACCGGTTTGCCCGCTGGCAGCGCAGCCGCT
>NZ_BAGM01000129.1 GCF_000308855.1 Nocardia veterana NBRC 100344 | reverse complement strand
GGACCCGGTCCGGCGCCGCGGGCGGCCGGGCGCCGGTGCGGACCGTGCGCGCCAGCTTCAGCAGCGCGGTGGCGGTGGCGGGTTCGCCGGCGGACAGGGCCGCCTCGCTGGCCAGCCGGGCGGCATCCCAGATCATGCCGATCGCGGCCAGTCGGCGTACCGCCGCGGTCACCCGGGCCTCGTCGACCTCACCGCGCAAGACCAGCACCCAGGTACGTCCGGCATCGGCGAGGATCGCGGCATGCGGATCACCGGCCTGCGCAGCCGATTTCAGCAGCCGGGCGGGCGGCACCAGCTCATCCGGGCGCTCGTGCGCGATCGCGGCCTGAATGTCGTACCAGTGGAAGACATTCGCCCAGGCAGGGGGATTTCCGGCGCGGCGCAACACTTCTCGTGCCGCCTCCACCAGCCGGGACATCCGCTCCTGTTCGCCGAGCCGGATACCGGCCAGCCACAACTCGCCGATCGGCAGCAGTGCGGGCAGGTCGGCATCCACTTCGTCGAAGGCCGGGCAGGCGGCCTCCCAGGCCCGCAGCAGCAGGCCGTGATCGCCGGTGCGGCGGGCGAGGCCGACGAGGACACCGTGCGCGAGCAGGCGATCGCGCGGCGCCAGCGTGCCGGGAGCGAGGGTGGCGGCGATCTTCGCGGCCGACTGCTCGTCACCCCCGAGCATCGCGGTCCACGCCGTCAACACCCGGATTTGCGGATCCGCGGTGTCCGCGCCCCGGAGCGCGTCGGACGCGCGGCGCGGTTCGCCCATACTCAGGCACAGCAGGGTCGCGAGTGCCACCGGCGAGCAGGGCAGCAAACCGTCCTCGATGGTGGCGGTGCGGGCGAGCTGAATCAGCGCGGCCGCGGCGGCCGTTGCGGCGCTGCGGGATTCGCCGGTGACGGTCTGGGCCAGGGCGGTGGCGTACCGGCCGGCCCGGGCGTTGGTCTCGGTCGGCGGCCATTGCGCGACCGACTCCGAGACCGCGGTGGCGGCGCCCACCTCACCGCAGAGGTAGTACACCGCCGCGGCACTCGCCCAATCCGCACCGGTGCGGGTGGTGCCGAGCCAGGTGTACAGCTGGACGGCCCGATCGATCAGGCCGCGGCGGGCCTGGATGTTCGCGCAGATACGCACGGCGGCGGCCAGCTCCGCGGCCGGTGCGTCGGGGCGGGAGAGGACGGGCTCGGCCAGGCGCAGGGCGGCCTCGTCGTCGCCGCTGTGCACGGCCGCGACGGCGCGGGGAATCGCGATCGGTTGTGGGTCGTACCCGCCGGCGACCGCGGCGTTGTAGTAGCGACTTGCTTCCGGACCGGCGTGTTGCGCCGCGGCACAAAGATATTCGGCCAAACGCTCGTCGCGGACACCGGATTCGGCCAGTTGCAGTGCGGTGTGGTCGCGCAGCAGTCCCGCGTCCAGGCGGGCGGTGAGCAGTCGGCGTTGAATGGAAACGAAACGCCGCTCGCCGACCAGGGTGCGCAACGGTTCGATCGCCGGCGCCAACAGCAGGTCGGCATCGGTGACCAGGGCGCCGGCCCGAGCCCGGTCGACGAGTCCGACGGCCGTCGTCTCGTCGGTGTCCAGCACCTCGGCCAGTTCGCTGGGATCCAGACCGGCGCCGGTGGTGGCGACGACGAGTACCTCCAGCAGCCGGGGCTCGGTGTCGTCGAGCAGGGTGCGCGCCCAGGCGGTCACGGCCTGATCGACGGCCTCGATACCGCCGTCGAGCCGGGTGGCGCAGGCCGCGGTGAGCGCGGCGACCACGCCGCCCGGTATGCCGCCGGTCCGGCGGTGGATGTGATCGGCGACCTGGCGCGGCACGGTCATGCCGAGCTCGCGGGCGAACGGGCCGATATCGGGAACGCCCAGCGGTCGCAATTCGAGCACGCGGCCGCGGCGCGAGACGGCGTCGGCGAGCGCCCGCAGGGCGGTGTCGTGTGGCTGCGGACGGGTCGCGACGATCAGCGTGCGCGAATCGGATTCCACTGCGGCGCAGAGTTTTTCCAGCTGAAACTGATCCAGCGTATGGGCATCGTCGACCACTACCGCCGCGCGGGTGTCCGGCGGTACGGTCGTCGCGCTCACATCGTCGCAGCAGCCGATGCCGCGTCGGCGCAGGCGATTTCGAACCGCGGCGAGCAATGCCGACTTCCCGGTGCCGCAGCGTCCCCGGATCAGATACACCAGCGGATCCGGGGATTCGGAGTCCAACTCGCGCAGCAGGTCCCGAGCACCGGGAAGTGCGCCGAATGCGACCGCGTCCTTGCCGACCACAGCCACCGCCTCAGTTGCCCTCGTGCGGTATTACCTTGCCCGGCACCTGCAAGACCGTGCCCAGCGTGTCACCCGTCTGATCGAGCGTATTTCCGAGCGTGTTGCCCAGGGAGCTGCCGGGCACGCTGGGAGAACTCGGCTGCGTGGGAACCGAAGGCGCGGACGGGGTTTGCACTGGAACCTGCGGCGGCGCCTGCGGAGCAGGTGAATCGGGAGCAGGTGAATTCGGTGCCGGTGCGTTCGGTGCCGGTGCGTTGGCGACCGTGCCGGGACCGGCGGCCGTCCCCGGGGCCGGGGAATCCGGTGCCGGGGAATTCGGATCGGCCGAATTGGGTCCGGCGGTGCCGGGGGCCGCAGTGCCGGGCGCGTGCTC
>NZ_BAGM01000130.1 GCF_000308855.1 Nocardia veterana NBRC 100344 | reverse complement strand
GCGCTGCGCGGGGTCGAACCGCACGATGTCCAGCAGCGGTGTCGCCAGTTCGCCCGCCACCAGCGTGGTCAGTTCGTGCAGTTGCGCCGGCGACCAGGCGGTGCGTTCCGCGACCACGGCCTCGTGCAGTAACGGCACGTCGACGCCCGGATGAATGTCTTTGGCGTGCTTGAGATTCACTGGCAGAGCCGTGGTCACACTGTCCCTTTGCGTCGTCGGATATCGGTCGGCCGGGGCCCACGCGCAGCGGCCGCCCGAATTCTTCGCCGCCGCTCGCGATTTGCCACCATCCAGGCTCAGCGTGAGCAAAATTCCGCGGCGCCCGGCACGCCAGAATCACCTCGAGCGCAACGGGTTACCGCGTCCCGAACCGGCCGTACAGTCCCCTGATCATCGGCGCCGGCGACGCAGCCGATGCGCTATCGGTAGGCGCCGGCGCGGTTCGCCGGTCGCCGGTTCGGTTTCGACGGGAATGACGGGTGTTGGGCAGCGGCAGAGCTCCGAAGTACGGCGGTGCGGTGGCGCCGAACCAGACGGGCACGCGGACGGCGTTGCGGACGGACGGTGATTTCTGGGATACCGCCCGGTGGCGACCCGCCGTCGTGGCCCGGCGCACGGCGAGTTGGGTGAGCGCCACCCGGGGACGCCGGATCGCGACCTGGCTGCTGCTGACGGTGCTGCTGCTGTTCGTCCTGCCGGTCGGCGTGGGGGCGGTCGCGACCGCCCAGGCCCGGACCGATGCGGCCGGTGCGTCCACCATCGACGCGATCGGCTGGATGAACGTGCGCGACTCGGCCGGGGTCGCTGTATCCGACTACGTCTTCGCCACCGATCACGGCAGTCTGCTGCACCCGGGCAATACCGCCCTGTCGACCGTGCTGGATCTGGAGTTCGCCGGATTCATGGCGATCGGGGTCACCGCGATCTGGCTGATCGGGTACGCGGTGAGTTTCCGTTGGCTGGAGCTGGTCTCGGTGCCGTTGACGAAGGTCGCCGACACCCTCGCCGGTCAGGTCGGCACCCCGATGGTCATCACGGTCGCGGCCGCTATCGGTGCGTTCTTCGTCGCATGGTTCGTCCTGCGCGGACTGTTCAGCAAGGCCACCCTGCAGGTGGTGACGATGCTCGCGGTCGCGTTGTTCGGCGTCGGGTATCTCGCCCATCCGATGGCCGACGTGCTGTCACCGGACGGCCTGCTCGCCCAGGGGCGGGACGTGGGCGTCGCGGTGGCGGCCGGGCTGAACGGTGACGCCGACCCGAATCCGCAGGCGGTGGTGGCCACGATGGAGAGCACGCTGGCCGACAATTTCGTCCGGCATCCGTTGCAGGTCTGGAACTTCGGACACGTCGTGGACGAGTCGCCGGCCTGCCGGGCGGAATGGTCGGCGGGAGTCGCGGCCGGCAGCGACGCCCGGGTGGCGAACGGGATGCAGCGCTGCGGTGACTTCGCCGCCTACACCAAATCCCGCAATCCGAATGCCGGCCAGATCTGCACAGGCTTGCTGTTGCTGCTGTTCGCGGCCGTGCTGCTGTTGTTCGGGGTGTATCTGTCGGGCAAGATCGTGGTCGCGGCGGCCGAGTCGATCTATCACGCATTCATGGCGATATTCGGTTTCGCCGCAGGCGGTTTCGTCTACGGGCCGAGTCAGACCTTCCTGGTGCGCAATCTGGTCGACGCCTTCGTATCGTCGGGCAAGATGGTCGCGTTCACCATCTACCTCGGCGTGTACGCACTGGTGCTCGACGATCTGTTCCGGCAGGCACCGGGACACGGCATCGAGGTGATCTTCGTCGGCGGGGCGGTCATGGTGGTCGGCGTGGTGCTGTTGCGGCGGGTCGGCAAGAATGTCGCCGCGCGCGGTAATCAGGTTGTGGCACAGATCGGTTCGGTCTTGTCGGGTGGGCAGGCCGGAGCCGGCGGCGCGGCGGTGGCCGGTGCCGCGGCCACGCCGTCGGGTTCGGAGCGGCTGCTCACGGCCCTGGCGGCGATCAATACTGTCAACGCCAATCCGGTCACCGAATACATGATGGGCCGCACGCGTTTTCCGCTGAGTTCCCGTTCGCGGCTGCGCCAGGAAGCCGAGACCGCCAATATGCGCATCGCGGCGGAATCCGGGCGTCGGGGTTGGATCCTGAACTACAACCGGACCCGGGAACAGATCATCGACTCGGCACGCTCGGCAGCCGGAGAATACGGGCATACGCCGCTGGGCGCCGCGGTCGCGGTGGATCGTGTCATCGACCGCGGCGGTGGTCTCGGCGATGCCGATTCGGCCCTGACGAGCGCCGGTTTCACCGACAAGCAGATGCGGCTGGACGCTATCCGCGCCTACAACTACCGCACCAGCTGGGGCCCGAACATGTGGGACGGTGACAAGCATCTCGGCCAGGCGATCGCGTCGATGAATGTGCTCAAGCTGGGCCGCACACCGGCGAATATCGCGTTGTTCCAGCGGACGGCGCACCGGTTGGCCAACCGCCGATTCGCCGACCCCGAATTGCGGTTCAGCAGTTTCGACGCCGAAGAGCAGGCGCTACTGCGCGCCTATTTCGCCAACCCCACCAAGTCGGTGATCGAACGGATCAACCAGGTGGCGACCGGTGCGGAGAACACCTTGCCCGGCATCTCGGGCACGGTGCAACCCGAGCGGGCGGCGTTGATGAACCGCTTCATCAACGTTCACCTCAGCCGCAGCTATCTCGAGGCCGCCCAGGCCGAGGACCTTCCCGCCGCCTCGGAGATTCTGCGCAAGATGGCGCTGCCGGAATACTGGCTGGGCACCAGCAAGCTGACGCCCTCCAAGGCCATCCCGACCTTCTGAAGCCCGCAGACTCGGCGATACCGGACAACAGGTCACGACGGGTCCCGGAATCCACTGGGGCCGAGCGGTTTTCCGTGCTGCCCGGCAGTCGTGCGGCGGACATAGGTGTCGGTGTAACGGATGACCGTGGTGTCGTCGCGGCGGAAGGTTCGCGCGGCGAGTTCCAGCGCGCCGGAACGCCACCAGTAGACGTTGGTATTGATGGCGAGGGGGTCGTCGCTGTGCAGGGTGTGCGCCAGCACCGCGAGGAGATCCACCGCCCGAGCGACCTCCGGGCCGACGACCGGACAGACGTACACGGCCACCGCCGACGGCGCGACCAGCACCGCGCCCTCGGGGCCGGTGACCGGATGGTCGCCGAGGTGGCGGATGTGCGCGGTCAGGTATTCGGGGCCGCTCAGCAGTGCGGCCGGCGGCAGATCGCGAATTCGCCGCAGATCGTCGAGGAAGTCCCAAGCGATATCCACACCGCCGTCGACACGGACATTGTGTTCGGCGAGTTCGAACAGCTCCCATTCGCCGATCGGCCAGCGCGCGAGCATCTCGTAGGTGACGGGAACGGTCGTGTGCAGACCGTCGATGATCACCCGTTGGATCAGGCCTGGTGCGACGGTGCGTCGCACACCGTTCCCGCCGACCGATGCGGTGCCGTAGAGCCGGGTGCGAACCAAGGTGCGCATTACGGAGAAATCGGAGTAATCAAGCGGATGCTCCCGCTCCGTCTCGGCCGCGACCACGACGTCGTCGATGGCGTCGGCCACCAACTGCGGCCAGCGGTCCGGCGGATTCATCCGCATCCGGTGCCGGATCACGTTGAGCCGCAGGGTGAAAACCGTGGTCCCGGACAGCAGCACACACTCCGGGCGCACCAGTTCACAGGCATATCCGCGGTCGTGCGCGGCCGCGGTCACCAGATGCAGGACCCGTTTCCGTTCGTCGTTCATTCGCCCGTCCCCCTCCGGTCTTCAACGCGATATCGCCGGTGCGGCCGACTGCCGCGAAACCGATTGTGGCTCAGGGGTCCGACAGGTTCGGCTGGGTCCGCTCCCGCCGCTGCCGTACGCGGGGGCCGGGCGAAAGACCTCGGATTCGTCGACTCGTGCTTTATCCGCGTGCGGTGCGGCTTCGAATCAAAGGTGTTACGCCGGTGGTGGTCGGGGGCGCCGCCGAGCGCGACGTCAGCTGCTGTCTCGCCGTCTCGAACCCGCGATTCGGCCAGAACGAGGTGCCCGGATGACCACTGCTGCCGGTGACGATGAGTGGGGACCGATCGACTATCTCATCGTCGAGTTCCCCACCGGATGCCCGCCGCACGCGGCGGCGCTGCCACTGCTGCGAGATCTCGTCGGCCGGGGAATCATCCGGGTACTGAATCTGACGTTCCTCCGGAAGGCGCGCGACGGAACCTTGACCGGAACCGACATCGAGGACCTCGGCCTGGCGTGTGAAGCGAGTGCGGCCCTGTTCGGGGAGGATGTGGCCGGCGTGCTCGACGGTGATCTCCTGGAGGCGGGCGCCGCGCTGTCGCCCGGACATTCGGCCGCCGTGCTCGTCTACGAGAATCTCTGGGCCGCACCGCTTTCCTGCGCGTTACGGCAGCAGGGCGCGGAACTCGTCGCGGCCGGCCGGATCCCGGTCGATGCGATTCTGCGGGCCTTGGACACGTTCGACGACAAGAATTGATCAGGGCACGTCCACCACGAGCTTGCCGGCGTTGTGCCCCTCGTCCAGCCGCCGGTGGATCGCGACGATGTCGTCGAGCGGCATGACCTCCGCGATCTGCGGGCGGACGACTCCGCGGTCGAACAGCGGTGTCATTTCGGTGAGCCGCCGGCGTTCGCGGGTGAGGAAGATGCCGTAGAGCGTCTGATTGCGCTGGTAGAGGTCATCGAGCCGGCCGTCGGGGGCGAGGATGGTGGCGATGCGCCCGCCGGCCCGGGTAGCGGCCGCACTACCCGCCAGATTCTCACCGCCGACGGTGTCGAGCACCGCGTCGACCCCGGCCCCGTCGGTGTGGGCGCGGGCCACCTGGATGAAGTCCTCGCTCTTGTAATCGATCGGTGTCGCGCCCAGATCGCGCAGCAACTGCTGATGATCCGGCCCGGCGGTGGCCAGCACCGACGCACCCGCGGCACGAGCGAACTGCACGGCGAAACTGCCGACCCCGCCGGATCCGCCGTGTACCAGCACGGTCTGTCCCGGGAGGACGTTCAGCCGTCGCACGATCGCCTCCCATGCGGTGCCCCCGGCCAGGGGTATCGCCGCGGCCTCGGGGTAGGACAGCGTCGAGGGTTTCGGCGCCACGATCGCGGCGGCCGCCACGTGGTACTGCGCGTACGCGCCGCCGCCCGAGACGAGTTCCGAGGTGTAGTACACGGCGTCGCCGACCGCCACATCGGTGACGCCGGGGCCGACCTGCTCCACCTCCCCGGCCACATCGCTGCCGATCACGGCCGGCAACGTCAGTTTCGGATTCGCCACGCCGCGTCGAATCAGTCCGTCGACCGGATTCGCGCTCGACGCGCGCACCCGGACCAGCACCTCGCCCGGCCCCGGACGCGGGATGTCGATGTCCGCGACGGCCAGGGCCTCCGGCCCGCCGAATTCCCGCAGTACCGCTGCCCGCATGTGCCACCTCCTGTCCTCGTTTTGCGCCGGAGTCGACCGAGAAGCGGCTAACCCGCCCGGGGCGGACGAAACATCCACCTCGGCCGGGATCGGATCGCCCGGCCCGGAATCAGAAGCTGAACTGGGTTCCGTATGCGGTGGTCTGCACCAGACCGTCGGCGGTGGAAACCGAAGCCGAGACGAACGGAACGGCCGCCACCGGCGACGCGCACTGGGAGACGTTGAGGGCGGAATTGTTGAACGCCAGATGGAACGGGAAGGTGGTCTTGTCGTCGAGCGTGGCCGTCGCGGTGGTGGCCGTGGTGACCTGACCGGGTTGCAGCGTGCCGGACAGCTCTTCCGACAAGCCCAGCGCGCCGCCGATGCTGGGGCCCAGGCTGAGCTCGGGCGCGGTGGCCGTGCCGCTCGGCGGGGTGACGGTGACGGTGGGGTGGTTGCTCGTGCTCGGTGTCACCGTGGTGGTCGGCGCGGCGGTGTCGGTGCTCGGCGGGCTGAGCGAGGGCGAGATGCTCAGATCCAGTTCTTGGTTGGGCGCGATGCCCACCGTGACCCCACCGGCCACACTGATCCCGCAACCCAGCAGGAAGCCGGCCACGGCCTGGCCCGAGGAGATCGGGCCCCCGTCCACGGTGACCGAGTAGTTCCCGGAAACCTGCGCGGCGTGGGAGAAGGCCATCAGATAGTTCGGCGTGCGGTCACCTGGGGGATCCACCCTGATGTCGTCGACCGACGTGCGCAGGTGGACCCCGGAACCGGACAACTCGGCCCCGGGCGGCTGCGCATGACTCGGTTCGGCATAACCGGCCCAGATGGCCGCGGCGGTCACAATCGCCACCGCCGCACCCGACGCGGCGACGAGGAATGGACGTCGCATAGCTGGATCCCGTCTCGAAGCGGATGTGCACGAGCTCGAAAACACAGAAGTAGATCCCGGTAGCTATATCGACTGGCAAGCATAACGGGGTCGAGGGGCCCGGCGGGGTTGCCGCGGACGCGTGTCGACCGCTCGCCTATGGCTGCCAGGGATCGGCGCCCATCTCGGGTTTGAGGTGGTGCAGGTTGTTGATCCGACGTGCGGATTCGCGCAGTTGCTGCCGGTGCTGCTCCAACGCCGGATCGTTGGTGACCACCGACCGGTGGTAGCGCTCGGCGATCGCCAGATGGTTCTCGGCCAGCCGGTTGCCGATGTAGTAGCGGGTGTCGCGGCCGGCGTTGTTCCACTGGTCGGGGGTGATGCGGCGGATCGCGGATTCGGAATCCCACGATCGTTCGACCAGGCCCACGAAGTTGTGATCGATAACGGCGTTTTCGTCCGGAGCGTTGGCATGCCGGCGGAAGTTGGCTGCCGCTACCACGGCTTGCGCGGCGAATGCTTCGTGTGCCCGGTCGCCGACATGGTTGTCGACGGCCATCGCGGCGGCCAGCGCCTTCTGCAGCGGCGCGAATCCGTATGGCGAGGCATCGCGCAGGCTCGCCTTCTGCACGGCCAATGCCCGCAACGCGTCGATGACGCCCTGGTCGGTGGCTCCGGTCGCCAACAGGACGGGGGCGAGGTACAGATCCGGTACGCGGCTGTCGGTCAGCCCGTCCAAGGCGTTGGCCACGCCGATCGTCGTCCCCAAACCGTCCTCACCTGCACGTGCGAGCGCCTTCTGCCGCCAGTTCAGCCGATTGAGCTGAAGCCATTGCTGCCCTTCGCGATTCAGCGGCGCGCTGTCCATATTCGCGAGTTCGGCCCGTTTGCGCCGCGCCGCGAACGGATTCAACGGCCCCATGGTGCGACCGGCGGCCCACGCGGCGATCGGCGACGAGTTCACGGTGTTGACGGCGGCGACCGTGGTCAGCAGTCTGGTGCTGGAATGGCCGCCGGATCCGCCGCTCGGCATTCCCAAGGCGGTTCTTCCGGTGGCCGAGGCGGCGAATCCGCCCTGGGTGGCCAGGGCGAATCGATTGGCGATCCAGTCGTTTCCGCGGTCCAAATTGAAATCCAGGCGGCGCAGTTGGGTCACCGCGATGATCTCGACGGACACGACGATGATCAGCACCGCGAATATCTGGCCCTTTGCCTGATCGAACAAGTCACCCAGCAGAACGAGATATATCCCGAGGAATATGATGAAGGCGATCATCTTGAACCCGGAAACGAAAGAATGTACGAGACTTCGAACCAGATGTGTCTGGGTCGGTCCGTAGATGAATCCGCCCGCGGCGAATCCGAATATCGTCATGAATGCGTAGTAGATGGCGTCGAATGCCGTGCGCATGATTTTGATAGCCATGTAGACGCCGAAGACGATCGTGATCAGTCCGCACAGGATCAGCACCAGTCCGGTGCCCACCTGTGCCATCGTCGGATGGTCGATACGGTGGAGCACCGTACTGTCACCGCATTTTTCCAGGCCCGACCGCAGCAGTTTGCTGCTGCCCGCGCTGATTCCGGTGGTCCACGCATTCCGGCAGGCGGAATCATTGTCCAGGACGTGACCGAAATTCCAGACCTGTACCGGTTTGCGCACCAGATTGTCGGCCAGCCCGGTCTGGAGGTTCGTCACGAATTCGCCGGCCGCCGGAGCGGACCGGCCCTGCAGGCCGGCCACCACCGCGATGCCCAGGTCTCGCCCCCGGGCCATGAGACCGTCGGCGGACAGCACATCGGCCAGCGGGTCGGCCAGGAAGAACGGCCCGGCGATGCCGACGAGGACCATGGTGGCCGACTGTGACGCGGCCTTCGAATGGAAGCCGCGAACCACGAACCAGGCTACGACGAGTGCGCCGATGGTGGCCGCGGTCACCAGCATCATCGGCGTCGCGAGCTGATCGGTGACGGTGCCGGCCAGGCCGCGCAGTGGGTTGGCGAGCATGTCCAGCCATTTGAAACTGAGAGCCATGCCGATGATCCAGATGGCGGTGGACATGACCACGATGTACAAGGTCAGTTCGAACCCGAGGGCGGACCACAGCACGGTGTTGCCGGGATGGAGTATTCCGGGGTCCTTCGTGGCGAATTGGTAGTTCGCCAGGGGTGCGCCGGTGGAATCGTGTATCTGCATCCACCCGATCGCATCGACCGACGAGCGGTCGTCGCCGGAATCGGATGATTGTGCCCGTGCCATTCCGATCAGGCCGGGCGGCGCGAGGACGGCCAGGGCCAGGAACGACAGGAAGAAGAAGAGTCGACGCCGTGTCGAAATGCCGAATTTCGACGGTCCGAACATCCGCTGCGAAGCCGCAGTAATGCGATCGATTCTCATCGGTCGGTGCCAACTTCCGGTAGGAGAGCAGCATAGTGGGCGCGCCGATGAATAGCGCCCGTCGAAGCGAGCGCTGATCGCAGGCGCGCACCACTCCACCGCTCGCATTGACGAGTGGAGTCACACAGTTGACGCTATGGCGGAAAAGCAGAGGCCGTGGACAGGATTCGGCCACGGGCCCGGCATTCCGGCCCATATATCGGTGCTGTTGCGGACTGCAATGCTGATGACCAGACCGTGCAGCGCGGTCGGAAAAGCGTATTCACTCGCCGGTTGGTCGTGCACGGGACCGATCCGGTGAGCCCTTCGGGCAGGGGAAGGCGTTCGGCGCTACGTCCTGAGGTCGCCTCGCGCGCGGCCGTCCCGGTTCGGGGCCGGGGTGCTCGAAGCGCTGCGCTGGGCACGGGGTTCGTTTGCCGCTGTGTTCATCGCCGTCCTGAGTCCGTTAACTCAATGTTTAGAATCAGGATACCCTGTGCCGGAAGCAAATTCGAGTACCCCGGCGTCGCCCTGCGGGGCGGGCGCTCCGGCGGGCGACGGCGCCATCGCACCCGCGGTGCTGTGCCGGTGCGACCGGCGGGTACGGGGTAACTAGGCTGACCGCCGTGCTGCTTTCCGATCGCGACATTCGTGCCGAGCTGACCTCCGGGCGGCTCGGGCTGGAACCGTTCGACGAGAAATTGGTTCAGCCGTCGAGTATCGATGTGCGGCTGGACCGGATGTTCCGGGTGTTCAACAACACCCGCTACACCCACATCGATCCGGCGCAACGGCAGGACGAGCTGACCACCCTGGTCGAACCGGACGACGGGGAGCCCTTCGTGCTACACCCCGGTGAGTTCGTGCTCGGCTCGACCCTCGAGGTGTGCACCCTCCCCGACGACCTGGCCGGCCGGCTGGAAGGTAAGTCCAGCCTGGGCCGGCTCGGTCTGCTCACCCATTCCACCGCCGGCTTCATCGACCCGGGCTTCAGCGGCCACATCACGCTGGAACTGTCGAATGTGGCGAATCTGCCGATTACGCTCTGGCCGGGAATGAAGATCGGCCAGCTGTGCCTGTTCCGGCTGAGCAGCCCGTCGGAGCACCCCTACGGCAGCGCCGCGGCGGGCTCGAAATATCAGGGCCAGCGTGGACCCACCCCCTCGCGGGCGTATATGAACTTCCCACTGCCCGAGGATTCGATTCCACAGTCGTCGCACTCCTGACCGAGTCCGGGGACTCGGTCAGGAGTGCGAACTTCTCGTGCAAACCTCGACGAAAAGCGGGAAAGCCGCGTAAATCGGCGGAGCGTGCACGATTTCCTTCACCGCGTGGTTCATCGATTCGGCGGCAGCACGTGCGCGCCCGACTTGTCCGTCGACAGTGCGAGTGAGCTGATGTACTGGATTTCGCCTTCCGGTCCGGGGACGGCGGAGGCGATCATGTCGGGACGTTCGAAGTCCATTCCGGTGACATGGCAGGTCAGTGTTTCGCCCGACGGGTTGCCGTGTTCGTCGAACATGTCCAGCTCGATGCCGTCGTCGGTGCGGCGCAGGTAGTACTTGCCCTTGGTGAGGACGGCGGTGAGCGGGGTGGCGACGAAGGCGATCACGACGGCGACGATCGGCGAATACGGCTTCAGCGCGGCGCCGAAGACACCGAAGAACGTCATGATCGAGAGCACGGCCGACAGCCCGAATCCGACGAGTCCGACCGGGTTGACGTTGTAGAGCATGCCGCGCCGGAACTCGGGCTGCTTCGGCGAGAGCTTCAGCAGATACTTGTTGACCGCGATATCGGTGGCGACGGTGACGATCCAGGCGATGCCACAGTTGGCGTAGAAGCCCAGGATGTCGTTGAGGAAGTCGAACATGTTGGCTTCCATCAGGATCAGCGCGATCGCCAGATTCACTCCGAGGAACACCAGCCGGCCCGGATAGGTCTTGGTGACGCGGGTGAAGGAGTTGGTCCAGGCCAGCGAGCCCGAATAGGCGTTGGTGACATTGATTTTGATCTGGGAGATGACCACCAGCACCACCGCGAGGGTCATCGCCAGCCAGGACGGCACCATATCGCGGTAGATCCCCCACCACCGCTGGACTCCATTTGCGGTAGCTGCGCGGGGCGAAGCGCAGCGTGTAGTCCTCGAGTGTTTCCTTCGTCGCGGCGACGGCGGTCGCCGGACGGGTTTTCACATCCACCACGATCTGACTCCTCATCGTTCCCGCGCCGTGCGCGGCCTCCTGAGGGTGCAGGGCCGATATGGTGTCCGTTTTGCCGCTCGGTTACCGCCGTGTAACGCCCCCCGACGTGCGCTTTCGCGCCTTCCCTTTACCGTGGTGCATGACCTCCGACCAGAATTCGAAGGTGAAGCGACCCGGTTCGAGCGCGGCTGTCCGGCGCTCACCGGCCGATGCGGCGCGGGCCTGGGGCGGGCTGTTGCTCGCCGCGGTGCCCACGGCAGCCGTGCTCACGCTGCTGCTCTACGGCCTCGGCCTCGCGATGGGATTCGGCGTCCCCGGCATCCTGGCGATCGTCTGGTTGCTGATCTGTGTGGTCGCCGCGGTGGCGGGTTTTCTGGGCGCCGAGCGCCGCTGGTTGTCGTTGCGGTTCGGCGTGCGCCCGCCCACCGACGACGAACGCCCGCGGCTGGCGGCGGCCTGGACCCGGGTGGCCGGCCGGGCCGGGGTGCCGGCCTCGTCGTATTCGCTGTGGGTGCGTACCGCCGATCGGGACTTCGCCCTGCCCGACCGGATGATCGCGGTCACTCCCGCTTCGCTGGGGCTGCCGCCGGCGGAGCTCGAGGCGGTGCTGGCGCAGGTGCTCGGTCGGCGGGTGCGCGGCCGGACGGCGTTGTGCCAGTTCATCTTCCGCAATTACAACCTGCCGCTGGTATGGCTGGAGCGGGTCTTCCTCTCCGGTCCGGTGGCAGCGGGCAGCTGGATCTCCCGGCAGCTGGCGCCGCGTGCGGGCCGGATCTTCGGCGTCGGCTGGACGGCGATCAGCCGGGTTCTCGTCGCCTGCCCGGTGATCGCTGCCTCGACCGTGCTCGTCGGTCTCCCGGCGGCGGTGCTGCTGCGGTTGGCGCCCGAGGTGGCGGCCTGCGCGCTGGTGCCGATCGTGCGCCGGATCGAATATCGAGCCGATCGGACCGCCGTCGAACTCGGCTACGGTGCGGATCTCGGTGTGGTGCTGCGGGATCGCCACCTGTCGACGACGGAACCGACGGCGTTGTACGCACTGTCGGTGTCGGCCTACGCCCCGGAGATCTCGGCCGAGGAGCGGGTTCGCCACATTCGGGACGGCCTCGACGAGTTGGCCCGGGCGGGGCGGATCGCCGGACCGGGAAGGCCGTAGCCGGTCGCTCAGCAGTCCTCGAATGCGGCTTTCACATAGCCCACCGTCTGATAGAGATACTGATAGGCCCAGCGGGCGGGACCGATCCGAGGGCGCGCGTCGACCATGAGAAGCTCGCCCGCCCAACACTTTCCGAGGATGTAGCGGGCGCGGGAGATATGCGGGGTGAAGGTCACCACGATGACGCGTCGCCAGCCCTCCGCGGTGGCGCGGGTCGCCAGCTCCCGGCCTTCACCCCGGGTGGTGCGGGGGTCGGGATCGAAGCAGGCGACCCGGAAGCTGTACCCGCCGTGGCAGATCCGGTTGATCAGGGGGGAGTGGTCGTAGGGATCGGAGAACACGACCTGTGGGGCATAGCCGTCGTGGGCGAGGCGCAGGGCCAGTTCCTCGCGTCCGTCGTGCGCACCCCCGAGCACCACGATGGCATCGGCCGGTCGGGGCGGGTCGGTCCGGGGCCGCACATAGACCGGCCACAGCGCCGCCACGGCGACGGCGAGGAAGACCAGCACCGCCACCGCCACCCGCAGCCACCACCGTTTTCGCACTCTGCGATCGTAGGTGCCGGCCGAATCCGCTGATCGGCGGTGGTTTCCCCCTGTACACCCAGTGTTGCCTGCGGCCTCGCCTCGTGGACGCGGGCAGGCCATACCCGCCGCGTATCAATCGAGTATGCGTCTGACGGTATTCGGGACGGGATATCTGGGAGCCACCCATGCCGCCTGCATGGCCGAACTCGGTCACGAGGTACTCGGGGTCGATATCGATCCCGGCAAGGTGGCCAAATTGTCCGATGGCGTCGTGCCCTTCTACGAGCCCGGGCTCGAGGAGGTGCTGCGCCGCAACCTCGACTCCGGTCGGCTGCGCTTCACCACTTCCTACGAGGAGGCAGCCGCCCACGCCGACGCTCATTTCCTCGGCGTGGGTACGCCGCAGAAGAAGGGCGAATACGGCGCCGACCTGAAATACGTGCACGCCGTGGCCGATTCGCTGGCGCCGCTGCTGGAGCGGCCGTCGGTACTGATCGGCAAATCGACGGTGCCGGTCGGGACGGCCGCGGAGCTGGGCCGGCGCATGCGGGAACGGTCGCGGGCCGAGGTCGAGGTGGCTTGGAATCCGGAGTTCCTGCGCGAGGGTTTCGCGGTGCGCGACACCCTGCGGCCGGACCGGCTGGTCCTGGGCGTCGACGAGCAGCGCGATCGTGCCGAATGGGTGCGTGATCAGGTCCGCGAGATCTATGCCGAGTTGATCGCCGCGCAGGTGCCGTTCCTGCTGACCGATCTGGCCACCGCGGAACTGGTGAAGGTGTCGGCGAACGCGTTCCTCGCCACCAAGATCTCGTTCATCAACGCGGTCTCGGAAGTCTGCGAGGCCACCGGGGCGGATGTGACCGTCCTGGCGGACGCGTTGGGGCACGATGCCCGGATCGGTCGTCGTTTCCTGAACGCGGGCCTCGGCTTCGGTGGCGGCTGCCTGCCGAAGGACATCCGCGCGTTCATGGCCCGCGCGGGTGAGCTCGGCGCCGACCACGCGGTGGCGTTCCTGCGGGAGGTCGACAACATCAATATGCGGCGGCGCACCAAGGTGGTCGATATGGCGGCCAAGGCGTGCGGGGGTTCGCTGCTCGGCGCCAATGTGGCGGTGCTGGGCGCGGCCTTCAAACCGGAATCCGACGATGTGCGGGATTCCCCCGCACTCAATGTCGCCGGAATGATCCAGTTGCACGGTGCCGTGGTCACCGTCTACGACCCGAAGGCGCTGGAGAATTCGCGACGGGTGTTTCCGACGCTCAACTACGCCACCTCGGTCGCCGACGCCTGCGATCGGGCCGATGTGGTTCTGGTGCTGACCGAATGGGCCGAGTTCACCGCGCTGTCGCCCCGCGACCTCGAGCCGGTGGTCCGCGGGCGGTCGATCATCGACGGCCGCAACTGTCTCGACCGTGCCGAATGGACGGCGGCGGGATGGGTGTACGCGGGACTCGGCACATCGTAGGGCGGCGGGAACCAGGTACAGTGACCGGCACCCTGCGGCATGAGCATCGGGCCCGTTCGTTGCCTGGGTACCCTCGAACGGCTCCGCGGCGGCCGCCGGGCGGCGGCCGGGCGTGCCGGTCGTGAAGCGTGGAACGAGATGGGCGGCAGATGAGTTCGGTACTGGGAGTTTCGGTGGGGGCCGGCGCCATTCGCGTCGCGATCCCACATCCCGGTAACTCCGCCGAACGGTTCGTCTCCACCGGTTTCGACGTGCAGGCGGCCCCCGTCGGCGACCAGCAGGCAATGGCGGACGTGGCCGCCGAAACGGTCGGCGCGGTTCTCGGATCGGCGCCCGATCTCGCGGCCACGGCGATCGCCTACCGGACCGAGCAGGATGGGCGCCTGCTGCGGTCGGCTCTCGCGCGGCGCCAATTGACCAACTACGAACTGGTACCCGAGGTGGCGGCGGCCCTCGAATTCCTCCGCGCCACCGGTGAACTGCAGGGTTATCGCACTGTCGCGCTCTACGACCTGGGCGGCTCCGGGCTGACCGTCAGTGTGGTCGATGTCGCTTCCGGTCAGGTGAGCCATAGCGAGCGCACCAGCGATATCAGTGGTGACTATCTGGATTCGCTGATCCGGGAACAACAGATCGCCTCCGGCCGGATCGAACATCCGCCGACCGCGGCGGGTTTGGCGGCGTTGGACGGGGTGTGCCGGCAGGCCAAGGAACAGCTGTCGAGTACGACCGCGGTGGCGGTGCCGTCCGAACACGGGCTGGTGTTGTTGTCGCAGGAGAACTTCGAGGCGCTGATCATGCTGGCCGTCGAATCCTCGGCCCGGATGACGCGCGATGTGATGATGCGCTCCGAGCAGGCCGTACAGGCGGTGTTCGTCATCGGCGGCTGCGCCCGCATTCCGTTGATCGCGCGGATCCTCGAGCGTTGGATGGGGATGCCGGTGCTGGTGCCGGCCGATCCGGACACTGTGGTCGTGCGGGGCGCGGCCCTGCTCGCGCGTCCCGCCCGGGTGGCCACTCCGGCGCCCGTTCCGCCCGTACCGCCGCCGGGTTCGGGATCGGCCGACGACACCGTGCAACTCGCGCCGGTGTGGCTGGCCGATATGCCCGCCGGTCGTGGTCGGAAGTTGTTGCGCGGCAAGGCCGGTGACGGGCGACTCGGACGGCGGCGCGAATTGAGCGTCGCGGGGGTGGCGGTCGGCGCCCTGGTCGTCGTCGCCGCTCTCGGCATCGGACTCGGGTGGGGGCAGTCGGTTCTGCGTGGCGACCCACAGAGCAACACCTCCGCCTCAACCTCGGTCGCCGTTCCACCCAGCCGCACTGCCGTCCCGAACGCCTCGGCCGCCCCCACCACTGATGCGACCAACGCCTCGGTCGTGGCGCCCGTACCCAACTGGGATGCTCCGACCAGTGCGGCGCCGCCCCCGCCGCCGGGCCCGCCCACCATTGTCGTTCCCGGGCTCCCGCCGATCGTCGTGCCGACGATCCCGCCGCTGCTGCCGCCGTTTCCGCCCCGGCAGTAAGGCGGGCCGGCCTACCCGGATAAGTAGATGTGATCCGCGTCACTCAACTGTCACGGCAGGTGACGTGCCGGTGTCTTCATGGCCGACCTTCGAGAAATTCAGGAGCCGATCATGAACATCACCCTGTGGATTGCTACCGGACTGCTCGCCGCGCTCGCCCTGTTCGGCGGCATCACCAAGGCATTCGTGCCGAGGGCGAAGCTGGCGGCGTCGCCGGGCGGAGAGTGGACCGCCGACGCGAGTGACGGATTCGTGAAGGGGCTCGGTGTGCTCCAGATAGCGGCGACCGTCGGTCTGATCCTGCCCGCCGTGCTGGATATCGCCCCAGTCATGGTGCCGGTGACCGCCGTCTGCTGGGTGTTGCTCATGGTCGGTGCGATGATCACGCACGGCCGACTGGGGCAGTACAAATTCGTGGCGCTGAACGCGGTGTATCTCGGCGTGGCGGGGTTCATCGCCTGGGGACGTTTCGTGCTCGAACCGTTCGCGAGCTGATATTCGGCCGACGACCCGACGACGAGAGATCGAGAAGTGAGCGACCACACCGACCCGGCGACCGATGCCTTCGTCGCCCATCGCAACCTGCTGTTCACGGTCGCCTACGAGATGCTCGGGTCGGCGGCCGACGCCGAGGACGTCCTGCAGGAGACCTGGTTGCGCTGGATGCGGGTCGAGGTGGGCCAGGTGCACGACGAGCGTGCCTATCTGGTGCGGATCACGACTCGGCAGGCGCTGAACCGAATGCGAACCATGGACCGCCGCAAGGAATCCTACGTCGGGCCCTGGTTGCCCGAGCCGATGCTCACCGCACCGGATATCGCCGAGGACGTCGAACTCGCCGAGAGCATGTCGATGGCGATGTTGCTGGTCCTGGAGACGTTGTCGCCGATCGAACGCGCGGTCTTCGTGCTGCGGGAAGTCTTCGATCTCGACTACGACGACATCGCCGCCGCCGTCGACAAGACTCCGGCGGCGGTGCGGCAGATCGCGCATCGCGCCCGCCGCCACGTAGCAGCCCGTCGGCCGCGCGAAGTTGTTCCGCCGAGCCGGGCGAGGGCGGCGCTGGAGTCGTTCCGGCGTGCGCTCGACACGGGCGACCCGCAGCACCTGCTCGACGTCCTCGCCCCGCAGGTCGTGCTGGTCAGCGACGGCGGCGGGGTGAAACGCGCCGCCCTGCGACCGGTGGTCGGTGCCGAGGCGGTGGTCCGCTACATCCTCGGCGGAATCGGCAAGACGGCCGCGGCGATCGCGATGGAATCCACTGTGGTGAACGGCAATCCGGCACTGGTCTTCCGCGTGGGCGGCGAGATCGACGGCGTCATGGCCGCCCAGGTGGAGCAGGGGCGCATCACCGGCCTCTACTTCGTCCGCAATCCGCAGAAGCTGACCCGCGTCACCTCCGGGGCCGCGTTCACGCTGCGCTGAAACACTCGCACCCTTGCGTGCCGAGGCGCGCGATCATTGCGTGTCGCACTCGCGGTGAATTGCGCGGTAAGGCGAAACATACACGCGCAGCGCGCCTTTGGCTCGGTCGGTGAGTGGTCGGTGTGTCCGTTGAGTGTCGCGTCCCTGCCGTGACGGACCCGTACATCGCGATATCGGACTTGCCCCTGGCGGCGCTGTCCGCGATTACCCTTGCCACGGAGCCAGGCATCGGTGCGGTGTCTTTGCGATGGCTCGACCAGGAGGGTTTGCGACAGGTCGGCGCACGAGGACGAACCTCGCCGACCTGGCCGCTTGTGTCAGGACGAACCGCGCTCCAGCGCGGCGGCGACCGCGGCGAATCCGTGGTCGAGCATCTCGATCTCGTAGTCGCGCACCGCTTCTCGCAACGACTCCGGGCGTGCCGCCAGCTGTCGGCACAACGCGGCAGCATCCCACAATGCCGCACCGGCACTGGTCCCGGCCGGGATCATGGTGTGAATGGCATCGCCGACCAGTGTGACGGGGCCGGTCTTCCAGTGCGGCAACGGCTTTGCGGTTCGGATCGTCGTGGCCGCGACGCTGCCGGGAAGCCCCCGGCGTATGATCGCCCCAATATTCGGATGCCAGTCCGCGACCATCTCGGCGGCCACCTCGAGCAGGCCGGCAGCGTCGGCGCGGGTGAGGTCGATCGGGAACATCGGCTTCGGCGCGACGACCACCCACATCACATAATCCTCGCCGCCGGAACGGAATCGGTGGGCGGCCAGCGGCACGAACCGGCCGTCGGTACCCACGATTGTGGTGAAGCTGTCCAGCGCGGCCGCCGGCATCAGCTCACGCACCTCGTCGGTGAGCAGCGTCTTGCCGTAGATTTCCGATTGGCCGGTCTCGATCACCTCGGCCTCCGGGAGCAGTTGCGCCCGAATACGCGAGTGGGTGCCATCGGCGGCAACGAGCAGATCGGCTTCGGCGACCGTACCGTCGGAGAACAACGACCGCACTCGGCCGCTGTCGAGCAGCTCGAACTTCTCGAAGGCGGCACCGTAGTGAACATCCATGCCGGTCAGCATGATTCGACGCAGGGTCTGACGGTCCACGGTCACATGCCGGCCGGTGCGTTCCGGTTCGGGCGGGTCCGGCACCGGGATCTCCCGCACGAGATCGAGCTGTGGATCGAGCACGCATACGCCGCGGCCGGGTTTGCCGGACGTGGCGAGAACGCGGTCGTAGAGCTCCGGTGGCAGGCATTCGCGCAGGGCGAGGTCGCCTTCGGGTTCGAGGTGAATGCGATACCCCTGCCCCTGCTGGTTCTCCGGTTCCCGTTCGAACAACCGCACCTCGAGGCCGGCGCGGCGTAGACCCTGTGCCAGCAGTGCTCCGGCCAGGCCGGCACCGACTATGACGATATCCATGGAAACAAACTATCTGAAAACAGACGATCTGTCATCGGTCATAATGATGAGGTGCGCGAAACGACGGAGGACATCGGTGTTCGGATCGGCGGCCAGCTGTACCTGGCGCATCGGTACGCACGCGCCGCCACGAACCGGGCGCTGCGGGAATTCGGCATAGAGCTGCGGCACTTGGGTGTGCTGAACACGCTGGCCCAAGACGGCCCGGCGAATCAGCGGACGCTCGTGGACCGGCTGCAGCTGGACAAGTCCTCGATGGTCTACGTGATCGACGACCTGGAACGTGAGGGACTGGCGGAACGGCGCCGCGATCCGCGGGACCGTCGCAGCTATCAGGTGCACATCACCGAGGCGGGACGCGACCGCGTTGCCGCGGCCGCCACGGTCACCGCCGCGGTGATGGATGACATGTGTGCCCCACTGTCCGATTCGGAGCGACGACAGCTCAGCGACCTGCTGGCCCGTTTCATCGCGCACGCGGAGGGGTGAGGTGGTCTCGCCTTCGGTGCGACCGTGCCACAACCGGTTGGCGCTACCCCGCCACCGCCATCGCATCCAGCGCCGCGAGCTGCTCGGTCAGCTTGCCCCGGATCGCCGCGATCGCGTCCTGTCCCACCGGGAGTCGGAGCGGTGGCTCGGGTGAATCGACGGCGGCGATGATGTGACGCGCGGCCTCGGCCGGATCGCCGTAGCTGCTGGGGTTCAGCGTGGACAGCCGGTCGTACGCCGCTTGGACACTGGGCCGGTAGTCGGGGGCGGAGACCGGGGTGATGCCCAGGGCGGCAACGAAACTCGTGCCGAACATGCCGGGCTCGACGATCGTCACGCCGATCCCGAGATGCGCGACCTCCCGGAGCAGCCCTTCGTTCATGCCCTCGACCGCGAATTTGGTTGCGGCATAGAGGCCCAGGCCGGGCGAGGGCGCGGTGACCCCGGCGACCGACGAGATCTGAACGATGTGACCGTGGCGCTGTTCGCGCAACACCGGCAGCGCGGCGCGGATCACGTTCAGCGATCCGAATACGTTGGTCTCGAAGACCGCTCGCACCTCGGAATCCGGAATCTCCTCCAGCGCGCCGAAGACTCCGTAACCCGCGTTGTTCACCACCACATCGATCCGCCCGAAGGTCTGCTGCGCGTGCGCCACCGCACGACGGGCCTGCTCCGCGTCGGTCACGTCCAACGGGGTGATCAGGATGCGACCGGGATGTTCGGCCGCCACCTCCCGCAGCGCCGATGCCCGCTCGGGATCGCGGGCCGTCGCGGCCACCCGGCCACCTGCCGCCGCGATCGCCCGGGTCAGCGCCAAGCCGAATCCGGAGGAGGCGCCCGTTACCAGCCACACCTTGTCTGCTGCCATCATGTGCCCCTTACCTCGGTGTATTTTGGATACTGATCGTATCGTATCTAAAACGCTACACTCGTGCCATGGTGGCGTCGAAGCAGGGGCGCGGTCCGGGCCGGCCGCGCAGTGAGCGATCCAGGCGAGCGGTGCTCGCCGCGGCACGGGAGCTGCTGACCGATCGCGGCCTGCCGGGCTTGAGCGTGGACGAGATCGCCACCCACGCGGGGGTCAGCAAGAACACCATCTACCGGTGGTGGCCCACCAAGGCGGCCGTGCTCATGGACGCGTTCACCGACGCCTTCGCCGAGCGGATGAGCGTTCCGGCCGAAGGGGATGAACTGACCCGGCTCCGCACCACGGTCCGCCGGGTCGCGACATTGATGGGCGACCCCGAGGCCCGCCGCCCGTTCGTCGCCTTGGTCGCCGCGGCGCAGCACGACCCGGAATTGGCTGCGGCACTGCGCGATCGGTTCCTCGCCCGCCGCCGCGCGGAGGTTGGCGAACTCATCACGTCCGGCAAAGCCGCCGGTCGGCTCCCGGCCGACTTCGACCCCGACATCACCATCGACCTGATCTACGGGGCGCTGTACTACCGACTGCTGGTCAGCGGGGAAACCGTCGACGCCGGGTACGCGGATCGGCTCCTCGCCGCCATGGGACTCGACTCGGACCGACCGGATTCGGCACGCCACTGACTCGGATGTTCGCGACTTCGGACGGTCGTGTCCGATTGACGCCAGCACCGCCCGAGCCCGGTTCCTAGCGTCGTCCGCATGGACAATCACCTGCTCGTCGAAACGCGTGATCCGGTGCTGCGCACCTCCGTCGTCGGCCTCATGACGGTGGCGGCCGGGCTCGGCACCGCCACCATGTACGTGCTGCAGCCGGGTATCGGGGCGGTGGCGGCATCGCTGCGAATATCCGTGGCGGAGATGGGCTTCGCGCTGGCGTGCGGGCCGGTCGGCTATCTACTCGGCCTGGCCCTGCTGGTTCCGCTGGTGGACCGGCACCCGCCCCGGGTCGTGATCGCGTTGCAATTCGGTGTGCTCGGCGCGGCGTCGGCGCTCGCAGCGGCGGCCGGGACGGTCTGGCTGCTCGGACCGATGATCGGTCTGATCGGCGCGGCGTCCGCGGTGGGTGCTCAACTGAGTTCTGTCGCAGGACGATTCGCGGAACCGAGTCGGCGGGCGACGGTACTGGGAACGGTGACCGCCGGGATCTCGGCCGGCATCCTGGTCGGCCGCATCGCCGGTGGCTGGCTGACCGAGGCGGTCGGCTGGCGTGGGATGCTTCTCCTCTTCGCCGTGGCATGTGCGATGTTCGCGGCAGCGACACTGATCGCATTGCCCGCTGCGACCGGCACCGTGACCACCGGCTATCTGACGATGCTGCGAGAATTGCCGGTGCTGTTCAGTCGTCACCCCGCGCTGCGATCGGCGGCGCTGCGCGGCACATTGTGGTTCTTCGCCTTCTGCACCGTATGGGCCGGACTCGCGGCGGCGCTGGCGCAGCCGCCGTTCTCCTACTCGTCCGAGCGAATCGGCCTCTACGCCTTCGCCGGTCTGCTCGGCGTCGCCGCTACCCGGATCGCGGGAGTGTGGACGGATCGGGTCGGTGCCCGCCGGGTTGTTCTGGCGGGGCTGGTCCTCGCGGGCCTGGCGACGGCGACTCTCGTTGTGGCGCTGCCGAATACGATGCTCACGCTGGTCTGTCTCGGGCTGTTCGATGCCGGGCTGTTCGCCGCGCAGGTGGCCAATCAGAGCACGGTGCTCGCCATCGATGCGGGCGCACCCGCCCGCTACAACAGTGCCTACATGGTGGTGTACTTCGTCGGGGGCAGTGCGGGTACCGCCTTCGGCGCGGCGGCGGTGAGCTGGTTCGGATGGTCGACTACCGCGACGGTCTCGGCACTCGCGATCGCTGTCGCGGCGGTGGCTACCGCGGCCCGGCGGGGCGGAGACCGCACCGCGGCCGTGGTACGAAGCCGTCAGTCCTCGTAATCCGTTGTGGGCCAGGGCCGTCTGGGCTGTCTGCCCTCGTCACGGTTCCGGGGGTCGGCATCGGGACGGGCCGGACGGGTGGGCCGGCCGGCGCGGGGGCCCTCGGCCGGCCGCCCCGGCCTCGGTATCCGTTCGCGGCCGGTGCCACCCGCGGCCTCCGGCGGCCGACGATCGATACGGCGGTGTCCCCCTGTGGTTTCCGCAGCGCTGGGGTCGCGGCGACGGCCTCCGGTGTGTTCCGCGCCGCCGGGGATGCGGCGTTGTTCACCTGTGGATTCCGAATCGCCGGGAACACGGCGGTGGCCGCCGGTGGGCTCCGCACCGCCTCGGCCGATACGCCGCTGCGCGCCGGTGGATTCCGGGCCACGGCGGGCGTTCGGTGGGGCGCCGCGGACTACGCGTCGCTGACCACCCGTAGCGGTCGCGCCGCGCTCGTCGACGCGGCGGTGGCTCCCGGTGGTCTCGACGCGGCGGTGGCCACCGGTGGTTTCGGACGCCCGGCGCGCGCTGGCTGCCGCCCGGGTGCGGCGAGGTTCGGGCTCGTAGTCGTCCTCGTCGCCGGACCGGCCGAAGGGGCGGGCCAGCAACACCGCGATCGCCGTGGTCAGCGGGACCGAGAGCGCCAGGCAGATACCGCCGACCGCGGACCGGGTGATTTCGATGGCGACCGCATCGCCGGTGAGCACGTCGCGGATCGACCGCCCGGCGACCGAGAACATCAGCAACAGTGGCAGCGCACCACCAGCATAGGCGAGGACCAGGGTGTAGACGGTACTTGCGATATGGTCCCGGCCGACCCGCATCGCGGCCGCGAAAACCTCACGGCGCGTGGCATCCTCGTCCAGCGCGGCCAACTCGAAGGCCGCGGAGGCCTGGGTGATGGTGACGTCGTTGAGCACACCGAGCGAACCGATGATGAATCCGGCCAGCAGCAGCCCCGTGATACTGACGTGCTGCAGGTAGGTGGCCACATTGGTGTTCTGTTCCTCGGACAAACCGGTGAGGTGGGTGACCTCCAGCGCGACCCAGGACAGTACCGCGGCGAGCACCATCGCACTCAAGGTGCCGAGCAGCGCCGAACTGGTGCGCAGATTCACCCCGTGCGCCAGATACAACACCGCGTAGAGAATCAGCGCCCCCGAAACCAACGCGACCGGCAGCGCGGGTTTCCCGTCGAGCAGCGCGGGCAACAGGAACACCACCAGCACCCCGAACGCGAACACCAATCCGAGCACCGCGCGCAGGCCGCGCCAGCGCGCCACCGCCACGATCACCACCGCGAACACGATGGCGATCAGCAGGAGCGGCAGTCCCCGGGCGTAGTCGTCGAAGGAGTAGATGGTCGTGCCGCTGGGATCGTCCTGCCGTACCAGCCGAATGTGGTCACCGGCGTGCAGATCGGGTTGTCCGGGCCCCGGCGCGAGCTCGAGCAGCGTGTGGCTGCCCTTGCTCGGTCCTGAGTCGATCGAGACGAGACTGCGCTGGCAGGTATACGAATTGGTCGGCGGTGGTTGCGGCGTATCCGGGAACGCCCGCCCGTTCGACGGGCTGCCGCACGGCCCCAGATCCTGCATCACCACGGTGCCGGCCTCGGTTTGCACCGCCCCACCGCCGCCGTTCTGCATCGGCAACGGAATATCCACGTGCTGCCGGCTGGGCCACAACCAGATCATGGCGATCACGACGATCACCCCGATCGCGGTGAGTACGCCCACCACCACCCGAGCCGCCGTAGCCCCGATAGCAATAGGCCCGGAATGGTCATGATGGTGATGATGATGCTCGCTCACCGCAGCGAGCTTAAAGGAAAGTATTTTCAACAGCAGCTTGTGCTGCGTCCCTGCGTACTTTGGCCGGATTCAGGCGCACGTGAACTTCGGCGGCCCCGGACGGCCCTGTCAACTCGTTCCCAGCGAGTTCGCATGTGCACCCGAACATTTGTGCAACCGCACACCTGATCACGCAAGAACATGGGTAACTCACCGGGCACGGGCCAACAGAACCAACCGAACATCCGCCGGCCGCCAACGCAGAGAACTCCGCACTCGAACCTGGCCTGAATACTCGGAGAGGCGGTACAGGGGGGAGGGGCGGCGGAGAGCAGGGGGATGTCTCCGCCGCCCGAAAGGGATCCGACGGCCCAGGGGGTAGGCGGCCGAATCCAGGGCCGAGCGGCCCAGGGGGGTAGGCGGCTCGGCCGGGCACTGTGAGTGCCGAGGACTACTGTACACAAAAGTTCGAAGTTTGCGCCAGTGAAGTCGTCAAAAACCTCAGTTCTCCGTACTCCCGGTTTGTTTTGTTGGCGACGCCCCCGGGCGGGCGTCGACCGCTCCGGTTACTGCCGATAACTCGCGAGGAAGTTGCCGAATCGTTCGATCGCGACGGCCAGGTCCCGGGCCCACGGCAGGGTGACGATGCGAAGGTGATCGTGGTGCGGCCAGTTGAAGCCGGTGCCCTGCACCATCAGGATCTTCTCCTGCAACAGCAGGTCGAGAACCAGCTTCGCGTCGTCGTGGATCTCGTAGACCTCGGGATCCAATCGGGGGAACGCATACAGCGCACCCTTCGGCTTCACGCATGAGACGCCGGGGATCATATTGAGCTTCTCCCACGCCACATCGCGCTGCTCGAGGAGCCGGCCGCCGGGCAGGATCAGGTCCTCGATGCTCTGGTAGCCGCCGAGGGCAACCTGGATCGCGTGCTGAGCGGGCACGTTCGGGCACAGCCGAGTGGAGGCCAGCAGGTCGATGCCCTCGAGGAAACCCGCGGCGTGCTCCTTGGGGCCGGTGATGACCAGCCAGCCGGACCGGTATCCGGCCACCCGATACGCCTTCGACAGCCCGTTGAACGTCAGGCACAGCAGGTCGGGCGCCAAGGTCGCCAGCGAAATGTGCTTGGTGTCGTCGTAGAGGATCTTGTCGTAGATCTCGTCGGCGAGCAGCAGCAGTTGATGTTTGCGAGCCAGGTCCACCAGCTGCTGCAACACCTCGGCCGAATACACCGCGCCGGTGGGGTTGTTGGGGTTGATCACCAGCAGGGCCTTGGTCTTGTCGGTGATCTTGGATTCGATATCGGCGACGTCGGGTTGCCAGCCGTTGGATTCGTCGCACAGGTAGTGCACCGGTGTGCCACCGGCCAGGCTGGTCATCGCGGTCCACAGCGGATAGTCCGGTGCCGGAATGAGCACCTCGTCGCCGCTGTCGAGCAGCGCCTGCATGGTGATGGTGATGAGTTCGGAGACGCCGTTGCCCAGGTAGACGTCGTCCACATCGAATTCCGGGAAGCCGGCCACCAGCTCGTAGCGGGTGACGATGGCACGCCGCGCGGGCAGGATGCCCTTCGATTCGGAATAGCCCTGCGCATAGGGCAGCGCCGCGATCATGTCGCGCATGATGACGTCGGGTGCGTCGAAACCGAACGGCGCCGGATTACCGATGTTCAGCTTGAGGATGCGATGACCCTCGGCCTCCAGTCGTGCCGCATGTGCGTGTACAGGCCCACGGATTTCGTAGAGAACGTTCTGGAGTTTGAGGGACTGCTCCAGAATCCGGGGCGGCCGATGCGGTGACTGACTGGTAGGGCTCACCTGTTCAATGGTGCCACCGCCCCGCAACCACATAACCGAGGCACCGCCACCGCGCCGGATCGACGTTGTGGCGGTCACATCGCCGGCCCGCCCGATCGCCGGTCAGGTCGGCGGATTGGCCGGCAGCATCCCGGTGGCGACCGTGGTTCCGCAGAACTCCTCGATCCGCTCGTCGAGGCGACGGGCCTCGACCGCATCCCGGAACCGCGGGGCCGCGATCCGGCGGCGTAAGCCGGTCAGCCGTTCCTCGAGTTGGGCGATGCGCCGATCCTCGGACAGTTCGAGCACCGGGCGCAGGGCGTCGCCGGCGCCGTCCAGGCTGCCGTTGATCAGCTGGGCCGCGGCATTGTCCACCCGGGCCAGCGCCTCCGCCCCGTAGGAGCGCTGTTCGCGCGGGCCGCCGCTGTACAGCTCGATGGTGCGCTGGGTCTCGGTCAGCGCCGGTTCGGCCTGACCCAGATGGATATAGGTCGCGCCCGCGTAGTAGTGACTCTTGGCCTCCGGGAAGCCGAACACTCCGCCGGTCTCGTCGTGCAGGTCATCGGTGCCGGTACCCGAACGCGCGGCCTCGGCGGCGCGGATGCAGCGTTCGGCATCGGCCGCGTTGCCCAGCTTCGACCAGATGCGAGCCTCGATATTGTGCAGCCGCACCTTGGCGGTGACCGATTCCGCGTACTGCTGGCCGTTCTGTGCCAACAGCACCGCCCGCCGCGGCCGTTCCGACCAGTATTCGATCAGCGCCTGCATGCCGCGGGTCCACGCGCGTAATCCGTTGTGGCCGCACAATTCCGCATAGGCCCAGGCGGCGCGGGCCTGTTCGCCGGCGGCGTCGAGATGTCCGAGATCGGTACTGGCATTGGCCAGCAGCCCCGACAGCGTTCCGGCCAGCAGATACAAATGGCTTGTGTCCGCGGGCTTCTGGTGGCCCTCGAGCAACCGGTACACCCGCCGGCGTACCCGCAGCATCTCGACCATCATCGGAACCGGCGGCACGTGGACGTACTCTCGCGCGATGCGGGTGGCATCGGCGTCGAGCTGTTCCAGGGTGGAGGCGCCGACATTGCTTGCCTCGGCGCGACCGGCGTGCTCGCTGGCTTCGTGGGCAGCCGCCATGATCAGATCCCTCTCCGAAATCTCTGCTAACGCATCACCTCTCATCGCACCGGCGTCTACGAGTGCCAAAAGTTCCGCGTCGCTCGAATACCTGCTGTGCGCCGAATGGCGGTGGCACACCTCGAATTCCGGTTCCGGCCGATCGATAACGGGCTGATCGATCATGGCCGCGAACCGTGCCCGCACGACTTCGTCGGACCTGGCGAGTGATGTGTCCAGCGCGGCCTGGTTGACCGGACGCGGATGCACCTTGGCACCGCCGGCCTCCCATTTCGACACCAGGCGTTCGTGTACCCCGAGATGGGCCGCGAACTCCCGGATGCTCATCCGTTTGGCATCGCGGAGGGCACGGGCTTCCTTACCTGACCACTGCCGGACCACGATGTCATCCCTTCCGCGCGAACTGGTCTCCAGAGTACGAGCGGATGGTGACCACGGCCACACCCGAAATCGAGCTGGTACTTGGGAATCGGCTGGTCGCAGCGGTATGGGCAGTGAAAGGGCAGCGCTGGGCGCGCGTGCGGGCGTTTCCGGGACGACGCAGTGGCGGGACCCTTGAATCGGATCGAGAACGTCGCCGTGAAGGTCGGGAAGCCGTGAATGTCGAAAAGCTCAGGACCGCCGACGATTGGGTCATGTTCTATCGGCATCTGGCCGGTCTGACATGTATTCAGCGCGGCGGATTCGTCACCCTGCCGGTCACCGATCGAGTCGGTGTCGTTCATCTACCGGCCGAACGCGCCGAGCGGGTGCGTCGCTCGCTCGAAGCGCACGAGTGTTGTGGCCCGGTGCTCGCCCGGCGGGTGCGATGGAGTTTTCTGGTCACTCCGGACAGCCGGCCGGGCGGGCAGGTATCGGAGATCCTGCAGCGGCTGCACATCGGGATTCCATCTCCCGGAGGCGAGATCATGATGCCGACCAGCCTGGGGCGCTGGACTCGTGAGGGTTGCCACTGGGTGGTGCCACCGGCGCCCGATCCGGAACTTCCACCCCTATCGATAGTCGTCACGACGGCGCTGGCGGTGGGAAGAGGCGGCGAGGACTGAACCCGCAGACCGGTCCTCGCCGCTGCCGATCCGGGTCCGCCTCGTTGCCTGTCGGGGGCGGACCCGGATTCGGAACGTTCGATCTTCAGATTCTGGCCATATTGTGACATGGCACTGTTTAAGATTGACGGATGAAGCTCCAGCGCCTTACGGCGGTATCCGCTCTGGTCGTCGGTGCCATGACCGCCGGGCTGACCGCCGCGCATGCCGATCCGGCCGCCGCACCCCACCCCGCGGCGATCGACTACTCCGTGAAGCTCGTCGACAAAACCGTGGTGACGACGCTGAAAGGCGGCACCTTCCGACCGGCCGCCGACCACAAGTCCTACGAGATCGCCGACAGCCACGGCTCGACGGTGGTATCGCTGCCGACCGAAGTACGTGTCGCCGGAACCGCGGTGCAGCTGAAGCCGGTGGTGAACAACGACGGGTCCGTCCTCGAACTGACACCCGAGCGCACCGTTCCAGCACAGGACTCGGTGACCGTGCGGCCGGTCGCGTCGCCGCTGGAAAACCACCGCGCCATGGACGATTTCGAGACCAAGTTCGGAATCGCGACCGCGGTCGGCACCTTCCTCGGTACCGCGGTGGGTGCCGTCGTCGGCGGGATCACCGGCTGCATTCTGGGCCTGCCGCTGTTGGGTGTGGGATGTATCCCGGCGGCGGTCGCGGGTGCGGGCATCGGGGGCATCCTCGGCACGATCGCGATCGGCGGGCCCGCGCTCGCGATCACCGGCTTCGATGTGATCGGCACCCTGTCCGCCGCCCCGGGAACCACGAAATGGGCTGAAGACAAGTAATTTTCACGATGCCGCGATCGTCGGCACAGTGAATGTCCCCAGTACTGGGCGGTCTGTCGGTAGGGCTCGCCACGTACTATCTGCGCACCTGTGTGCGGCTGCGGTGCGACCTGTCGGGAGTATCGCAGCCGGCCGGGGTGATGGTGCTCGTCGAGGGGGCGGGCACCGAGATCCGATGATGGAATGGACATTCGCATGAAAATCCGCAGCCTCACGGCGGCCTTCGCTGTGCTGATCGGCGCAATGACCGCCGGGCTGACCACCGCCCACGCCGACCCGGCCCCCGCGCCGGACCAGGGCGGAATCAAGTACTCAGTCAAGCTGGTCGACAAAACCGTCGTCACGACCTTGCAAGGGGGGACCTTCCGGCTCGCGCAGGACGAAAAGTCCTACGCGATCACCGATTCCCACGGCGCTACGGTGGTCAGTCTGCCCACCGATGTGCGGGTGGACGAGGCCCAGATTCCGGTCAAGCCCGTGGTGAAGAACAACGGGACCGTGCTGGAGCTGACCCCGCAGCAGACCATGACGACCGATCACCCGGTCGCGGTTCGCCCGATCGCGTCCCCGCTGGAGAATCAGCGGGCGATGAACGAATTCTCCACGCAGTTCGGAATCGCCACGGCAGTGGGCGGATTCGTCGGCACCGCCATCGGAGTCGTGGTCGGCGGCATCACCGGCTGCATCCTCGGCCTGCCGCTGCTGGCCATCGGCTGCATCCCCGCGGCGATCGCCGGTGCGGGCATCGGCGGCATCCTCGGCACCATCGCGGTCGGCGGGCCGGCGCTCGGTATCGCCGGTATGGACCTGATCAACACCCTGCAGGCCCCGCCGGGCACCACCAAGTGGGCCGAAGGGGCCAACGGCAACTAGGAATTCGGCGTCGCACCGAGATTCCGGGGCGCCCGCCCGGGGCCCCGGAATCCGGCTCGTGAGGGGAGCTGCCGGTCGGTCCCGGCCGCCGGGCCGGTGCGATGTCCACCGGCGCCGCCTATCGCCTGCTGTCACCTCGGACCACCGTTCAGCGAGGTATCTGCGCGAACCGAAGGCGAAAAACGAAGGGGCGCTGCCGAATCGGCAGCGCCCCTTCGTGCTGTGGTGACTACTTCCGGCGGCCCGGCGCCTTCGCTCCGGCCTTGAAGCCCAGCCCGCCCGGCTTGGCCGTCGGGGGCGCGACCGCACCGTTGCCGGTACTGCCGTTCGACTCCGTCGGCTCCGGGGTGGACGCCTCGGTATTCGTCGCCGCGGTGTCGGCCGACTCGGTGCCGGTGGCGGCCGTGTTCGCCGCCTCGGTGTCCGGCTCGGCTTCGGTGGCCGCACCGTTACCGGATTCCGTTGCCGCCGGGGCGGGTTCGGAGGCGACGGGCTCGGCCGCACTCGGTGCCTTCGGGCCGGGGCGCTTGAAGCCGGACTTCATCGCCAGACCCTTCGGCGCCACGGTCGGCTTGGTCTCGGTGGGACCGGTGGCGGTCGGGGTCGACTCGGCCGGTTCCGCGGGTGCCTCCGATGCGGGTGCCGCGGCGGCAGTCTCGGCCGGGGCCGCGCTTGCGGGCTTGGCGCCCGGCGCCTTCGCCTTGCCCTTCATGGCGAGTCCCTTGCCGCCGGGTGCCTTGGCGGCGCCCTTCATGGCGAGTCCGCCCGGCTTCGCGGCCGGAGCCTCCGCGGGCGCTTCCGCGCTCGCCTCGGCCGCTTCGGGCTTCGGAGTTGCCTTGGCGCCCGGGGCCTTTGCCGCGCCCTTCATGGCGAGTCCCTTGCCGCCGGGTGCCTTACCGCCACCCATCATCGCCAGGCCCTTGCCGGCGGCCGGTGCGGCCGGGGCGGCCTGCTCGGCCGGGGCCGCCTCCGCCTCGGTTGCCGCGGCCTCGGCGGCCGGTGCGGGCGCGGTCTCGGCGACCGGTTCGGGCGCCTTGGGCTGCTGGATCACCTTCAGGTTCTCCGACAGCGCCGCCGGCTCGACCCGGTCGATCGACTGCAGCATCAGCTGCGCGACGTCCACGACCTCGACGCCCTGGCCGACCTCGCCGGAATCCTTGCGCGCGGTCACACCGTCGGTGAGCATCACGCGGCAGAAGGGGCAGCCGGTGGCGATCAGCGACGGCGAGTTGCCGCCGTCCAACGTGGCCAGTGCCTCGTCGGTCCGATCGAGGTTGACTCGCTTACCGAGCTGCTCCTCCATCCACATGCGGGCACCACCGGCGCCACAGCACATCGAGCGCTCGCCGTGGCGAGGCATTTCGGTGACCTTCGCGCCCGAGGCGGCCATCAGCTCACGGGGCGCGTTGTAGATCTTGTTGTGCCGGCCCAGGTAGCAGGGGTCGTGGTAGGTGACCTTCTCCGACACCGGCTTCACCTGGACGAGCTTCTTCTGCCGCACCAGGCGGTTCAGCAGCTGGGTGTGGTGCACGACCTCGTAGGTGCCGCCGACCTGCGGATACTCGTTGTTCAGCGCGTTGAAGCAGTGCGCACAGGTCACGACGATCTTCTTCTTCGACGGCTCCACACCCTCGAAGACCGAATTCAGCGTTTCGATGTTCTGCATCGCCAACTGCTGGAACAGGAATTCGTTACCGGCGCGGCGAGCCGAGTCACCGGTGCAGGTCTCCTCGGCGCCCAGCACCATGAACTTCACACCCGCGGTGGCGAGCAGCTCCGCCACGGCCTTGGTGGTCTTCTTGGCGCGGTCCTCGTAGGCGCCGGCACAGCCGACCCAGAACAGGTATTCGTAACCGTCGAAGCTGTCCGCGTCCTGGCCGAAGACCGGAATATCGAAGTCCAGCTCCGACATCCAGTTCAGGCGATCCTTGGCGTTCTGGCCCCAGGGGTTGCCCTTGTTCTCCAGGTTCTTGAACAGGCCGGCCAACTCGGAGGGGAACTCCGACTCGATCAGCACCTGGTAGCGACGCATATCGATGATGTGGTCGACGTGCTCGATATCGACCGGGCACTGCTCGACGCAGGCGCCACAGGTGGTGCAGGACCACAGCACCTCGGGATCGATGATGCCGTTGACGTCCTCGCCGCCGACCAGCGGACGCTCGGCCTCGGCCTTGGCCGCCTCCGAAATCTTCGCCAGCGCGGCTTCGTTCGGCTTGCCCTCGGCGTCGACCAGACCGACCTCGTCGCCGCCCATATCCTTACGGCCACCGGCCAGCAGATACGGCGCCTTGGCGGCACCGTGATCGCGCAGCGACATGATCAGCAGCTTCGGCGACAGCGGCTTACCGGTATTCCACGCCGGGCACTGGCTCTGGCAGCGACCACATTCGGTGCAGGTGGTGAAGTCCAGCCAGCCCTTCCAGGAGAAGTCCTCGATCCGCCCGGCGCCCAGGGTGTCGGTGTCGGGGTCGACGTTCTCCATGTCCAGCGCACGGCCCTTGGACATCATCGGCTTCGCGGCACCGAGGGCGACGCCGCCGTCGGCCTCCCGCTTGAAGTAGATGTTCGGGAACGCCGCGAACCGGTGCCAGGCCACACCCCAGGTGACATTGCGACCGACGTAGTACAGGAACGCCATACCCGACATCAGCTTGATGAAGGCGAAGATCGACACCATGGTCGCGTTCGCGGGCAGAAGTTCGGCGACATGCATGGTGAAGAAGTCGGTCGCCGGGTTGCCCTCGCCGTTCAGCGCGATCTTTCCGGCCTTGACGAAGATCATGCCGAGGCCCTCCATCAGCACGATCGCCTCGATCAGGTAGGCGGGGCCGAATTTCGAGCCGCTGAAGCGCGACAGTCGTTGGGGCACGCGCGGGTGGTTGAGCTGGCGGATGGCGATCAGCACCAGAATGCCGACCACGGTTCCGATGCCCATGAGCTCGTCCCAGAAGTGGTAGACGCCCCAATTACCGATGATCGGCCAGTGGAATTCCGGGTCGAACGTCTGACCGTAGGCCTCGAACCACAGGATCGCACCGGTGATGAATCCGATCATCACCAGCCAGTGCGCCCAGCCGACGGTGCGGAATTTGTTCATACGGGTATGTGCGATGAACTCGACCAGCATCGTCTTGAAGCGCGGGAAGAACGGCCGCCAGCGATCCGGTGCCGGCTGGCCGACCCGGATCGCGCTGACGATCTTCCATACGCCGCCGATGAACGACGCCCAGCACACCAGGCTGAGCACCGCACCAATCGTGCCCAGCGTCACTGTCAGGGCATTCATGTCGCGACCTTCCTTCGGTTCCACGAGCATTTCGGCGACCGGGCTGAAGCCGCCGTGGTTGCTCGTATCGTAACGGGCAGTAAGTTACCCGCCGGTAACTTATCTGTCCACCGTATGATCGCCGGTCGGGCGCCCCCAGGTGAAGGACTCGGCCGGGCATGCGGTGTGACCGTTCTCACGCGTTGTGCTGCGGTTTTGGCGTGCGCGCGGTCGGCTACCACGGTAAATCCCGGCAAATCCGGTGCTGGAGCCAGGACAGGCTTACTTGAACCTCGCCGGAATCGGGCGGAAATTCGCGGCGAATTGTTAGGTCCCATAACAATTCTCGCTTTTGGTCGGTCGATTCGACTAAGCTCACGGCGTCCTGCTTGCTGTGTGCACCTTCACACTGCTCGGGGAGGTCCGACAGGTTTGAAATCGAGATCGGCGACCTGACGGATGCGTGGGCTCTCGCGGAGAAGTTGCGTGCGGCAAACCCTGATGACGGATTGGAAACCGAATGAAGCTCCGCAGAGGTACTGCGGTCGCCGCTATGGTCATCGGCGCAATGACCGTGGCGTTGGGAACTGCCAACGCCGACCCTGCCCCAGCCCCGGCTCCGGCCGCCGACGCCAAGCCGGGGATCGATTACTCCGCCAAACTCGTCGACAAGACGGTGGTCACCAAGCTCAAGAACGGCACCTTCGAGCTGGTCGAGCGGCAGGGCGCCACCCCTGACCAGAAGCAGCAGGTCGTCGACATCAAGGACCAGGCCGGCAACGTGGCCCTGGAGATGCCGATCGACTTCCGGATCGCGGGCGTGCCGATCCCGGTGAAGCCGGTTCTGAAGGAGAGCGGCACCGTTCTGGAGCTGACTCCGGACAGGCCCGCGAACGTCGATCTGACCAAGCCCGTCGCCGCGGCTCCGGTGGCTGCCGTCCAGGAGACCCAGCCGGGACAGCAGACGGCCATCAAGGCCGATAAGCCGGTGCTGAAGGATGTCGCCTCGCCGATCGAAAACCAGCGGGCGATGAGCGATTTCGGCACCAAGTTCGGCCTGGCGACCGCCATCGGCGGTTTCATCGGCACCGCGATCGGCGCGGTCATCGGCTGCGTCGTCACGTTGCCGGCGGGGTGCATTCCCGGCCTGGTGACCGGCGCGGGTGTCGGTGGCATCGTGGGCACCGTCGTGGCCGGCGGCCCGACCCTGATCGCGGCCGGCGTGGAGCTGCTCAACACGATCCAGGCGCCGGACGGCACCAGCCAGTGGTCGGATGCGGCCATGGCGGCGGCGAGTGGCCAGCAGCAGCAGGCCAACCAGCCGAAGTAGTTTTCCGACGCGGTGCCGGTGATCATCCGGCACCGGTCGCAGGCGGCCCGCCTTCCGATTCGGAAGGCGGGCCGTCGTCGTTTCCGTGCTCCACCGGGTCGCGGTCAGCGCATATCGAGCTGCCCGGTGTAGTCGACCTCGCCGAGCGGTTCGCCGAAGGCGGCGAACGAACGCTCGGCCATGACGAAATGACCGTCCTCTCGTACCAACAGCACTGTGCTGCAGCGGGTTCCGTGCCAATCGTTCGCGACGAAGCGGGCCGATACCGAACGTTCCCGCTCCAGCGGTAAGCCGGTCTGCGGCAGCTCGGCATCGGGGGCGACGGCGCGGTCGGCCAGGACGGCGAAATAGTCGCTCACCTCCGGCGACCCGATCACCGCATGCAGATCTCGCAAACCGTCGCGGACCTTCGGCCACGCCGCGGCGCCGGTGTCGGTGTCGACCCGCCACCGTGGCTCCGCCTCGGCGTCGGTCCCGTTCGCGATGGGATCCGGTGGTTCGGCCACGGCCTCGACCGTGCGAGAGCCGGCGACCGCGGAGCCGAGCAGGGCGGCATTGGACAGTCCGTGCAGGCCCGGGCGCAGTTCCAGCGGGGTGGCCGCACTCCGGTTGCTGTGCCACCAGAGCGCCTCCAGATCCGACACGACCAGGTTGTAGCCGTTGTAGTCGTCGGCGTCGGCAGCGGTTCCGCGGACGAACTTCTCCGGCGTCGAGGTGCCGGACAGATAGTCCATCAGCAGCGCGCCCCGCGAGCGGGCGTCGATGCGCCCCTCCGCCGGGCCTCGCACGTTGGTGACGGTGGCGAAGCGCCTCGATTCCGGTCGCAAACCCAGCCAGGTCCCGGGAACACCGTTCGGGGCACCGAGATCCCGGCCCGCGAGCAGGCCCGGTCGCTCCGACCACCAGCGCATCGATTCGGTTGGGCGCGTATAGAACTCGTCCCGATTGGCCGCCACGATCAGCCGATACTCCGGATGCGCGCGCCACCCGATCAACACCAGACACATACCACCAGCATGCACCAGGTCCGCACGCGCCGAACCACTCGATACTGCCGCCGAGCTGCCCCGGATGGCACGTGCGAGGCCCCCGGACACGACGAAGGCCCGGCATCGCTGCCGGGCCTTCGATCGACTACTGCCTCAGTTGGTGCGAACCCGCAGCCCCGGGTTGTCGGAGAGCACCTGATTCACCGGCTGGGCGAACAGCTGCGGTGCGTCGCCGGTCAGGGCGCCGATCAGGTTGGGGATCTCGCAGAACGGGTAGTCGGCGACCGAGGAGGCACTGGAAATGCCCAGGGCCATGGTGCCGGTCACGATCGGACCACCCGAATCACCCGGCAGCGCACAGATATTCGCCGAGAACGACTGGGTCAGATCACGGTCGCCGACCTGCACGGTCTGGTCGACGGCGTTGACCACACCGCAGCTGAAACCGGTGCGCGAACCCGACTTGCAGACCGGGGCGCCGACCACCGGATCGGCCACGCCGGTGATCGCGATCGGAGCCGCACCGGGCACCCGGACCAGGTTGTTGGCGAAGCGGTCCCGGCTGCCGGCGTCGATCGCGACGATCGAGTAGTCCTGGTTGCCCAGCACCGACTTCTGGAAGGTGCCGAGCTGGCTACCGAGGTGGTTGCCCGGCAGCAACTCGAACATGCCGGGCGCATTCGCGGTGCCCGCGGCCGGAATGTTCGGATCACAGTGTCCGGCAGTGATATTCACCGGATCGCCGTTGCGGTCCACACCGTTGAAACCGGTCGAGCAGACCAGCTGCATCTTGCCCGCCACCGAGGCATAGGCGTCACCGCCCGCCCGCGGCGCATTCGGCTGCTCGCCGGCGATCGGCTGCACCTGCGAGTCCGATTCCGGCGGGCCGACCGGCGGGGCGGCCATCACGATCACATGCGCCGGATCGACGAAGCCGGGCATCGGCACGCCGGCCTTGTCCACCCGTACCGCGATGCTGTTGTTCACGGTGTCGACGACCACGCCGCGCACCGCCTGCTGGATCGGCTCCGGCTGACCCGACAGCCACTGCTGGAAGGCGTTCTTCTCGCTGCGCAGCACGGTCTGGCTCTTGGCCACGTCCTTGACGCCGAATCCGGCGTCCGCAGCGGCCTTCTTGGCGTCGTCGAGACCCTGGCCCGGGGCCAGCGCCACCACGGCCTTACCGGCGTCGTCGAGCCACGCGCCCGCGAACACCTGCGGGAACTGACGCTGCGCGGTGGTCGCGAAGGCCGCCAGATGCTGAGCCACGTCGGCGCGATGCAGATACTCCTGCGGCGAGATCTTCAGATCGCGCTGCACCGCCGCCACCAGGTCGGCGGGCAGGTTCGGGGCCGGGGCGGGCGCGGGGTCCGCGGACGAGGTCGCGGCGAGCGGCCCGAGAACCAGAACCGCCGCCGAGGCGGCGACGGCCGCGCTACGGAGACGGGTGCGCGGGGCACGTCCCGCGGCGGACGAAAGTCGGATGCGTGGCAGGAGCATGAGGCGACTATATGGGGTTTGGGCGGCTATGCCTACTCGTCGCGGAGTTTGGCCGAACTCACACGGGACAGACCGGATACCGACTCCGGTGCGTCACCGGGCGTTCACCCGCGCCGAGCCCGCCGAAGTTCGCGAACGCGCGCGAACCCCGGCGGACGCGAGGCAGCTCAGCCGACGTTCGGACGGGTACGGACGGTGATTCCGGCGCCGATTCCGCCGCCGGAGTTGGCATCGATGTCACTGAGAATCTGCCGGATCGGGATACCCAGCGTGGCAGTGCCGCCGTACTGGGCGAGATCCATGTTCGCGGCCTTGCAGTCCGGCGCGTCCGCGGCGTTGGAGCCGCTGGTGATGCCCAGGGCCAGGGTGCCCGAGACGATGGCGCCGCCGCTGTCCCCGCCCAGGGTGCAGGCGGAGCTGGCGAAACCGCGGACGGTCTTGGATTCGCCCTCGGCGGTGTACAACTGGGTCTCGACCCGGTCGGCCACCACGAAACCGCAGGTGAAGGTGGAGGACTGACCGGACTTGCAGATCGGCGCGCCGGTGATCGGCTCGGCGGTGCCGGTGAGGGTCAGCGTGGTGCCGTTGGCGCCGCGCACCGAGGGCTGATCCATCCCGGCGCTGATCGCCCGGTCGTTCAGCTTGATCACCGAATAGTCCAGACCGGTGCTTCCGCCCAGCTGGGCCTTGACGAAGGTGCCGAGCTGCTGACTGGCCTTCAGGTTGCGGATGTTCGGCAGGTAGACACCGGCCTCGGCATTGCCCTTACCGACATTCGGATCGCAGTGTCCGGCACTGATGTTCAGCGCGTTGCCGGCGGCGTCGACACTGTTGAAGCCGAACGAGCACACGTCGACCGACTTCAGCGCGGAGTCGTCGAGCGAGGTCGGTGCGCTGATGTAGGTGTCACCGGCCATCGGGCGATGTTCGACCGGGCCGCCGCCCTCCGGCGAGAGCACGACCTTGATGTTGGCGATCAGGGTCGGCAGGTTCAGCAGATGTCCGGCCGGGGTGTTGGCCACCGAGAGAACGAGCTGACTGTTGAGGAAATCGATGGCGACCGAATTGATTCCGGCCGACAGCTCACGCGGCAGCCCGCCGATCCACTTGACCAGCTGGTCCAGTGAACTCTCCAGGTTGTCCGCCGAAATCGGGGCGAGCCGGGTCTGATACCCCGCGGAGTTGGCGATCCGCGCGGCATCGAGGGAGGTGACCGCCATGATCGGCTTACCGTCGGCGCCCATCCAGGCGCCGGCGAAGGCCTCCGGATGTTCGGACCGGAATTCGCGTGCGTAGTCGCGCAATTGCTGGGCGCGGGCCGCGCGTTCCAGATACTCCGCCGGCGACATCTTCAAATCGCGGCCGATGGCCTGCACCAGTTCGGGCGGCAACTTGTCCGCGGGCAGCTGGGCCGGTGCCGGATCGGCCAGCGCGGGCGAGGTGGCCCACCACGGGCCGAGAATGAGAGTGGACGCGAGAGCGACAGCAGCTGCTTTCACCGACGCGCGTGCCACCGAAGCGCGTCCGACCGTGGCGCGACGCGCCGCCAACTTGCGCATGAAGTCCCTTCGTCAGGCACATGTGTGCCGGCCACCCTGAGGCGGTAAACCATTGGGTGGCAACAGCCCTCGACCAACAAGCCGACCGGCCGCCGGTGGGGAGATCCCACAACGACCGGTCAGCGCATCACTTTAGGCCACAACAGCGTGAGTTTCGCTACGAAATCATCACGACCCGGTATTCCACGGTCGCGGAACGCCCGTCGGCCAGGAGAATCCCGGCACTTCGTCGAGCGGGTCGGGTGTGGTCGTGGTGGTGCGCGTCCGAGTCGTGGGGCTGGTCCGCGTGGTGGTTTCCGGGGTTGTGGTCGGTGTCGGCGTGACCGATGTCGACGACGACGGCGGCGGTGTGGTCGTGGTGGGTTCGGTGGTGGTCTCCGGCGGCGCCGGCGCCACCGTGGTGAGCGCGGGCGGTGGTGGGGGCGGCGCCGGTGCGGCGACCGTCGTCGTGACCGTCGTGGTCGCCTCGGCGGCACCGGACACCGTGGCGGGCAGCCGAGCCGGATGATCGTCGCGGAGCATCATCGCCGCCGCGACCCCGCCGAGCGCGAGACCCACCAGCGCGGCCGCCGCCGCGATCAGGATCGCGGTGCGCCGGCTCTTCTTCGGCTCGGGGGCCGTGTCGGTCACCGGTGCGGCCATGGTGGCCGCGACCGTCGCCGCCGGCTCGGGCGTCGGCGTCTGGACCGGGACCGCGGCCGAATACGCCTGGGCGGTGGTCGAAGCCGGCACCGCGGGCAGGACATCGGTCGACACCAGTGCGATGTCGCCGGCGGCCGGGTCGGGTGGAGTGGGATCGGGCGGAGTGGCACCGGCCGGTGTCGCCAGGACGGTGGCCAGCGCCGCTCGGGCGGCATTGCCGGCGTGTCCGCGGATGTCGTCGGCGGGCGGCAGGTCGCCCTCACTCACCAGGACCACCGACCGCAGGCCCAGGTAGTCCAGTGCCTCGCGCACCCCGCGGACGTGTTCGGGCGGCCAGTCGGCGGGATGGGCGGCATAGAACTCCGCCGGTCCGTTCAGATGGTCGCTCGCCAGGTTGATCAGGCAGAACGCCGCGGTCGCGAACAGGTCCTCGGCCCGAAAGGCCTCCCCGTCGTCCACCGGGATACCGGCCGGATCGCCGATCGCGCGGACGAACCCGGTGATCGAGTGGGTATGTCCGGGCGGGGCGGTGCCGCCGAGCGCGGTATCCCCGTCGTCGGACATGTGCAGCACCGATTCACGGGTGATGAACAGGGGTTCGGACGTCTCGTCGGTGTCGCCGCCACCGGTGACAATCGCCGCGATGCATTCGTCCTCGGCGATCCGCAGGCCCACCCCTGTGGCCATCCTCACTACCTCGCTTCGGTGTCTCGAGCGCGGGGTCTACACGAGTAGCGAACCGTGTCCCATAGCGCGAAGCATCGACAATAACTCCGAACGCGACCCGGCTCCGATTCGACGCCGAATCCGCGCGACATGATGCTCCACCGTCTTCGCGGAGATGTACAGCCGAGCGCCGATTTCTCGATAGGTCAACCCGAGCAGCACCAGTTCGGCGACCTCACGTTCGCGCTCGCTGAGTACCGAGGCCGCGGCGGGCTGCGGTGACGCCGCGCTCGGATCGGCCGGGACCCGGTCCGGCGCCGCGGGCGGCC